>NZ_BAAARV010000025.1:87152-279827 GCF_039532525.1 Dactylosporangium salmoneum
CGCCGCGGGTCGTCGTGCACGCCGAGCACGGCATCGACGCGGCCACCGCGCGGCTCATCGAGCACACCCGGATCGACTTCCCGCAGCCCGACCCGGAGCACCCGGTCGCCGCGCCGCGGGCGGTCGTCGACGGGCCGCGGCTGCACGCCGACCCGATCCGGCTGGCGCGCGAGATCATCGAGCAGGACCACCGCGAGGACGTGCCCTTCTTCGACGCCGAGACCCAGGCCCGCCAGACGGTCCGGGTCATCGACGGCCGGCTGTACGACCAGGAGGGCCTGCCGCTGCACGGCCACTACATCTTCGCGGTGGGCGAGCACGGCCAGGAGATCCACGCGATGCGGTTCTCCGAGGCCGGCGCGATCAACGCGAAGCACTCCAGCCTGTTCGCCGGCGGCAACGTCCACGCGGCCGGCGAGCTGCGGGTCGAAAACGGCCGGCTGGTCAGCGTGGACAACCACAGCGGCCACTACACGCCGGTCGCCGACCACGTCAGCCGGGCCCGCGACGCGTTCCGGTTCCACGGCACCGACCTCGGCGGCGCCGAGTTCAGGGTGTCCGACGGCGACCCGACCCCCTACTCGCGGGCCCGCGGCGAGGAGGCCTTCGACCGGGCCGTCGCCGAGTTGGGCCGCCCCGGCGAGATCGACGGCGTGGTCGGCGTGCACCGCGTCACCGAGGCCGAGGGCATGGCCCGCACCGGCGACTCCGCGCTGCTGCGGGTGGAGCTGGCCGACGGCACGCACGTCGAGGTGGACGCGACGGGTGTCCGCGACTTCCTGCGCGCGGGCCGCTACGAGGGCCCCGACGCGGCCGGCGTCCGCCCGGACCGCATCATCTTCACCAGCGACCACGACCTCGCGCTGCAGGGCTCCGACCAGCTGCGCGACCGCATCGAGGCGGCGCTGCCCGACCACGGCGCGGCCCCGTCCGAGCCGCGGGCCGCGGTCGCCGGCGGCCGTCCCGACCACGTGCTGACCGAGCTGGACCGGCTGCTCGCCGAGCGGCTCGGCCAGCAGCCGCTGCACGACCGGTCCGGCGAGCCGCTGCCGCCGCCCCGGCACACCAACCACTCCATCGCCGCGCTGCGGGACCTCTCCCACGAGCAGATCCGCGGCCCGGTCGACGCGGCCGGGCTGTCCGCCGGCGAGGCCGCGCACCTGGTCGGCGACCTGGTGGCCCGGCGCGACGCGGTGCTCGCCCGGTGGGAGCGCCCGCCGCTGCCCGAAGAGGTCCAGCGGATGACGGACGCGGTGCGCCAGGACCTGGAGTACCGCCGCAACGAGCCCAGCCCGCGCGACGTCTACGACACGCTGCGGGAGCAGGCGCACCGCAAGACGGCCGACTACTCCAGCGGCATGACGATCCGCGAGGCCGCCCGGGCCATGGACGAGGCCGTCGTCGCCCGCGGCGGCACCCCCCGCTACGAGCGGATCATCGACGACTTCCTCGCCACGCCGGAGGGGCGGGCCCACCACGAGGCGATGATCGGCCTGGACCTCGCGACCAGCCACGGCCCGCGCTTCGACCTCGTCGACGAGGGCTTCCGGGACGCCTCGCCCGAGTGGGTGGCCGCGCGCCGCGACGAGCACGCCGCCGGCTGGACCGAGCAGGAGCAGGAGGCCCTCCGCCGCTACGGCGGGACCGCCGGCTACGACATCGACCACTACCTGCGCACCGGGGAGTACAACCGGGAGTCGTACCGCGCCGACGCCTACCGCATCCAAAACGCCATGCGCGAGTCGACCGCCGACCTGAGCCTGCACGGCTACCTCGACCCGAGCCGGCTGGGCGTGGCCGAGCTGTCCGACCTGCCGCGGCTCATCGACGCCGACGTCACGATGGACGGCTTCACCCGGCTGGCGGCCGACGATGCCTCCGCCCCGATGGTCGGCACCGTCCGCGTCGTCGTGGATGCTCCCAGCGGTACCCCCATGAGCTGGATCGGCGGCGCGAACCCCGACCACGTCGAGGGCCAGGGCCACGTCGTGCTGCCCGCCGGGGCGCGCCTGCACGTGCTGGGGCTCGAGCGCCTCGGCTACGACCGCTACGAGCTGCGGCTGCGCTACGAGGGCTACGACGACCCGGCCGCGCTGACCGGGCGCCTGCACGACGACCCGCCGCCACCGGACCAGGGGCCGTTCGTGCCCGAGGGGCTCACCCGCGGCAACGAGGACCTGCTGGTGCGCGGCGACGGCCTGCCGATGACCGCCGAGCAGGCCCGCGACGCCGCCCGCGGGGCCGGCGTCGACCTGCGCGGGATCGAGATCCGCGTGGTCACCGACGTGGAGCAGGCCCGCTTCCTGGACCGCCAGGGCGTCGCCGCGTTCGTGCCGCCCGAGGAGGGCGGCCGGGTGCTGCTGCTCGGCCCGGCGGCCTTCGCCGACCACGACACGCTGGCGGCGACGCTCGCCGACACCCTTCGCGACCGCACGGGAGACCACCTTGGTGATCCGCTTCTCGGTGGAGACGATGTTCGACTGGACCGGCCGGGGCCTGCTGATCTCGGGCATGACGCTGGGGGGCGTCATCGAGCCGGGGATGGCGCTGGGCAATGGGACCGGGGCCCGGGCGAGGGTGCTGGCGATCGAGCCGGAGAGCCCGCGGGACCGCCGCGAGGGCTGGACGACGCTGCTGGTCGAGGCGGCGACGCCGAGCCCGGTCGCGGACCGGGTGGTGCTCACGGTGGAGGAGACCCCGGCGATCCCGTACACGTATCACGAGGCGCCGGGGAGCGTGACGATCTCGGAGGCGACGCCGGGGGCGCGCCGGTCGATGACTATCGAGCTGGCGACATCCTCGCGGCGCTTCGCGGAGACCCCGCCCCCGCACAGCCGGGAGATCACCCGGGAGCAGGCGGAGCGGCTGGTCCGGGCGGCGGGCACGAGCCTGCCGTCCGAGCCGGAGCTGCGCCGGATCCTGCTGCGGCGAACCTAGACGCGCACCGGGCGGTCCAGGAGCGCGTCGCGCCGGTCGCGCCGGAGCTGGCCAACGTGGTCGAGCAGCTGCTCGACGACCCGCACCCGCTCAACGTCACCAACTCGCTGCGCAACCCGGCCCTGCGTGAGGTGGTCCTCGGCCACATCGAGGAGCTGGGCCGCGGCGACGCCCTGGCCCCGTACGGCGGCGACCTGACCGCGTTCCTGGAGGAGCACCCCGGCCAGGGCCCGCTGTACGAGAAGGTGCCGCCGCACGTCAACAAGGTCGTCGTGGACGGCGTCGAGCGCACCCGGCTGGACGTCTACGTCGAGCGGCTCAAGACCACCGACCCGGCCCTGGACGTCGGCGCGCACCCGACCGAGGCCGACATGACCCACGTGCGCGACTACGCCCGCCGCCTCGTCGAGGAGGTCAAGCCCGAGGTCGACCGGCAGCTGAACGCGATCGCCGACCGCATCCGGGCCACCACCGACGGCCCGGTCGACTACAACAGCCGCCCGAAGGACGCCGAGGGCCTCATCGACAAGGTCGGCCGGATGAGCCGCGGCCGGCCCGGCGCTCCGCCCCGCGACTGGTACCGCGTCGGCGATATCGTGGACGCGGTGGGCGCGCGGATCACCGTGCCCGACACCGCGAGCCTGGCCCGCACGCTCCGCGCCGTCGTCGAGCACTTCGGCGTGGGCGACGGCGGACGGATCGTGGAGGTGGACAACATGTACGCCGCGCCGAAGTCGAAGAGCCCGGAGTACCGTGTGATCCCGCTCTGCATCGGCATCGAGGTCAACGGCCACCACTACGCGTTCGAGCTGCAGCTCACCACGCTGCGCGCGTCCATCGCCGCCGACATCGAGCACAACTCGCTGTACAAGCCCTACGTCGTGCTGGGACCGGCCGACGCCGAGGCCGTCCGCCGCGCCTTCGAGGAGGCGGCCGCCCTGGACCAGCTGGAGGACAGCTCGTGACGGAGCTCTTCGTGTTCCGGCTGGGCGAGGCCCACGACGACCTGGAGCCGGTCTTCGTCGTCGACGGGCGCGACTATCCCGACGACGCCGCCGCGCGCGCCGACGTGGAGGCCGCCCGGCGGGCCCTCGACGAGCGCCGGCTGATCGCCGACTTCGAGGCCTCGGCGGCGGCCCCCGAGGCCCCCCGCTCGCCCCTGCCCACCTGGCGCGAGTGGCGCGCCCTGCACATCGACGGCGGCGAGCCCATCGGCGTGCGGCCCCGCCCGGAGGTGCAGGAGACCCCGCCCGGCTGGGCCGCCATGGGCCGCTGGCTGGAGAACTCCCAGGCCTGGCTCGACGCCCAGGTCGCCGCGGCCGCCGGCGCCGTGCCCGGGGCGCGGGTGCGCCGCGTGCGCGAGCCCGAGCCCCGCCGCGTCGGCCGCGCCTCCGTCGTGCTGGCCGAGGAGCGCTACCAGGTCGACGTCGAGTACCTCGCCGTCCCGGCCACCCTCGACCCGATCGCCGCCTGGCTGCGCGCGAACGGCTGGGCGGTGGTCCCCGACGGGGGCACCCTGAGCGCCACCAACGCCGGATACACCGTCACCGCCGTGTGGACCGAGCGGTACAACTCGGTCCGCCTGGTCGGCTCGTCGCCGGCGGTCGACGCCACGTACTTCGACCCGCAGGGAGGAACCGCCGGTGCCGCGCACGTTTGACGGGTCGGCCGGCTGGCCGGCCCTGCGCGAACGCCTCGCCGCGAGGCTCGATCCCGGCACGCTCGCCGCCCTGGACGAGGCGGTCGCCTTCGCCGTCGAGCGCCACGGCGACCAGCGCCGCCCGGCCGGCGAGCCCTACGTCGAGCACCTGCTGGAGGCCCTGGAGGTGCTCGCCGAGGGCGTGGGCGAGCGCGACCCGGACACCCTGCGCGCCGCGGTGCTGCACGACGTCGTCGAGGACACCCCGACCACGCTGGAGGAGGTCCGCGCCCGCTTCGGCGACCGGGTCGCCGAGCTGGTCGGCTGGGTCACCAAGGGCGAGGACCGGGAGGCGTACCTCGCCGCCCTGCCCGGCGCCCCGGACGCCGCCATCGCCGTGAAGCTGGCCGACCGCCTCAGCAACGTCCAGCGCCTGCGCACCCACCCCCGCCCGGCCAAGCGCGCCTCCTACTACCGCGAGACGGTCGCCACCATCGTGCCGCTCGCCGCCGGCCGGCCGTGGTTCGAGGACTGGTACCGCGCCTGGGCCGCCGAGCACGCGGATCTGGGCGGTGCGGTGTGAGCGTCGCCGAGTCCGACCAGCCGTTCCGGATCGTGGTGCTGGGCGAGCGGACCGGCGGCCGCCTCGTCCCGGGCGAGCTGCCCGAGCCCGACCGCCGCTTCCATCGCGCCCTGCGCTACCTGCGCAGCGCCGCGTGGGTCATCCGCGACCCGCAGACGTCCGGCCCCGACGCGCTCGATCCGGCGGCGGCTTCCCCGGTACCGCGGGGCTACCGCACCGACGGCGACTGGATCTGGCCGGTGGCGCTGGAGTACTACCTCGAACACCACGGCGTCGCCCCACCCGCGGAGCTGCTCGAGCTGATGGCCGAGCGCGGCTACTACGCCCCGCGCGCCCACGCCGACCGGTGCGGCCAGGCCCACCAGGCGCTCCTGGCGCACATGCCGGGCCCGTTCGAGCCGCCCGCCCCGATGCAGTTCCGCCTGCCGCCGGACGTCTACGACCTGCTGGTCACCGTCGGCTGGCAGCCCGGCCGCGACGAGAGCGCCCGGGTCGACGAGTGGGCGGCCGGCCAGGGCATCGAGCTGGACCCCGTGCGGCGGCAGATCCTGTCCGAGTTCGGCGGGCTGACGTATCCGGTGTACGGGTACGGCCGCGACTGGCGGGTGATGGCCTTCCACCTGCTGCCCAACGGTCCGCTCGGCGACGTCGCGGGCCCCCTGCTGCCCATCGGCAGCGTCCCCCAGTGGAAGTCGCAGATCGTCCTGGACCCGAGGCGCGGCATCGCCACCGTCGGCGAGGTCGAGCGCTACCTGGGCCGGGACATCGACGAGGCCCTCACCTCGCTGATCCGCGGCCAGGCCGTTGGCTAAGGTGGAGTCCATGTCGACCGCCATGCGCATGCTCGACGCGACGCAGGTCCGCGGCCTGGCCCACCGGCTGCTCGCCGCGGGCCCCCTGCTGTATCAGGTCCCGCCGGACCGCATCGCCGCCGAGCTGGGTTGGTCGCTGCTGCCCCGCAAGATCGGCTCCATGCGCTTCGCCGACCCGGGCCTCCCGGTGGGCACCGGCCAGGCCACGCTGGGCGTCTCCGACAACGGCGCCGTCCGCACGGTGGCGGTCCCCGTCTCCGACCCCCTGCCGGACGAGGAGACCGACGACGACTGGGACTTCCACCAGGACGCGTTCGCGATCGCGGGCCGGGCGCTGACCGAGGACCTGGGCCCGGTCGGCCGCACCATCCCCGGCGACCAGCCGGTCATGGAGTGGAGGAGGGGCGAGACCGCCCTGCAGCTGTCCCGCGGCCGCAACACGGTGAACCTGCACCTCTTCGCGGCCCGCGACGTGGCCCAGGACGACGACGTCTGATGCCCGCGACCTGGGAAGACTTCACCCCGGCCCTGGTCCGGGAGCTGCAGCGCCTGGGCGACGGCCTCTACCTGGTGCTCAACGACCGCGCCCGGCCGTGGCGCTTCGCCCAGTTCTACCAGGCCCGCACCCACCTGACCGCCGAGGTGTCCGGCCAGACCGAGGACGGCTCGGGCGGCGTACCGCACGACACCCCGCAGGCCCGGGCCCTGCTGGAGGCGATGTCCTGGTCGCCGCCCACCCCCTACGGCCAGTCCTGGCACCTCCGGCTGCCGTGGCCCGCGACCACGCGCGAGTACCGCGACCTAGCCGGCTCGGTGGTCCGCGCGCTGCACGAGGTCAACGGCACCGCCGCCCCGTCCGACCTGACCTACCGGGCTTGGGACGGCAACCACGACAACCGCCCGTGGACGGTGGACCTGCCCGGCGTCGCGGAGGCCCCCCAGATCTAGGCGCGGCGGAGCACCGCGTAGAAGTTCTCCTTGGCCAGGATGTTGACCAGCTCCCACGACCGGTCCTCGAGCAGCTCGACCGCCTCCAGCAGGCGGCCCATCGGGCTGCGCAGGGTCGAGACCGGAACGAGGGCGAGATACCGGTGGGGATAGCTGTCCAGGTCGATGGCGCCGTTGAGCACGTCGTCGGTCGTCACCCATCGCGTCTCGACCGGATCGTTCGATCGTCTCATGCGCAGTGAGCCTAGGGCTTCCCGTCGATGCCGGTGGGCCGGGACTTACGAGGCCAGCCGCTCGCCCGTGCCGTCCGACTCGTTGATCTCCGACCACACCGCATCGAGGGAAAGGCCGAGGACGTCGGCGATCGCGGCGATGGTCGCGAAGGCTGGGGTGGCCACGCGACCGGACTCGATCTTCCGCAGCGTCTCCGGCGAGACGCCCGCGTCCAGCGCGGTGCCGAGCATCGAACGCTGTCCCCTGGCCCGGCGCAGGAGGGCGCCGAGGCGCTGTCCGCGTTCGACCTCTTCGGGAGTGAGCGGCAACCTGACCATGGCTGCGATTCTAGTACCGGGATAATATGGCCGGGATACTTATTGGTTGCACGAGTGAGGCGTCGCATGATCGAGTTCCTGAGCCCCGACGAACTGCCGCGAGCCAGGGCGGCGGGTGCCCTGGTCGCCGGCATATTGCAGGCGTTGAGGAGTCGCTGCGAGGTGGGCACGAACCTCCTGGACATCGACCGGTGGACGCAGGCCATGATCGTCGAGGCCGGAGGCGAGTCCTGCTACGTCGACTACGCGCCGTCCTTCGGGCGCGGGCCCTTCGGCCACTACATCTGCACGTCGGTCAACGACGCCGTGCTCCACGGGCTGCCGCACGACTACCCGCTCGCCGACGGCGACCTGCTGACACTCGACCTCGCCGTCTCCAAGAGCGGAGTCGTCGCCGACTCCGCCATCAGCTTCATCGTGGGCGACTCGAACCCCCCGGAGAGCGTCGCGCTGATCAGCGCGACCGAGCGCGCCCTGAGCGCGGGGATCGCCGCGGCCGGACCGGGGGTTCGCCTCGGTGACATCTCCCACGCCATCGGCTCGGTCCTCAGCGAGGCGGGGTATTCGATCAACACCGAGTTCGGGGGTCATGGCGTCGGATCGACGATGCACCAGGACCCGCACGTCTCGAACACCGGGCGCCCCGGTCGCGGATACCGGCTGCGCCCCGGGCTGTTGCTCGCATTGGAGCCGTGGGTCATGGCGGACACCGCCAAGCTCGTCACCGATGCCGACGGCTGGACGCTCCGCAGCGCGACCGGCTGCCGGACGGCGCACAGCGAGCACACGATCGCCATCACCGACGACGGGGCCGAGATCCTCACCCTGCCGAAGCGGGCGCAACCATGAGCTAGGGCAGCAGGTCGGGGCGGTAGCGGCGGAACCAGGCGCCGATCGGGCCGTTCGGCCAGTCGCGGTCGATCATCGCCAGGCTCATGTTCAGCGCCTGCGGCTCGGCCAGCGGCACCCACTCCGGGCCGGCCTGGCGCTGCTGGGCGGCCTGCGACTGGCTCAGCAGCTCGCCGACGCCGGTGATGCCCGGCCCGCTGTTCGCGTCCGCGAACATGTCCGCGCCCAGCTGGGCCGCCGCGCGGCCCGGGCCCCACGGGGCGATTACGGCGCTGGTGCGGCGGTTGATGAGGACCACGCCGCCGACGTCGGGCCAGCGCATCCGGGCGATCTTGCCGTCGCGGCGGAGGAACTCCACGCCCGTGGGGGAGAGGCGCAGGCCGTGGCCGCGGCTGGCGACCCGGTGCAGCAGGACCGTGCCGCCGACGAGGACCACGGGGAGTACCACCGACATCACGTAACCGCCGATGACGTAGCCGATCATCCAGCTCAGCAGGGCGACCACGATGTTGGCGGCCAGGTAGGGCTTGATGTGGGTCTTCCAGGTCTGCGACCAGGTGGCGCGGAACTCCTGGGCGGAGGCGGAGGGAGATGTCATGCGATGACCGCCTCCAGGTCGGCCTGCTCCAGGATGCGCAGCTCGTCCAGGGTCGGGCGGCGGCCGAGGATGCGCAGCCGCTGGGCCTGGGCCTTGCGCACGCTCTCGAAGAGCTTGCGGGCGTCGCGGGCGTTGCCGAAGTTGGCGTCGCGCTCGACCTGGTCGAAGTGGCGCAGCAGGGCGGGCTCGACCTGGTCGCCCAGCAGGTAGTCGTCGGCGGCGCACATGCGGCGCACGATCCGGACGAGCTCCTCGGGGGTGTAGTTCTCGAAGACCACGGTCTTGGTGAAGCGGGACGCCAGGCCGGGGTTGGCCGAGATGAACTCGTCCATCTCCGCCGTGTAGCCGGCGGCGATGACCGCGATCTCGTGGCGGTGGTCCTCCATGAGCTTGACCAGCGTGTCGATCGACTCCTGGCCGAAGTCCCCGCCGGAGCCCATCGAGCGGGACAGCGTGTAGGCCTCGTCGATGAAGAGCACGCCGCCGCGGGCCTCCTCGAAGGCGGCCGAGGTCTTCTCGGCGGTGTGGCCGAGGTACTGCCCGACGAGATCGCGCCGCGAGACCTCCTTGAACGCGCCCTTCGGCAGGACGCCCAGGGCGGCCAGGAGCTTGCCGTAGATGCGGGCCACGGTGGTCTTGCCCGTGCCGGGGGCGCCGGCGAAGACGAGGTGGTGGCTCATCGCGCCGACGGAGAGGCCGGCGCTGCGGCGCCACTCGTTGACCTGGATCTCGTCGATGAGGGCGCGGACCTCGTCCTTCACGCCGGCCAGGCCGACCATCGTGTCCAGGTCGGCCAGCAGCGCCTCGACCGCGGCCGCGTCGCCGCCGCCGGCCGGGCTGGCGTCGCCGATGGTCAGGGGCGGCGCGTCGGGGCGGGCGGCGATGACCGTGGGGGTGGCGCCCTCGGCGATGTCCAGGGCGGGCACGCCGGTGTTCTCGATCTGGCACTCCTCGACCAGGCCGGCGCAGCCGCGGGCGAAGGAGATGCCGACGCCCTGCGTGTCGTGGACCTTGCACCGGCGGATCGTGGGCGCGCTCTGGTGGGCGACCATCACGCCGGCGTCGCCGGTCTGGGTCACCTCGCAGCCCTCGAGGGTCGGCTTGCCGAACTGGTACACGTACACCCCGCGCCGCCCGCAGCCGCGCACGGTGGTGGCGGTGATCAGCGGGTCGGCCCCGATGCGCACGATGATGCCGTCCTCGGCGACCTCGCTGATCTGGCAGTCCTCGATGGTCCCGGCGGCGTCCTCGACCACGATGCCGAACTGCGCGCCGGTGATCGTGCACTTGCGCATCTCGATCGAGCCGCCGGCCAGGTCGACGCCGGGGCCGAAGCGGGCGCCGAGGTCGCAGCCGGACAGCGACAGCTGCGTGCCGCGGGCGGTGACCACCGCGGCGTCGGCCGAGCGCAGCGTGAAGCCCTCGATGGCGAGGGTGGCGTTGCGCGCGCTCACGGCCGGATACGGGATGTCGGTCGCGTCCAGCGTCACCGGGCCGCCCGCGGGGTCGGCGCCGACCAGCCGCAGCCGCTTGCCGGTGACGAAGATGGCCTCCGCATAGGTGCCCGGGGCCACCGCGATCACCGAGTCATCGGTGGCCGCGGCGAGCGCGTCGCCGATGGTGGCGTACGCGCCCCGCTGCTGCGGTGAGACAAGGAGTGTGCGAATGGTGACTCCAAACAACGGCTCGAATCCAGTGACGCCCTCGCATTCTATGGCCGGATAGGCTGTCGGCCATGAGCCGCAAGCTGCCGATGACCGCGGGGGCGCTGCTGGTCGGCGACGGCATCTTCCAGCACACGTCGGTGCGCGGCGACACCGCGCCCGAGTTGCACTCGCTGATCCGCCGGTTCCTGCACGAGCTGCCGGTCGAGTCGCGCGAGCGCTTCGCCGGCTCGTGTGCCGAGACCGTGCTGGTCTCCGACCGGCTGCACGAGGCCGAGCGGCGCATGGGCGCCCCGCTGACCCCGTCGGCGGCCCGCGCCGAGCTGTGGGGGGCGCGGGTGTCGGTCGTGCACATCCGCGAGGAGGGCGACCCGATGCACGGCCGCCCGGCCCGCCCGTGCCGCACCTGCGCCGCCCTGCTCGACTGGCTGGGCATCGAGGTGAGCGAGCAGTGAACCTCCCCGTGGAAGTGGACGCGGCGCTGCGCGAGGCCGGCTGGACCCCCGGCCGCACCGACCCGGCCCGGGCCCGGATGTGGGCCCTCGCCCTGGCCTCGCACGCCTCTCCGAGCGGCCACCAGCACACCGTGGTGCCGCCGGCCATGGCGGCCTTCGCCGAGTTCGGCGGCCTTGCGGTGCGCGCCGACGGCGCCGGCGAGCAGATCGCCCGCTCCGGCTTCGTGCTCGACCCGCTGCGCGGCCTGCACGCCGCCTCGACCCTGGCCGACCTGGGCGAGCTGATCGGCGCGCGGCTGACCCCGATCGGCGCCGAGCGCGACGACGCCGGGCTGCTGGCGATGGACGAGCACGGCCGCGTGTTCGCGCTCGACCACACCGCCGACTGGTACCTCGGCGCCTCGATCGAGGAGGCCATCGCCACGCTGGTGCTCGGCCGGATGCCGGCCCGGGTCACGGACGACGGCACCTGGGCGTGATCGCGTGACGCTGCCCGGGTTCGCCGACTGGCGCCCCACGACCGAGGCCGAGGAGGCCATGGCCGCGGCGGTCGCGACCGGCGACCAACTGGCCTACTGCAAGGCGCTGGCCGAGGAGGCGCTGTACCTCCCGATCACCCCGGCCGCGGCCGCCGCCCGCGAGCCGGTCACGCTGGCCACCTCCCAGGCCGGCGGCGTGACCTACGTGCTGGCGTGGACCTCGGGCGCGGTGCTGCCGCCGGAGATCCCGGCCGTGCGCCGCGCGCCGCTGTTCGAGCTCGTGCACTCCATCGCCGGGCTCGGCTGGGGCATCGCCGTCGACCCGGGGCTGCCGCTGCAGGCGTTCCTGTCGCCGGACGCGGTGCGCACGCTGCCGCCGTGGGAGCCGGAGTGGGCCCCGCTGGACGACGCGCTGCGCCGCGCGGTGAGCGCCGGGGACCGCGACGCCTACATGGGTGCGCTGCTCGATGCCCACCTGCTGCTGCCGCTGCCGACCGAGGAGGAGATCGCCGCGGCCGTCCCGCCGCCGGACGCGCCCGACCCGGACGAGTACTGGACGGCGGTGCGCACCGACCGCATCCTGCCGAGCGTCTCGCGCGACATCACCGACCCGGAGTTCCCGTGGTGGCGCACCGAGCGGGTGGACGGCAGCCCGGTCATCTTCGCCTTCTCGTCGCAGGCGCAGCTGCAGGCCGAGGTCGGCGACCGGGACTGGATCGCGGTGCGCTTCGTCGACATCGTGGTCGCCTGGCCGGGGCTGGAGGACACCACGCTCGGCGGCGCGCTGCGCATCAACCCCGGCGGGGCCAACGGCGTGGAGCTTCCCGCCGAGGCCCTCGCCGCGATGTACGAGCTCGTCCTGGCGGCGCTGCACGAGAAGAACCGGCCCCGCGAGGAGTCCTGATCAGCGCTGGGGCTCCCCGTGGTACTGCCGCTCGACGCTCGTCGGCGAGAGCCACACGTAGCGGTTGGCCCCGCTGCCCATGAGCGCCAGCATCTCGGGGGTCATCTCCTGCAGCAGGCCGGCGCCGCTCTCGGTGAGGTTCAGGGCCGACCCGGCCACGGCCGCCTCCTGCCGGCTCAGCTTCTGCAGCATCACCAGGCTGCAGCCCTGCAGCGTGTGTGCGTGCTCGGCGCCGAGCTTGCGGACCACGGTCACCTGCGTCTGCCACGGCCCGAGATCCGGCCGGGCGCCGAAGCCGACCTGGCTCACGTCGGTGACGATGAGCAGCGGCTGACGGGCGCTGGCCGGGGCCGAGGGCGGGCGCGGGTCGTTCCACAGCGCGAGGCGGTCGTTCATGCCGGTCGCCCACTCGCCGAGGCCCTGCCACGGCCGCGGGTCGCCGGTCATCACGATCACCCGGGCGCCGAGCGCCAGCGCCCGGAACACCAGGATCCGCTGGGCCCAGAGCCCGCCGACCAGCGTCACGCGGGTCGCCTCGGGCCGGAAGATCCGGATCGGCACCGGCTGGCGCTGGTAGTCCACGCCGAGCATCAGCCCGGTCGCCCCGGTGCCGCCGCGCACCTGGCCGAGCGCGGCCGCGCTCACCTCGTGCCAGTCGACGTGCAGCCGGGGCAGGCTGTGCGACAGCGGCCGCCCGACCTTGCCCGGCGCGACCGCCCCGGCCGCCCCCGATGGCGGGCCGCCGGGCCCGTCCTGCCGCTGGGCCAGGTCCTCGGGCGCGGCCTGCGCCGACTCGGCCGGGGCCGCCACCGCGGCCGCCGCGGCCTGCGCCTGCTGCCACGGCAGGCTGGGCGCCGCGGTCCGCGACAGCGAGCTCTCCAGGTCGAACTGCGGATGCGCGACCGCCGGCCGCACCTCCGTCGTCGTGTGCCCCCGCACCGCCTGCGCCGGCTGAGCATGCGCGGGCTGGGCGTGCGCCGGCTGGGCGTGGGCCGGCTGGGCGTGGGCCGGCTGGGCGTGGGCCGGCTGGGCGTGGGCCGGCTGGGCGTGGGCCGGCTGGGCGTGGGCCGGCTGGGCGGCCGCCGGCTGATACGGCGCGGCCTGGGCCTGCGAAGGCTGCTGGTAAGCGGCCGGGGCGGGCGGCGGAGCGGCCTGGGCGGCGCCGCCGTACACCGCGGGCGCCGGCTGGTAGGGCGCGGGCTGGGCCGGCGGCGGCGCGGCCTGCGCGGAGCCGCCGTACACGGTCGGCGCCGGGCCCTGCTGCCCGTGTCCGGGCTGCCCGGGCGGCGGACCCACCTGCGCGCGCCCGACCTGGGCCCGCCCGGCGGCCGGCGCCCCGTGCGGCGGCTGCTGCCCAGGCTGACCCTGCTGCCCAGGCTGACCCTGCTGGGCGTGCGCCGGACCGCGGTAGTAGCCGACCTGATCCGGCGGCGGCTCTGGCTGGTAGGGCGGCTGCTGAGGCGGCTGCTGGGGTGGCTGGGTCACTTGGCACCGCCTCCGGTCGGGGCGCAGGCGTACACCGCCGGCCCGTGCTCACCATCGAGCCGCACGAGCTCCGCCTTCGCCGCCGCGGCGGCCTCCTCGATCGCCCGCACCGACGGCTCCAGGTTGCTCGCGGTCGCCGAGACCCGCAGCAGGCAGCGCAGCGCCAGCCCCGAGCCGTCGCGGGTCAGCGTGAGCGAGGACGCCGACGACGCGGCCGGCATCGAGATGAGCCGCTCCAGCAGCGCCGCCGTGTCGGGAAGGTGGGGCCAGGTCCTGAGCCACAGCCCGGTGTGGGACAGCTCGCCGGAGCGCCACGCGGTCCACTCCTCGTGCGGCCGCCAGCCGTCGCCCGGCGCGGCCGGGTCGAACTCGCAGGCCCGGGTCAGGGCGGCGGTGAGCTGGTCGGCGTCGAGGATGTGGTGCTCGACCCCCGCGTCGCGCAGCAGCCGGCCGACCTTGCGGATGAGCGAGCCGACCAGCGCCGGCGCGTGCTCGGCGTCGTAGCTGCCGGCCATCCCGGCCTCGGCCCGCGAGCGCGCCTCGAGCCGCACGGCGACCCACGTGGTGCGCTCGGCCGGCAGCGGGGGAGCGGCCTGCAGCTGCTGCAGCTCGCGGTAGGAGCGGGCGGCGAACTGGGCGTTGTCGACCTGCTGCCACGGCGCCGGCACGCTCACCGTGGTGACCTGCACGATCGCGCCGGGGTGCTCGGCCTCGTCCAGCACGCGGGCGAGGAGATCCAGTGGTACCCCCGGCTCGGCATCGCCCCGCATGGACGTCTCGGCGCCGAGGACCGCCGCGGCGAACCAGCCGGCCGCGTCGCACCCCACGCCGATCTTCGGCCCGTCGGCGGTGGGCCCGGCGACGTCCTGCACGAGCAGTCCGGGGGCGAGCGTGCGCAGCATCACCATCCGGCGGTCCCGCTCCGGGGTCGGATCGGGGCCGGCCCGGCGGCGCCGGTTGTGCTCGCGGACCAGGGCGCGCCGCTCCAGCCACCACCGGCCGCGGGCGCGCAGCAGGAACACGACGATGACGAGGACGCCGGCGAAGGCGGTGATCCCGGCGACGATCGGCCCGCGGGGCAGCATGGCCGCGATGACCACCAGCACGGCCTCGATCAGGACGAGCCGCCCGATGTGTACGCCGCCGACGTACCCGGGCCGGCGCCGCAGCCGGGGCTGGGACTCCTCGCCGCGCGCGGAGACGGGCGCTTGAGTCATCTGGCCGGCACCCCCGTAGCTCGAGCCGCTCAATCCTTGTCGGGATCGCAGCTTACCTATCCCGTTCACCCTATGGCGGGCGCGCTCCTGTGGCATCTGCCAGGCGGGACAGCATAGCCGATCAATGGTGCGCGACCCGGTGCGTGAGTCACCGCCGTGGGTGAGGGTCGAGCGGCACCGGATGGGCAGTGGCCGCGCATGCCAGCGAAGAAGAAGCAGACGCAGGGCAGCCAGCCGTGGCTGCACCAGCAGGGCCACGAGATCCAGCGGTTCGGGCAGATCCGGCAGTTCCCGGTCGCGCTGTCCTACGACGCCCGGATGTACTCCTGTGAGCGCCTCAACCAGGTCCTCGCCGACACGCAGATCCTCTATGCGCTGTACAAGAAGCACCACTGGCTGATGCGGGGGCCGACCTTCTACCAGCTCCACCTGCTGCTGGACAAGCACGCGGGCGAGCAGCTCGAGCTGGTCGACGCCCTGGCCGAGCGGGTGCAGACGCTCGGCGGGATCGCGGTCGGGGATCCGCGGCACGTGGCCGAGCTGACCAGGGTGCCCCGGCCGCCGGACGGGGCCGAGGAGGTACCGGCGATGCTCTCCCGCCTCCTGGAGGCCCACGAGATGATCCTGTCCGACGCGCACGACGCCGCCGCGCGGGTGGAGGAACTCGGCGACGACGGCAGCAACGACATGCTGGTCTCCGAGGTCATCCGCACCGGCGAACTGGAGGCCTGGTTCCTGGCCGAACATCTGGTCGACACCCCCATCGTTCGGACGGAAGAGGAGGTAAAGGCGGGCGCCAACGGCCGACGTTGATAAGAAGCGCTACCGTGTCGGCGTGACGAGGCATATCGAGTCGCAGCTGGGCGTCGACCTTGGCACCACGCACACGGTCGCCGCACTGACCGCCGCCGACGGTCGCAGCCAGCCGCTGCTGTTCGACGCCAGCTTCCTGCTGCCGTCGTCGGTCTACGCCGAGGTCGACGGGCACCTGCTCGTCGGCAGGGATGCCGAGCGCTCCGCGCGGCTCGATCCGTCCCGCTACGAGCCCAACCCGAAGCGCCGGGTCGACGACGGCACGGTGCTGCTGGGCAACCGGGAGTACGCCGTCTCCGACCTGCTGGCGGCGCTGCTGCGGCGCACCGCCGACGAGGCCTCGCGGGTGCTCGGCATCATGCCGGTGCGCACCGTGCTGACCTACCCGGCGAACTGGGCGACGCATCGCCGCTCGGTCCTCGCCGACGCGGCGTCGCGGGCGGGCATGCCGTCGCCGATCCTGGTGCCCGAGCCGATCGCGGCGGCCGCCTACTTCACCACGGTCCTCGGCCGCAACATCGTCCCCGGCCAGGTCCTCGTGGTGTACGACTTCGGCGGCGGCACGTTCGACACCACGGTGCTGCGCCGCCGGCCCGACGGCGGCTGGGACGTGCTGGCCAGCGACGGCCTGCCCGACGTGGGCGGCGTCGACCTGGACGCGGCCATCATCGGCCACCTCGGCCAGACGATCGCGCCGAGCGACCCGCAGCGCTGGCGGCAGCTCGTCGAGCCGGCCGACGACGCCGACCGGCGCCGCCACCACCTGCTGCGCGAGGACGTGCGCGCGGCCAAGGAACAGCTCTCGCGCAGCTCCACCGCGAGCGTGCACCTGCCGCTGTTCGAGACCGACGTGCACGTCACGCGGCCCGAGTTCGAGCAGCTGTCCCGCTCCTACCTGCAGCGCACCGTGGACCTGACGGCGAGCACGCTGCAGCGCGCCGGCGTGCGCTCCGATCAGATCGGCGGGCTGTTCCTGGTCGGCGGGTCGAGCCGGATCCCACTGGTCAGCACCCTGCTGCACCAGCGGCTCGGGGTCGCGCCGACCCTCATCGAGCAGCCCGAGCTGGTGGTGGCGCTGGGCAGCGTGCTGGCCGCGATGCCGGCCCGCCCGGCGTCGTTCGCGGCCACTCCGCCGCCGCCCCGGCCGCCGGTCATCGCACCCGGTGGCGTGCCCATTCCACCGCCCAACGCGCCCGTCTCGGGCCCGGTCGGCATGCCGGTGTCCGGCATGCCCGCGTCCGGCCCGCCGGCGCCGGTCTCCTCGGTCCCGCTCGTCCCGGGCGGCCCGACGGCCCCGATGTCGCCGGTCGGGTTCCAGTCCGCGGCCACGCCGCAGTCCCCGCCCGTCTCGGGCGGCCCGACGGCCCCGATGTCGCCGGCCGGGTTCCAGTCCGCGGCCACGCCGCAGCCGCCGCCGGTCCCGGGCGGGCCGCCGAACGGCACGGCCGTCTTCGGGGCGGCCCCACCGGCCCCGTACGGCGCTGCGCCCGTCCCGGCCCGCACGGGCGGCTCCGGCGGCAGGCTGGGCCTGCTGGTCGGCATCGTCGCCGTGCTCGTGCTGCTGCTCGGCGTCGGCGGCGTGGTGGCCTACCGCGCGGTCAGCGACGACAAGTCGACCGACTCGACCGCCAATCGCGGCAGCGGCGGCGGCAACGGCAGTAACACCCACGGCGGCGGCGGGTCGGGCAGCACCGCCGGCGCCGGCTCCGGCGGTCAGGCGGCCAGCACCAAGGACGCCAAGCCCGGCGCCAAGCAGCAGAGCGTCCAGGTGGGCAAGTCGGTCTGGTACGCCCAGTACAAGATCACCGTCAACAAGATGACGTACGACGCCGACGCTTCGCAGCACAAGCTCTCGGCCGAGATCGTGGTGGAGAACCTCGGCACGTCCAACTCGTCGCCGTACCTCCCGATCGTCTTCTCGGTCGGCGGGCAGCAGTACACCGGCTCGCTGCGGGAGACCTCGACCGTCGCGGCCGGCCAGAAGAGCAACTACAACCTGGACTTCTCGATCTACGACCCGCTGAACGCCAGCATCGCCACCGGCCAGTTCATCTTCGGCGACGGCGACGTGGAGCAGCCCACGATCCCGCTCGACGGCAGCCCGGTCAACGCCTACGAGCCGGTCAACCTGCTCAAGGACAAGAAGGCCACCGTGCACGCCGTGACGGCCACCTTCACCAGCTGCGACCTGCGCGGCGGCTTCTTCGACTACAACGGTCAGGCGAAGAAGGGCTACCGGGTGGTCATGTGCAAGGTCGACATCCAGTACACCGGCAACAGCTCCGAGTACATCGGGCAGGAGCACTTCCGGCTCGGCGCCCCCGACGGCAGCGAGCTCGGGCCGCTCACCGCGCCGAACGAGGCGCTCTCCGGCGGGCAGGTCGCGGTCGGCGACCCCCTCGCGTTCCAGGTGAAGGCGGACCTGCTGGGCACGTACAAGCTGCGCCTGGTCGACCTCGGCGATCACAAGGACCGCCAGGCCGGCGACGTCGCCGAGATCGACCTGGTCCTCAAGTAGCGGCGGGAACTAGCGGGCGCCGCCGTTGACGTACAGGGTCTGGCCGGACACGTAGGAGGCCTCGTCGCTGGCCAGGAAGGCGATGACGGCGGCGACCTCCTCGGGCCGGCCGACCCGGCGCAGCGGCGTGCGCTCGGCGGCCAGCGCCTGGTGCTCCTCGGGCGAGCTGCCGACGCGTTCGGCCGTCGCGGCGGTCATCGCGGTCGCGATGTAGCCCGGCGCGACGGCGTTGACCGTGATGTCGTACGGCCCGAGCTCGATCGCCAGGGTCGCGGTGAGCCCCTGCACGCCGGCCTTCGCGGCGGCGTAGTTGGCCTGGCCGCGGGCGCCCAGCGCCGAACGGCTGCTGAGGTTCACGATGCGGCCGTAGCGGGCCTTCACCATGTACCGCTGCGCCGCCTGACAGCACAGGAACATGCTCGTCAGGTTCGTCTGCAGCACGGCGGTCCACTCGTCGTACGGCATCTTGAACAGCAGGTTGTCCCGGGTGATCCCGGCGTTGTTGACGAGGATGTCGATCCGGCCGATGCCGGCGAACACCTCGTCGACCTGCGCCTTGTCGGTCACGTCGCAGGCCACGACCCCGTCGCCGGCCTTCAGGTCCAGCGCCACCACGTTCGCACCCTGCGCGCGCAGCAGCTCGGCGGTGGCCGCCCCGATGCCCTGCGCGGCGCCGGTCACCACGGCGGTCCTGCCCTCGAATCGCATGTTCGTCACCTTTCCACCAGTACCGCGGAACCCTGCCCCACCCCGACGCACATGGTCGCCAACCCCCGGCTGTCCCCGGTGCGGCGCATCCGGTGCAGCAGCGTGGTCAGGATTCGCGCCCCCGAGCAGCCCAGCGGGTGCCCGATGGCGATCGCGCCGCCGTCGGGGTTGATCATCTCCGGGTCCAGCCCGAGCTGCTCGGCGCTGGCCAGGACCTGGGCCGCGAAGGCCTCGTTGAGCTCGGCCTGCTGCACGTCGCCGACCTTCCACCCGGCCCGGGCCAGCGCCTTGCGGGTGGCCGGGACCGGCCCGATCCCCATCACGTCGGGGTGCACGCCGGCCGAGGCGCCGGCGACGTAGCGCCCGAGCGGCTCGAGCCCGAACTCGCGCAGCGCGTCCTCGCTGACCAGCAGCAGCCCGGCGGCGCCGTCGTTGAGCGGCGAGGAGTTGCCCGCGGTCACCGTCCCGCCCTCGCGGAACACCGGCTTCAGCTTGGCCAGCTTCTCGAGGCTGGTGTCGGCCCGGATGCCCTCGTCGGCGGCGACGCCCTCGATCGGCAGCAGCTCGGCCGCGAAGTGCCCGTCCCTCGTCGCCCGGCCGGCGTTGCGGTGGCTGCGCAGCGCGAACTCGTCCTGCCGCTCGCGCGTGACGCCGTACCGCGCCGCCACCTCCTCGGCCGTCTCGCCCATGCTCAGCAGCCCGTGCAGCTCGCGCATGGCGGGGTTGATCAGGCGCCATCCGAGGCGGGTGTCGGCGATGGCCATCGCGTTGGGCAGCGCGTCGTCGGGGCGGGGGAGCACGAACGGGGCCCGGCTCATCGACTCCGACCCGCCGGCGACCACGACGTCGGCCTCGCCTGCGGCGATCGTGCGGGCGGCGATGGTGACCGCCTCCAGGCCGGAGGCGCACAGCCGGTTGACGGTGGCGCCGGGCACGCTGTCGGGGAGACCGGCCAGCAGTACCGCCATCCGCGCGACGTTGCGGTTGTCCTCGCCGGCCTGGTTGGCCGCGCCCCAGTACACCTCGTCCACGCGCGCCGGGTCGATCCCGGCCACCAGCTCCCTGACCACGGCCGCCGCGAGGTCGTCGGGGCGCACGTGGGCGAGCGCGCCACGCAGCTTCCCGATCGGGGTGCGCCGGGCGGCGGCAAAGTACACGGTTCGCATGCCATAAAACTAACACTGTTAGTAGGCTGGGAACCCTTCGGAGGTCCCTTGCGTCCAACCGGGCATGAAGCTGTTGCGACTGGTCCCCGCCGTGCTGCTGGCCGCCTCCGGATGCGCCGCCGCCGGAAGTGCCGCCGACTCCGCCGGCTCCGCCGCGTCCTACGCCCCTGGCGACCTTGTCGTGCGGGTGCTCACCGGCGGCGGGTTCGCGCCCGTGTCGGCGGCAGTGACGCAGCTGCCCGAGATCAGCGTGTACGGCGACGGCCGGGTCGTCACCATCGGCCCGGTGCCGGGCCTCTACCCCGGCCCTGCCCTGCCCAACATCCAGGTCCGCCGCATCTCCGCCGCCGACGTGCGCCGGCTCGCCCAGCGCGGCCTGGCGGCGGGCGTCGGCCGGGGCGAGGACATGGGCGTGCCCACCAACGTGGCCGACGCCCCGACCACGCACATCACCGTGCGCACCGCGTCGGGCGCCGCGACCACGGACGTGCCCGCGATGGGCATCGACTCGGCCGGGGACGGGATGACGGCGGACCAGCGCGCCGCCCGGGAGAGGATGCGGCAGTACGTCGAAGATCTGCGCGACCTGCCCAAGACCCTCGGCCGGAACTCGGTCGGCGAGGCCGTCCCCTACGAGCCGGCCCGCATCGCCGCGGTGGCGACGCCGTGGCAGCCCTCCGCCGACGGTCTGCCCTCCGACCCGCCGGCGGTCGAGTGGCCCTCCGCGTCCGCCCTGCCCGGCGACCCCGTGCCCGACCGCACCGGCGTCAACTGCCTGGCGGTGGAGGCGTCACCGGTACTGTCGGCGGCGAATTCGGCGAACGCGAGAACGCCGTGGCTCTCGGGCGGCACCCGCTGGGCCGTGGAGTTCCGCCCGCTCCTGCCGGACGAGTCGGGCTGCGCGGACCTGGGCCGCTGAGGGGTCCGGTTCAAGAGGGTTCCGAGCCCTGGACCGCCCGCCAGAGCCAGGCGCCCGACGAGC
The DNA here is from genome assembly GCF_039532525.1 of Dactylosporangium salmoneum. Taxonomy (NCBI): domain Bacteria; kingdom Bacillati; phylum Actinomycetota; class Actinomycetes; order Micromonosporales; family Micromonosporaceae; genus Dactylosporangium; species Dactylosporangium salmoneum. Next base: position 108,461 of record NZ_BAAARV010000025.1, read on the forward strand.
GGCGGGAGAGCAGGCCCGTGATGCGGTACGGGAACGGCTCCACCGCCCCGTCCGGGCCGTGCTCGGCCCCGTCCGCCTCCGCGATCACGAACGCGGCTCCGGGCAGGCTGTGCACGGTGGCCGAGGTGGTCTGCCAGGAGTAGGCCGCCGGCCGCGCGAACAGATCCGTCAGGAGCTCCCGCACGGCCGCCCGGCCGTGGGCCGACTCGCCCGCCTCGGACCCGACGTACGTGATGTCGTCCTCGGGCACGAAGCAGGCGAGCGCCTCCTCCAGGTCCTTCTCGAGGAACGCCCGCCCCAGGCGATCCACCATCGCGACCACGTCGCTCATACGGCCTCCGCTTCGCTCCGGCCGCATGAGCCAGAGCTGTGTTCATTGTGAGCGGCCCCAGCGCCTGGTCTGGCTCGCTGAGGCTCCGCACTGAGCGACCCAGACCAGGCGCCGCTTCGCTCCGGACCGCTCATGTCGTCACCACCAACTGCTTCGGCGAGCGCATGCCCGGCAGGTACAAGAACGCGAAGGTCACCGCGGCGCCGAGGACACCGGCGCCGACGAGCGTGTTCTGGACGCCGATCGCGTTCGCGACGGGGGCGGCCATGGCGTAGCTCAGCGGTACCAACGCGATGGAGATGAACCAGTCCACCGATGAGACGCGGCCCATGAGCTCCTCGGGCACGAGCCGCTGCTTCGCGGTCGCCCAGGCGATCGTGCCGGCCGCCTCCAGGCCGTTCACCAGCGCGCACGCCACGGCCAGGTGCCACGTCGCGGTGGCCATGCCGTAGCCCGCGACGGCGAGCGTGGCGAGCGTCCAGGTGATGTAGATGAAGCGCATGTACTCCCGTGGTACCCCGCGCTGCCCCACGATGAGCGCGGCGGCGATCGCCCCGATGCCGCCGCTGGCGAGCACCAGGCCCAGGTCGCCGGCCGAGCCGTGCAGCTCGTTCTTCACCACGAACGGCAGGAGGACCTCGGTCGGGCCGATGAACAGCAGGTAGGCGAACGTCGCCGCGACGAACGTGCCCCACAGCCACACGTTGCCGCGCACGTAGTTCATGCCCTCCTTGAACTCCTCCCAAACCGAGCTCTCGGACATGTCGGACGTGTCCGGACCGGCGGCCGTCCGCGCCCGCATGAGGAAGAGGCAGGTGGCCGAGACCGTGAACGTGACCGCGTCCACCGCGAAGGTCAGGCCGGAGCCGCCCAGCGCGATGAGCAGGCCGCCCAGCGACGGCCCCGCCATCTGCAGCGCGGCCGGGCGGACGAACTGGTCCAGGGCGTTGGCCTGGACCAGCTCCTCGTTCTCGACCAGGGTCGGCACGAGCGAGTCGAACGCCGGGCCGAAGAAGCCCGACGCCGCCCCGTAGACCGCGACCAGCGCCACGATGTGCCACACCTGCACCACGCCGGTGAGGCTGAGCACCGTGAGCGCGGCCAGCACCGCGCCCCGCACCAGGTCGGTGCCGAGCATGATCTTCCGCCGGTCGAACCGGTCGCTGATGACCCCGCCGAAGAGCAGGGTGGCGACCTGGGGCAGCGACAGGGCGAACCCGACGACGGACATCGCCGCCGGGGCGCCCGACAGCGCGTACACCTGCCAGGCCAGCGCGACGAGCAGGATCCCGTCGCCGATCAGCGAGGTGCTCATCCCCGTCCACAGCAGGCGGAAGTCCCGGCTGCGGAGGGGGATGAGCAGGCCCGGAAGCGCGCGCGGGGCGCGATGCCTGGCCTCGAAGCCGTGCCTCAAGCCGCGTCCCGGAGTCGGTCCGCGCCGGCGAGGTCGGACAGGACGGCGTTGAGCTGGTCGATCTCCTCGTCGGTGTTGGCCGCGGTGACCTGGATGCGGAAGCCGACCTGGTCCCGCGGGACGAGCGGGTAGGCGGCCAGCGTCACGTAGGTCTCGCGGTCCCACAGGAACTGCCCGACCTGGGCGATGTCCTGGCCCGGGGCCAGCGGCAGCTCGATGATCGGCGTGGTGCCCGTGTTCGGCGTGTGCAGGCCGAGGGCGCGCACGTGGTCGAGCACCCGCACGGTCTTGCGGTACAGGTCGGCGCGGATCTCGTCGCCGCGCTTCTCGTTGAGGTCCAGGCCGGCCATGACGGTGGCCAGCGAGGCGGTCGGGGACGGGCCGGAGTAGAGGTACGGCGGGGCGGCGACCTTCAGGTGGTTCTTCAGCCAGGTCGGCAGGGCCAGGAAGGCCATCAATGAGGAGTACGACTTGGAGAAGCCGCCGACCAGCACGATGTTGTCGTAGGTCTCGCCGGCGTACTTCACGATCGCGTTGCCCCGCGAGCCGTAGGGCGAGGTCTCGTCGGGCCGCCGCTCGCCGATGACGCCGAAGCCGTGCGCCTCGTCGACGTAGAGGAGGGCGTCGTACTGCCGGCAGACCGCCGCGAACGCCGCCAGATCTGGCGCGAGGCCCGTCATGGAGTTCACGCCGTCCATCGCGACCAGCTTCGCCTTGCCGACCGGGGCCTGGGCCAGCAGCTCGGCCAGGTGCTCGGGGTCGTTCGCCCGGAAGCGCTGGACCGTGGCGCCGAGGCCCTTGGCGTACATGCAGCCGTCGTAGATGGTCTTGTGCGACTGCGAGTCCAGGAAGATGTGCCCGTCGCCGGCCAGGATCGGGATCACCGACATGTGGATGTGCGTGATGGTGGGCAGCAGCAGGGTGTCCGGCGCGCCGAGCAGCTCGGTCAGGCGCTCCTCGATCTCGATGTACGGCTTGGCGTTGCCCAGCAGCCGCGACCAGCTCGGGTGCGTGCCCCAGGTGCGGATGTACGGGTCGACCGCGTCCATGATCTCCGGCTCCAGGTCGAAGCCGAGGTAGTTGCAGGAGGCCCAGTCGGTCAGCCAGTGACTGCCCACCCGGATCCGGCGGCCGTTGATCTCCTCGATCACGGCGTCGTACATCGGGCTGGTCGCGCGCAGGCGCTCGAGGTCGTCCCAGCGTCCGTCGCGACGAACGTAGGCACCCTTGGTGCTGTGCAGCGGGTGGACAGTCATGCGGTAGTACCTTCCTTGGTAACGGACGTTCCGGGTTGTCTCGCCGGGATCACCGGGCGAGCTACGCCATCGCGGCGAATGGCGCGGTCTTCGGGATGAGCGCGAACGCGTCGGGCTCGGACAGCGGCCGGGCGAAGAGGTAGCCCTGGCCGTAGGGGCAGCCGATCTCCTGCAGCGCCTCGCGCTGGCCGGCCTCCTCGACGCCCTCGGCCACGACCGAGAGGTTGAAGGTCTGGGCCAGCTGGACGATCGCGGTGACGACCGCCCGCTGCTGGGTGGAGGACAACATGTCGTCGATGAAGGACTTGTCGATCTTGAGCACGTCGATCGGCATGTGCTGCAGGTACGACAGCGACGAGTAGCCGGTGCCGAAGTCGTCGATGGCCAGCCGGATGCCCATCGCGCGCAGCGCGTCGAGGTCGGCCCGGACCTGGTCGTCGTTGCGCAGCAGCAGGCTCTCGGTGATCTCCAGCAGCAGCGTGCCGGGCTCCACGCCCGAGGTGTGCAGCATCTGGCGCACCTCCTCGACGAAGCCGGGCGTGCGGAACTGCCTCGCCGAGACGTTCACGCTCATGTACCGCAGCGCGCCTTGCGCGGTCGAGCGCTGCCAGCGCCCCGCGGTGCTCAGCGCCTGCTGCAGCACCATGCGCCCCATCGGCACGATGAGCCCGCTCTCCTCGGCCACCTCGATGAAGTGACCGGGCGCGATCATGCCCCGGGTCGGGTGGTTCCAGCGCACGAGCGCCTCGAAGCCCAGCGGCACGCCGGTCTCCAGATCCACGATCGGCTGGTACTGCAGCACGAACTGGTGGTCCTTGACCGCTTGGTCGAGCGCGGCGCGCAGCTCGAGGCGCTCCAGCACGGCCGTGTGCAGATCCGACTGGTACCGCCGCCAGCGCCCCTTGCCGGCGCCCTTGGCCACGTACAGCGCCAGGTCGGCCTGGCGCATGAGCTGCTCGGCCGAGCTCGCGTCGACCGTGGTGGACAGGCCGATGCTGCTGATGCCGTTGACCGAGTCGCCGGCCACGGTGAAGGGCTCGGCGAGCGCGAGCGTGATCCGCTCGGCGGCCAGCTCCAGGTCGCTCACCGAGTCCGCCTCGATGAGCGCGGCGAACTCGTCGCCGCCGAGGCGGGCCACGGTGTCGGACGGGCGCAGCTCCCCGGTGATCCGGCGGGCCACCGACTGCAGCAGCTCGTCGCCGACCGCGTGGCCGAGCGTGTCGTTGACGATCTTGAAGTCGTCCAGGTCGATGAAGAGGACGCCGACGAGGCTGCCGTGCCGCTCGGCCCGGACCACCGCCTGCTCGACCCGGTCCTGGAACAGCACCCGGTTGGCCAGGCCGGTCAGGGCGTCGTGGAACGCCTGCCGGATGAGCTGCTCCTCCATGCGCCGGCGCTCGGTCACGTCGCGCACGGTGAGCACCAGGCCGCCGACGGTGGTGTCGTCACGCAGGTCGCGGCAGTCGGCCTCGACCACCATCGCGGCGCCGTCGACCCGCTCGGCCCGCACGTCGATGACGTCGTGGCCGTGCAGCCCGGCCCGCACCTGCCCGAGCAGCTCGGCCAGGCGGGGCCGCTCGTCGTGGGCGATGAACTCCCACAGCTCGTAGCCGGCGATGCGCTCGTCGCCGAAGACCGGGCCGGCCGACGGGCTCGCGTACTGGATGACGTCGTTGTCGTCGACGATGAGGATCACGTCGGACGTGTTGTGGATGAGGGTACGGAAGTAGGCCTCGCTGTTGCGCCGGTTCACCTCGGCGGTCAGCGTGATCCGCTCCAGCGCCATCGCGGCCTGGGACGCCAGCACCTCGAAGGTCGGCTGGAGGGCCTGCAGGGCCTCGGTGGGCGCGGCGAGGTACAGCATGTCGCTGGTCACGCCGAGCGGGTGGCGCAGCGTGGAGCTGAACTCGCGCAGCACGGCCCGCACGTCCGGGGTCAGCCCGGAGACGCGCACCAGGCCTGGGGCGGGCAGCTCGGCCTCGGCGTCGACGCGGACCACGGCGATGATGTGCGGGGTGTCGGCCGGCAGCAGCCGGTCCAGCGCCGTGCGCACCGCGGACAGCGCCTCGGCCGGGTCGGCCGCGGACACCAGCGTGGTGGTGGCCTCGCGCAGCTCCCGCTCGCGGGCGAGGGACTGCCGGTGCACGCCCATGACGCCGGCCAGGCGGGTCAGCACGAGCACGAACATGACGCCGGAGGAGACCGCGATGACGGCGGCGTCGCGCACCGTGCCGAGGCTCGCCTCGACCAGCGTGAGGCCGGGTGCGATCAGCGATGCGGCGCCGAGCAGCGCGATGCGGCGCACGCCGAGGTCGGTGTCGGCCGAGCGGGTCGGCTCGGTCAGCTCGCGCATGGACGGGTGCAGCGCGGCGGCCGCCCAGGCCCCGTAGCAGACCACCCAGCCGAGGTCGGTCGGCCCGCCGACGTGCCAGTCGCCGTTGAGCTGGATGAGCCCGTAGATGACGTCGGCGATGAGCAACCCGGCGGTGCCGAGCCCGAGCAGGTTGATCGACCCGGTGCGCCGCACGCCGCCGGTCAGCAGCCGGGCGAAGACGGCCAGGGTCAGCACGTCGCCGAGCGGGTACCCGATCGACACCATCTTCTGCCACAGCGTCAGCTCGGTGTTGCGCACGTACGGGTCGATCAGGAAGATCCACGACAGCAGCGCCACGCCTATGGTCAGCGTCGCCGCGTCGATCAGGCTGTCGCGGTTGGCGCGCCCGGTCCGCGACCGGATGAACCCGAGCAGGCCGCCGGCGACGAGGGGGTACATCGCCAGGTACAACCCGTCGGGGAAGGACGGGAACGGGTTGGTCAGCCCGAACACGTCGGTCTGCACGTTGTACAGGAAGTCCCCGAGCCCGAAGCAGGCGAGCGCGGTGGCGAGCAGGAACCACGGCCATCGGCGGTTGGGCCGGTGGACGAGGACGCCGACGACCACGCCGGTCGTGCTGGACAGGCCGATCGCGCCCCACCAGAGCATGTGCATGTCCGGCCAGCGGTAGAAGGCCACCGTGAGCAGGGCCATCCAGACCGCGAACCAGGCGCTGAGCTTGCTCTTCAGCACGCCGCCCGCCTCCTTCCCGCTCACGATCGGACTGCTGCGATCTCCCTGATCGGTCAGCGGGCCGGAGTCTGAACAGGAACCGGGGTGCGGCTAGGGTCCTCCGAGTTGCCGGACGGGTCCTCCATTTGGACGACAGCGAGTGTTTATTTGAACACTCAACGTAGCCAAGGCGGGCCTTTTTGACATATCGGGCGCTCCGCGCCGCGACATCTCGGATTTATGCCCTGGAAGGTGGCAAAAAGGACGGGCTGGATTCAGTGGTCGGCGGCGCGCTGCTGCGTGCCGCTGAAGGCCAGCCCCGCGGGCGAGCGCTCGGCCTCGGGCGCGATCTTGTGGTGGTGCTGGGGCTCCGCGTAGAAGCTCAGCCCGATCACCCCGGCCAGCGTCACCACGAAGCCGATCGCCACCAGCCACTCGCGGTGGGGCCACACGCCGTCGCCCAGGAAGAGCAGTCCGACCAGCGCGGCCGGCACCGCGCCCGCGGCGTCCATGGCGGCCACCGCCGCCGTCGTCGAGCCCCGCTGCATCGCCAGGCCGAGCAGGAGCTGGCCGACCAGCGAGTGGGCGATGAGGAGGTACGACAGCGGGTCCGCCAAGAAATGCGCGAACGAGTCCGCCGAGGCGAGTGGGCGCGAGGCCACCGCCGCGGCCCCGAAGGCCACGCCCGACAGGGAGCCCAGCACGACCGAGCCCGGCGCGCCGTGCAGCCGGCCGGCGAAGAAGCCGAGCACGGCCAGCGCGACGAGGACGCCGACCAGCGCGATCACCCCGCCGGTGCCGAGCTGGCGGGACGGGGCCGGCTTGGCCGCCATCACCAGGGCGGCGATGCCCACGGTCAGCGCCAGCAGCAGGGCGATCTCGGTGCGCGGCAGCTTCCACTTGAGGATCAGCACGCCCAGCAGGGTGGTCACGCCCAGGCCGGCCGCCATGGCGGACTGCACGAGGAACAACGGCAGGTCGCGTCGGGCGAAGAAGGCCAGGAGAAAACCGGCGCACTGACAGCCCACGCCGACGAGGTACGACTTGTGGCGACCCAGCCGCAGCAGCAGCATCGGCTGGAAGCCATGGTGCAGATCGGTGCGTGCGGCGGCCATGGATTGCAGCAGGTTGGCGACGCCGTAGGCGGCGATCATCGCGCCGAGGAACAGCCAACTCCAAGATGCCACCCGGGCAGGATAGACCCCGCGGACGGGCTCAGCATACGGACCATTCGGTTCAGCCGGACAAACCGGACAGTCGGGTATTGCCCAAACGGGTGAGCACGTCCTCGTGCAGGTGGCCGTTCGTGGCCACCGCGCTGCCGCCGCCCGGGCCGGGCTGGCCCTGCAGGTCGGTGAAGGTGCCGCCGGCCTCGGTCACGATCGGCACCAGGGCGGCCAGGTCCCACAGGGACAGCTCGGGCTCGATCATGATGTCCACGGCGCCCTCGGCCAGCAGCATGTAGCCGTAGAAGTCCCCGTACGCCCGCTGTCGCCACGTCCGGCGGCTGATGTCCAGGATGGCGCCCAGCCGGCCGGCCTCCTCCCAGCCGCCGAGCGAGGAGTAGCAGAACGACGCGTCGGCGAGCCGGTTGACGCCCGACACCCGGATGGGGGTGGCCGCCGCCGTGTGGCGCCCGGCGTACGCCCCGTGGCCGAGGGCGCCCCACCAGCGCCGCCCGAGCGCGGGCGCCGACACCAGGCCGACGACCGGCTGGTCGCCCTCCATGAGCGCGATGAGCGTGGCCCAGATCGGCACGCCGCGCACGAAGTTCTTCGTCCCGTCGATCGGGTCGATGACCCACTGGCGGCTGCCGGGGCCGGCGGCGGCCTCGGTCGCGCCGTACTCCTCGCCGAGCACCCCGTCGCGCGGCCGGGCCCGGCCCAGGGTGGCCCGCAGCGCCTTCTCCACCGCCGTGTCGGCGTCGGTGACCGGCGTCAGGTCCGGCTTCTCGGTCACGTGCAGGTCCTGCGCGCGGAAGCGCGGCACGGCGATCGCGTCCGCGGTGTCGGCAAGAAGGTGTGCAAGGGCCAGATCATCCGCGTAGCGCGCCATGCGCGGAAACTTAGCCGACGATCGCCAACTTCTGGCAGTACTGTCGCCGTTTGTGACTCCCACAGCCCTGTGCGGCCTGCTCGCCGAGTCCGACCGTCTCGATGTCTTCGCCGCCGTCGTGCTCGGCGCGCGCACGCCCTCGGCCGTCGAGGCGGCCACCGGGATGCCCGCCCGGCTGGTCGAGCCGGCCATCCGCCGCCTGCAGCAGGGCGGCCTGCTCGTGGTGGAGGACGGACAGCTGGCCGCCGCGCGGGACGCCTTCAAGGACGCGGTGCGCACCGCCGCGGTCCAGGCCGGCCCGCAGCCCCAGCTGGACCCGGACCGGCACCGCGACCTCGTCCTGCGCACCTTCATCGCCGACGGGCGGCTGACCCAGATCCCGGCCGCGCACGGCAAGCGCATGGTCGTGCTGGAGCACATCGCCTCGTCGTTCGAGCCCGGGGTCCGGTACCCCGAGCGCGAGGTCGACGCGATCCTGCGCGCCTGGCACGACGACCACGCGGCCCTTCGCCGCTACCTGGTCGACGCCGGCCTGCTGTCCCGGGACAACAACGTCTACTGGCGCTCAGGCGGACCCGTCGTCGTCTGACGTCTCGGTGGCCGCGCCCTCCTTGGACGCGAGCAACCGGCGGAACGAGGCCAGCCGGCGGGGGTCGGCCCCGCCCTCGGCGATGAGCTTGTCCAGGCCGCAGTCGCCGCCCGCGCCCGTGTGGTCGCAGTTGGGCGAGCAGCGGGTGGAGGCCTCGACCAGGTCGGGGAAGCCGTGCAGGAGGCTGTCGGCCGACACGTGGGCCAGCCCGAAGGAGCGCACGCCGGGCGTGTCGATGATCCAGCCCAGGTCGTTCGGCAGCCGCAGGGCGAGCGCACTGGTGGAGGTGTGCCGCCCCTTGCCGACCGCGCTGACCGAGCCGACCGCCCGGTCGGTCCCCGGGACCAGCCGGTTCACGAGCGTGGACTTGCCCACCCCGGAGTGGCCGATCATGACCGACACCCGCCCGCGCAGCTGCTCGACGAGGGCGTCCAGCGGCTCGTCCGGCCGGCACAGCACGTAGGGCAGGTCCAGCTCGGCGTAGTAGTCCAGCACCGCCTCGGGGCCCGCGAGGTCGCCCTTGGTCAGGCACAGCAGCGGGTCGATCTCGGCGTCGTACGCGGCCACCAGGCACCGGTCGATGAACCCGGTGCGCGGCGGCGGGTCCTGCAGCGAGTTGACGATCACCAGTTGCTCGGCGTTGGCCACCACCACCCGCTCGAAGCGCCCCTCGGTGCCGCCCTCCTCGTCGTCGGCCGTGCGCATGAGCACCGAGTTCCGCTCGGCGATGCGCACGATGCGGGCCAGGGTGTCCGGTCGGCCGCTCACGTCGCCGACGATCTGCACGTGGTCGCCGACCACGACCCCGTGCCGGCCGAGCTCGCGGGCGCGCATGGCGGTCACGGTGGCGCCGGTGTCGAAGAGATGGCAGGTGTACCGCCCGCGGTCCACGGCCACCACGAGCCCCTCGACGGCGTCGCTGTGCTTCGGGCGCTGGCGCGTGCGCGGTCGCGAGGACCGGCTGGGACGCACCCGCACGTCATCCTCGTCGTACTCGCGCTTCCGCGTCAGCCGACCCTCCCTCGTAGCCGAACACCATGGTCGACCATAGCCGGGGAAAGTCCGGCACCGTCTTCGCGGTGCATGCCACGTCGTCCAGATCAACCCCGGCGACCGTCAGCCCGAGCACCGCGCCCGCGTGCGCGAGGTGCCGGTCGCCGTGCGTGGGCAGCGTGCCCCCGCGCAGCGGCCGGGGCCGCACCCGCAGGCCGTCGGCCTCGACGGTGACGTCGGCGCCCAGCGCGGCCAGCGCGCCGGCCAGCCGCGCGAGCCCTTCCTGCCCGTCCTGCCCGTCCGCGGTCTCGTCCCGCCAGGCCGGCCCGAGGCCGTAGAGGTGCGACGGCGAGTCGGCCACTGCGGCCAGCGCGGCCAGCACCGGGGCGAACTCGGCCACGCCGGCGAGGCTCGCGCTCAGCCCGCGCACCTTCCCCGTGCCCCGCATCACCAGCCCGCGCGGGGTCAGGCGCGCCTCGCCGCCCATCCGGTGCAGCAGGTCGAGCAGGCGGCGGGCGGGCTGGCTGGTCGCCGGGGGCCAGCGCTGCACGGTCACCGAGCCGCCGGTGACCAGGGCGGCGGCCAGGAACGGCGCGGCGCTGCCCAGGTCCGGCTCGATCTCCCAGGCCCGCCCCTTGAGCCGGCCCGGCTCGACCGACCACACGTCGGGCCGGCTGTCGTCCACCCCGGCGCCGGCCGAGCGCAGCATGTGCACGGTCAGGTCCACCTGCGGCTTCGGCACCGGCCGCCCGACGTGGCGCAGCACCAGCCCCCGGTCGAACTCCGGGGCGGACAGCAGCAGCCCGGAGACGAGCTGGCTGGAGGCGGAGGCGTCGATGGTCACCGGCCCGCCGCCGATGCGCCCGACGCCGTGCACGGTGAACGGCAGCCCGCCGCCGGGCTCGACCCGGGCGCCGAGGGTGCGCAGCGCGCCGAGCAGCGGGGCCATCGGCCGGCGCCGCGAGCGCGGGTGCCCGTCGAAGGCGACCGCGCCCTCGGCTAGCGTGGCCAACGGCGGCAGGAAGCGCAGTACGGTGCCGGCCAGCCCCACGTCGACCCGGGCCGGCCCCTGCAGCGGCCGCGAGCGCAGTAGCCACAGGCCGTCGTCGGCGGTCGACACGTGGCAGCCCATGGCGCGCAGCCCGGCCGCCATCAGCTCGGTGTCGCGGTTGCGCAGCGGCCCCCGCAGCGTGGTGGCGCCGGCCGAGTTCGCGCCCAGCACCAGCGCCCGGGCGGTCATGGACTTCGACCCCGGCAGCCGCAGCGCCGCGTCGAGGGGGCCGGTGGCGGTCGGCGCGCGCCACGGTAACTGCGTTTCCACGCGCTCAGTGTGCAATCAGTTTCAATATGTAGCGACCATCGGGGTGCTCGCTTCCCGAGTTTTGTCACACCCCGTCGGTACGGTTGCCTCATGTGTGGCAGGTATGCGACCTCGCGCAGCAACGCCGACCTGAGCGCCCTGTTCGAGGCCACCGACGACACGGACGGGCTGGAGCCCGACTACAACGTGGCCCCGACCGACCCGGTGCCGATCGTGCGGGTCTCGCAGTCCGCCGGCGGCCGGGTGCTCTCCACCGCCCGCTGGGGCCTCGTCCCGGCCTGGGCCAAGGACCCGAAGGTCGGCGCCCGGATGATCAACGCCCGGGCGGAGACCGTGGCTAGCTCCAACGCCTTCGCCCAGTCCTTCGCCAGGCGCCGCTGCCTGGTGCCGGCCGACGGCTGGTTCGAGTGGCTGCGCACCGAAGGTTCCAAGAGCAAGCAGCCGTACTTCATGACGCTCGGCCCCGGCGAGCCGTGCGTGTTCGCCGGGGTGTGGACGGTGTGGGGCAAGGGCGAGGGCCGGCTGCTCACGTGCAGCATCCTCACCGAGCCCGCCGTCGGCGACCTGGCGCTGATCCACGACCGCATGCCGTTCCTGCTCCCGCCCGAGCGGTGGGCCGCCTGGCTCTCCGGCGAGCCGTCGGGGGCCCTGCTCGAGCCCACCCCGTCGTCGCACGTCGCACGCCTGGAGCTACGGCCCGTAGGCGCCCGCGTGGGTGATGTGCACAATGACGGTCCCGACCTGGTCGAGCGGGTCGCCGCCCCGCCACTGCGATCGAACGAAGTTGACCCGATCGATCTGACCCTTTTTTAGGCTGAAAGTCCAAATAAAAATCTGGAGGTTTTGCGAATCGGCCTGATAGGTCTTGTATTTGCCGTCGTATGTGCGATACAACACAGCGCCGGTGGGTGTATGTCGGATGGGGGCATCCCGATGTTCACTCACCTTGCGTTCGTTTGACCCACGGGGGAGGTGGGTGTATGACCCGGGCGAGGATGCCACGCCCTCACGAGGTAGCCGCCGCGCGACGAGACCCGCGACTGTTACGGGCCGTCAAGGAACAGCAGGGCGATGGGGCCTGGCGCATCCGCGGCGCATGCCAGAAGGTTGATCCTGAGACGTTTTTCCCGGCCCCGACGGAGCCGGCCGACGCAGCCGTGGCGCTGTGCCGCACCTGCGACGTCCAGGGGGCCTGCCTCGCGTGGGCCCTGGAGGTCGGCGACTGCCACGGTGTGTGGGGAGCCACCACGCCACGTGAGCGGCGTGCGATGCTCGTCGCATGGCGCAGCGAGGCTCCGGGGCAGATATCGGGCCAGGTGAGACCGGCCGCGATGGCGTGCCTGCCGATCCTGCCGATCCAGCGGGTGGGGCGGCACGAGAGCCCCGATCCGGTGGGTGCGGCCGCAACGTAGCGGCGTCCGGCGCGCAACCGACCAGGGCGACGCGGGCCGGATCGGCGCCGGTCAAGGCGGCGTCAGCCAAGGCAACGACAACACGGAAGTCCTCCGCGGCCTCGTCCGGCGCGGAGGACTCCGCCACACCGGCCGAGCCACCGCGCAAGGCCGCCACCGGGGCGCAGCCTGCGCGCAAGGCTGCCTCCGGGACGGCTGCCTCGAAGGCCGCGTCTTCGAACGCCGCGTCTTCGAAGGCTGTGTCCTCGCGTGAGGCCGGCTCCGAGGCGGCGTCTGCGCGCGAGGACGCGCCAGCGCGCAAGGCCGCGTCTTCGAAGGCTGCGTCCTCGCGTGAGGCCGGCTCCGAGGCCGCGCCTACGCGCAAGGCCGCGCCTACGCGCAAGGCCGCGCCTACGCGCAAGGCCGCGTCTGTGCGCAAGGCCGCGCCTTCGCGCAAGGCCGGCTCCGAGGCGGCGTCTGCGCGCGAGGACGCGCCAGCGCGCAAGGCCGCGTCTTCGAAGGCTGCGTCCTCGCGTGAGGCCGGCTCCGAGGCGGCGCCTGCGCGCAAGGCCGCGTCTGTGCGCAAGGCCACGCCTTCGCGCAAGGCCGCACCTTCGCGCGCGGCTACGGGTAAGTCGCAGAATGTGACGGCGGCCAATGCGAAAGGTGCATCGCCGAAATCGCCCCGGGTGAAAGTTGCCCCGGGGAATAGTGGTGTCGCAGAGCATTCCGGCGCCCACAAGATCGAGACGCCGCATGGGCCGGCGCGGTACCGGCTCGACGTCCCGGACCGCCACGGCGGGGTGCTGCTCGTGCTCGGCCACGGCGCCGGCGGGGACGTCGACGCCGCCGACCTGACCGCCGTCCACGCCGCCGCACTGGCCCGGGGCGTGGCGGTGGCGCTGGTGACCCAGCCGTACCGGGTGGCCGGCCGCCGCGCGCCCGCACCTGCCGCCCAGCTCGACGCCGCCTGGCTCGCCGTCCTGGCCGACCTGCGCCGCGCGCTGGACTTCGGCTCGCTCGTCGTCGGCGGCCGGTCCAGCGGCGCGCGGGTGGCGTGCCGTACCGCGCGGGAGGCCGGCGCCGACCGCATCCTCGCGCTGGCCTTCCCCCTCCACCCGCCGGGCAGGCCGGAGAAGTCGCGCGACCAGGAGCTCGACACGGGCGTGCCGACCCTGGTGATCAACGGCGACCGCGACGCGTTCGGGGTGCCGCCGTCGCGCCCGGGCGTGCGCGTCCACGTCCTGCCGGGGGAGACCCACGCCCTGTCGAAGCACCCGGACGCCGTCGCCGCGGCCGCCATCGACTTCGTCGCCGCCGGTTGAGCCCCGCCGCCGCGCTTCCGCGCGAGCCTGGCGAGGGCGATCACCCCACCGGGCGCGTCACGGGGGCTCGGGCCGGTCGTTGAGGAGGATGTGGCCGGTGCGAGCCGGTCGTGTTCCACAACCTCCCAGGCCCTTCCTGTTCCCGGCGGCCGCCCGGTCCCACAAGTGCGGCGGCCGCCGGGGGCAGGCCGGGTGGATCCCAGGGTGAACCGGTGTCAGATGGGTCACGCGAGCGGCCCACAGACCCACCGCGGAATGGGGAGCACCCCGGCGTTGTTACAGCGGGGGTGCGGCGCTGCCGACGGCGCCGCCAGCGGAGGGAAACCAAGCGTGGCCACACTTGAGCGCGACGACCTGCGGTTCCGCGAGTTGCTGTTCAGTCCGGCGTGGCCGGCGGCGACCGACGCGGAGCCGGGCCCGTCGTGGCAGCCGATCGCCCGGGAACGATTGACGGGCGCCACAAACTCAGACCTCGCACAGCAACTCGGCGTATCCTCGGCGGGACGGTCGAGGGTGGGAGTCGCACGAGTGGTGAGCAGCGAAAGCGCGGAACAGCAACGGGTCCGCTTCGAGCGTGACGCGTTGCCCTTCATCGATCAGCTGTACGCCGCGGCCTTGCGGATGACGCGCAACCCGTCGGACGCCGAGGATCTGGTGCAGGAGACGTTCCTGAAGGCCTTCGCGGCGTTCCACCAGTTCGAGACGGGCACCAACCTCAAGGCGTGGCTGTACCGCATCCTGACCAACACGTACATCAACTCGTACCGGCGCCGGCAGCGTCAGCCCGTCCAGGCGCCGACCGAGGAGATCACCGACTGGCAGCTGGCGGAGGCGGAGTCGCACACCTCCAGCGGCCTGCGCTCGGCCGAGACGGAGGCCCTGGACCGGCTGCCGGACTCCGACGTGAAGGACGCGCTGCAGTCGCTGCCGGAGGAGTTCCGCCTCGCGGTGTACCTGGCCGACGTCGAGGGCTTCTCCTACAAGGAGATCGCCGACATCATGAACACGCCGATCGGCACCGTGATGTCCCGCCTGCACCGCGGACGGCGGAACCTGCGCCGGCAGCTGGAGACTTATGCTGCCGACCGGGGTTTCACCCGCAACCCGTCCGCTGAGCCGAGCGAGGTCTGAGTCAGATGAGCTGTGGAGACCCGCACGAAACCGACTGCAGCGACGTCCTGGCCGAGGTCTACCTCTATCTGGACCTGGAGTGCCCCGATGAGCGCCGCAGCCTGATCCGCGACCACCTGGACGAGTGCTCCCCGTGCTTGCGCGAGTTCGGCATCGAGCAAGAGGTCAAGGCGCTGGTCGCCCGCTGCTGCGGCTCGGAGCTGGCCCCGGCCGACCTCAAGGCCCGCCTGCGCAGCAAGCTCTCCGAGCTGGTCCTCAACGCCGACACCCGCGAGCTGCGGCCGGACTAGCAACCCGGCCAACCCGGCTACGACGGCCCGGACACCCCTAAATGCGGGAGTCCGGGCCGTGCTGCGCCGCGCGAGGGCGATGATCCCCGATATGCTGCGAGCGCATGTCGCTGCGTCAAAGGAGACCGGGATGGCCGACGAGATCCGCGCCGAGATGGTGGCGAACGTCTGGAAGATCACCACTGAGGTCGGGGCCGCGGTCGCCGAGGGCGACACGCTGGTGATCCTCGAGTCGATGAAGATGGAGATCCCGGTCGTCGCCGAGTCCGAGGGCACGATCAGCCGGATCGCCGTCAACGAGGGCGACGTGGTGCAGGAGGGCGACCTCATCGCCGTGATCGGGTGAGCACACCCGGCGGCGCACCCGAACTGGTCGTCCGGCTCGTGGAGCCGGGCGAGCACGACGCCGTCGCCCGGCTGACCGTCGAGGCCTACCGGGCCGACGGGCAGCTGGAGGCATCGCCCGAATACGCGGAGGTCCTCGCCGACGTCGCCGGCCGGGCCGCGGCGGCCGAGGTCCTCGTGGCCGTCCGGGACGGGGTCTGCCTCGGGGCGGTGACGTTCACGCTGCCGGGCGGGGACTTCGCGGAGGTCTCCAAGCCCGGCGAGGGCGAGTTCCGCACCCTCGCCGTCGATCCGGCGGCCCAGCGCCAAGGCGTGGCCCGCGCGCTGGTGCAGGCGTGCATCGACCGGGCGGCCGAGCTGGGCTGCGCGGCCCTGGTCATCTGCGTGCGCCACGACAACGACGGGGCGCACGCCCTCTACGGCGGGTTCGGCTTCGCGCGCGACCCCAGCCTGGACTGGTCACCGGTGCCCGGCGTCGAGCTCCTCGGCTTCCGCCTGCCCCTGCCCGTCCTCACGCGGCCCGTCCTCGCGGGGCCCATCCTCGCCCAGTAGGTCCGCGCCCACCTGGTCGACGAGCGTGTCGGCCAGGTGCGCCTCCACCTCGGAGTGGGCGTCCGCGGCGCGCAGCAGCTCCGCCGCGACCTCCAAGGCCGCCTCGCGCCGCTCCTGCGGCGTCCCGGGCCGCTCGCGCAGCAGGAACCAGCTGGCGTGGACCGAGAAGATGGCCATCGTGCGGCGCAGCTGCTGGGCCAGCGACTCCTCCGGGTCGGAGAGGAAGTCGAAGATCCGCCCCATCTGCTCGCGCAGGCGCATGCCCGCCGGGAGCGTGTTGACCAGCGTCTGGTTGCGCTCGAAGAACCGGATCACGTTGCCGTGCACGAACTCGTCGTGCAGCACGGAGTACCGCTGAATGAACTGCAGCCGCGTCGCCGAGTCCCGCGGCTGCGTGCTCGCCCAGTCCAGCAGCGCGTCGACCGCCCTGATGCGCTGCTCGATCAGGCTGGCGACGATGTCGTCCTTGGTCGGGAAGTGGTAGTAGAGCGCCGCCTTGGTCACGCCGAGCTTCTCGGCGATCTCGCGCAACGACGTCTTGTCGTACCCCTCCTCGATGAAGAGATCGAGCGCCACCCGCTGGATGTGGGCGCGCACGTCCTCGGCGCCGGACTCCCCGGTGTGGATCCGGTTGCGCCCGCGCACAACTCTCGCGGCGTGCTGTTCGTTCATCGTTGCCAATCTTACTTGACGCTCGGCTAGGAGACAGCTTACCGTGCGGCTAGTAAGTTCACTAGCCGGTCGACAGGTAAGTTCGGGGGCAAGGGGAGATGTCCGAATCAACCGAAAGGGCGCAGAGCCCGGTCAAGGTGGTCCTCCCGGGGCTGCTCATGGCCATGCTGCTGGCCATGCTCGACAACGTGATCGTCGGCACCGCGATGCCGCGGATCGTCGGAGACCTCGGCGGCGTCGAACACCTGTCCTGGGTGGTCACCGCGTATGTGCTCGGCACGACGGTCTCCACGCCGCTGTGGGGCAAGCTCGGCGACCTCTACGGCCGCAAGACGGTCTTCATGACCTCGATCGTGCTGTTCCTGATCGGCTCGATGCTGTGCGGCGTGGCCACGAGCATGGTGCAGCTCATCGGCTTCCGGGCGTTCCAGGGCCTCGGCGCCGGCGGGCTCATCGTCGGCGCGATGTCGGTGCTCGGCGACCTTGTCCCGCCGCGGGAGCGCGGGAAGTACCAGGGCCAGTTCGCCGCGGTGATGGCGGTGGCCATGGTCGGCGGCCCGCTGGTCGGCGGCTTCATCACCGACCACGCGAACTGGCGCTGGGCGTTCTTCGTCAACGTGCCGCTGGGCGGCGCCGCGCTGGTCCTGCTCGCGCTGCGGCTGCACGTGCCGAAGCGGCGCACCGAGCACCGCATCGACTGGCTGGGCGCGCTGCTGCTGTCCATCGGCGTCACGGCGCTGGTGCTCATCACGACCTGGGGCGGCTCGCAGTACGCCTGGGGCTCGGCCCAGATCCGCGGCCTGGCCGTGCTGGCCGTGCTCGGGCTGGTCGCCTTCGTGCTGGTCGAGCGCAAGCACCCGGAGCCGATCGTGCCGCTGGGCGTGTTCGCCAACCGCAACTTCACGCTGGTGGCGCTCGTCGGCTTCGTAGTCGGGTTTGCCATGTTCGGCGCGATCACCTTCCTGCCGCTCTACCAGCAGATCGTGCAGGGCGCCTCGGCGACCAACTCCGGGCTGCTCCTGCTGCCGATGATGGGCGGCATGCTGGTCACGTCGCTGGCGGTCGGCCGGATCATCACCAAGACCGGGCGGTACCGCATCTTCCCCGTCATCGGCGGCGTGGTGCTGGTCGGCGCGATGCTCCTGCTGGCCCAGCTGGGCGCGCACACGTCGAAGCTCACCTCCGGCGCCTACATGGCGGTGCTGGGCCTCGGCCTGGGCTTCCTGATGCAGACCACCATGCTGATCGCGCAGAACAGCGTCGAGCTCAAGGACCTGGGCGTGGCCAGCAGCACGGCGACCTTCGCCCGCTCGATCGGCGGCGCCTTCGGCGTGGCCGTGTTCGGCGCGATCTTCAACCACCGGCTGCACGCGCTGCTCGGCGAGCGGCTCGGCACGGCCGCGGCGGACAAGATGGCGGCCGGCGGCGGTGGCGCCCGGATCGACCCGTCGACCCTGTCCCAGCTGCCGGCGCCGGTGCGCAGCGCGGTCGTGGACGCCATCGCCGGCGCCGTCTCGAGCGTGTTCCTGTGGTCGGTCGTGGCCGCGGTGCTCGTGCCGGTCCTCGCGTTCTTCATCCGCGAGGTCGCCCTGCGCGGCGGGCCGTCCGAGCAGGCCGAGCGCACACTGGTTGCGCAGGAAGGCTAGTTTCGCGCACGACATGCGCGAATTTGCCCCTCGAACTAGCGATCGGTGCGCGAAACTGCCAGACTACGAGCAGGATCGCGCACCGATTGCGCGTTTGGACGTACCTAGAGGGGTGTGGACCAGTGACCGAGCAGCAGCCCGGCGCCGGGATGAAGGCCGACATCGCCGAGCAGCCGGAGGTCTTCGCCCGCCTGCTCGACCAGCAGGCCGGCGCCATCGCCGACGTGGCCGCGAAGATCGCCCAGTGGCGCCCGCGCAGCGTGGTCTTCACCGCGCGCGGGACCTCCGACCACGCGGCCCTCTACGCCGCCTACCTCACCGAGATCCGGCTCGGCATCCCGGCCGGCCTCGCCAGCCCGTCGGCCATGACGGTGTACGGCGCCCGCCCCGACCTGCGCGACACGCTGGTCGTCGGGGTCAGCCAGAGCGGCGGCTCGCCCGACCTGCACGAGGTGCTGCGGGTGGCCCGCGAGCAGGGCGCGCACACCCTCGCGGTGACCAACAACGCCGAGTCGCCGCTGGCCCAGGTGGCCGAGCTGCACGTCGACGTGGTCGCCGGGCACGAGGTCGCGGTGGCCGCCACGAAGACCTACACGGCCGAGCTGCTCGCGCTGCTCATGCTCGTGGAGAGCGTCCGCGGCGGCGGCGCGCTGCCCGCCGATGAGCTGGCCGAGCTGCGCAAGCTGCCCGGGCACGCCGAGTCGCTGCTGGCCGACGACAGCGTGGTCGACCTCGCCGCGCGCTACCGCTTCGCCGCCCGCCTGGTCACCACCGGCCGCGGCTACGCCTACCCGACCGCCCGCGAGACCGCGCTCAAGCTCATGGAGACCTGCTACCTGGCCGGCCTCGCGTTCTCCGGCGCCGACCTGCTGCACGGCCCGCTGGCGATGACCGACCCGGATGTGCCGGTGCTCGCCGTCGTCGGCAACGGCCCGGCCGGGGCGTCGATGCGCGACGTGGTGGCCCGGCTGGGGGAGCGGCGCGCCGACACGGTGGTGTTCGGCCCGAGCGGGGTCGAGGGCGCGAAGGGCTGGGTGCGCACGCCCGACGTCGACGAGCGCTACGCCCCGCTGCTGGACATCCTGCCGCTGCAGCGCCTGGCCCTGTCGCTGGCCCTGCTGCGCGGCGAGAACCCGGACGCCCCGCGCGGGCTCAAGAAGGTCACGACGACGCTGTAGGGGCCGCGGCGGCGACCTCGATGATCGCCGGCGTGCCCTCGCGCATCGCCTTCGTCTGGAACGTGGTGGCCGGGCGGTCGCCGACCATGATCGTGTAGGTCGCCCGGCTCCCCGAGAGGTTGCGGAACTCGAAGGCGAAGTTGCAGGTGTAGCCGCCGGCCGCGGCCTGCGCCAGCACCCCGCCGGACAGCTGGGTGGCCGCGATGACGTGGCCGGCGTCGTCGGCCGCCCGGACGGTCGCCCCCTCCACGATGTCCGGCACCGAGGTCGGCGCCAGGCACGCCGAGCCCGTCGAGCCGGCGGCGGCGCCGGCCACGCTGACGTACCCGTGCAGCAGGATCCCGTCGGGTTTCGACGTGTCGTCGTGGCGCCCGACCCAGCCACAACCGCCCAGCGAGAGCACCATCACGAGGGGAACCACCAAACGCCGCACCGGGCAACCTTAGTCTTGTGTGCGTGTCGACCCTGCGTGACCTCGTCGAGGAGCACACCAGCCTCGAGCCCGACGACATCGAGCACCTGCACCGGCTGGCCGGCGACTGGCAGATCGTGTCCGACCTCAGCTTCGCCGACCTGCTGATGTGGGTCCCGATCGAGGCGCGCGGCGAGTACGTCTGCGTCGCCCAGGTGCGCCCGACCACGGCGCCCACCGCCTACCAGGACGACCAGGTCGGGCGGGTGGCCGGCGGCCCCGAGGTCGCGCACCTGGCCATCGTGCGGCAACAGGGGCGCATCTGGCGGGAGGGGGACCCCGTCTGGTACGGCGACATGCCCGCCCGCCACGAGGCGATCCCGGTCCGCCGGCGCGGCGAGGCCAAGGTCATCGCCGTGCTCGGGCGCGACACCAACCTGAGCACCGCCCGCACGCCGGCCCAGCTGGAGCTCAACTACCTGACCACGGCCGACGACCTGGCCCAGATGATCGCCGACGGCAGCTGGCCGCCGCCGCGCCACCCGGGGGAGACGACCTCCGCGCCGCGCATCGGCGACGGACTGGTGCGCCTCGACGCCACCGGCAAGGTCACCTACGCCAGCCCGAACGCGCAGTCGGCGTACCGGCGACTGGGACTCGCCGCCCATCTGGTGGGCGAGAGCCTCGCTCAGATCACCGGCCGGCTGGTCGACGACCCGCTCGAAGGTGCCGACGCGACCGACCGGATCCACCTGGCCCTGCACGGCGAGGCCCCGGCCCGCAAGGAGCTCGAGGCCCGGGGCGCCACCGTGCTCATGCGCGCGCTGCCGCTCATGCCGGCCGGCGTGCCGATCGGGGCGCTGGTGCTGGTGCGGGACATCACCGAGGTGCGCCGGCGGGACCGGCAGCTGATGACCAAGGACGCCACGATCCGCGAGATCCACCACCGGGTCAAGAACAACCTGCAGACCGTCGCCGCGCTGCTGCGCCTGCAGGCCCGCCGGGTGGGGGTGCCGGCGGCCCGGCACGCACTGGAGGAGTCGGTACGCCGGGTGGCATCCATCGCCCTGGTCCACGAGACGCTGTCGATGTCGTCCGAGTCCTCGGACGAGGCGGTCGAGTTCGACGGCATCGTCGACCGGGTCGCCGCCGCGGCCGTCGAGGTCGGCGCGACCGTCCGGGTCGTCGTGCGCCGCGAGGGTGACTTCGGGGTGCTGCCCGCCGAGATCGCCACCCCGCTGGTCATGGTCCTCAACGAGCTGCTGCAGAACGCGGTCGAGCACGCGTTCGAGCCGGTGGCCCCGGAGGAGCCCGAGGTCGTCGTCTCCGTGCACCGCTTCCGCAAGCAGCTGCACGTGACCGTCGCCGACAACGGGTGCGGGCTGCCCGAGGGCTTCGACCTGGACGCCAGCGAGCGCCTGGGGCTGCAGATCGTGCGCACCCTGGCCACGGGTGAGCTGCGCGGCACGATCGAGCTGCGGCGGCGGGCCGGCGGCGGCACCGAGGCGGTCATGGTCGTACCGCTGGCCAAGCGCTGAAACCAACCGGAGTGTGGGACGGTGCCGTAACGAGGCCGGTGGGGCCGCGCAACTCAGTCCCGCTATTCCTATCGGCTGAGTCTTATTTCCGTTACCGTCCCGTGAAATCGAGCTGAGAGAACCCTCACGCGGACGTGGCGTAAGGACCGCTCTCCGTGGAACACTGCAAACCATGCACGCTGCTTCTCTGCGGCTCGTCAGCCGCCGACACGTCGACTACGGTCGCGTGCGCAGCGCCATCTGTCCGGCTTGCTGAACGCCGCCCGCCGAATTCTTTCCCGGGCGCGCGACTTCGCGCCGGAATCTTTATGACATCGACGTCATCCGTTCTCGGGCAATCCCGACGACGGCCGGCGCTTGGTCGCGTGCTCTCAAACTGAGAGGACGCCGACATGTCGGTGAACACCGTCCGCGGACGTGGTGCGGCCGGTGGGCGCCCTCGTGGTGAAGGCCAGTGGGCCCTCGGCCACCGCGAGCCGCTCAACCCGAACGAGCGCAGTAAGAAGGACGACAACCCGCTCAACGTGCGCGCCCGGATCGAGAACATTTACGCGCACCGCGGCTTCGACTCGATCGACCCCGCGGACCTGCGCGGCCGGTTCCGCTGGTACGGGCTGTACACGCAGCGCCGCCCCGGCATCGACGGCGGGCGCACCGCCGTGCTGGAGCCGGAGGAGCTCGACGACCGCTACTTCATGCTGCGCATCCGCAGCGACGGCGGACAGCTGTCGCTGGCCCAGCTGCGCGCGATCGCCTCGATCTCGCAGCGCTTCGCCCGCGACACCGCCGACGTCACCGACCGGCAGAACATCCAGCTGCACTGGATCGAGATCGAGAACGTGCCGACCATCTGGAAGGAGCTCGAGGCGGTCGGCCTGTCCACGATGGAGGCCTGCGGCGACAGCCCGCGCGTGATCCTCGGCAGCCCGATCGCCGGCGTCGCCGAGACCGAGGTGCTCGACCCGACCGAGGCGATCACCGAGATCAACCAGCGCTTCATCGGCGACCCGGAGCTGTCCAACCTGCCGCGCAAGTTCAAGACCTCGATCTCATGGCTGCCCGACACCCCGTACGAGGCCAACGACGTCTCGTTCGTGGGCGTGATCCACCCCGAGCACGGCCCCGGCTTCGACCTGTGGGTCGGCGGCGGGCTGTCCACCAACCCGATGCTCGCGGTGCGGCTCGGCGTGTGGGTGCCCCTGCACGAGGTGTCCGAGGTCTGGCACGGCGTGATCAAGATCTTCCGCGACTACGGCTACCGCCGGCTGCGTAGCCGCGCCCGGCTGAAGTTCCTGGTCGCCGACTGGGGTGCGGCGCAGTTCCGGCAGATCCTGGAGAACGAGTACCTCGGCCGGCGCCTCGTCGACGGCCCGGCGCCCGACCTGCCGGAGAAGCCGGTCGACCACGTCGGCGTCTACAAGCAGTGGGACGGCAAGTACTTCGTCGGGGCCGCCCCGATCGCCGGGCGCAGCTCCGGCACCCAGCTGGCCGGCGTGGCCGACCTGGCGGAGCAGTACGGATCGGACCGGGTGCGGCTCACGCCGTACCAGAAGATCCTGGTCCTCGACATCGCCGAGGACGACACCGAGTCGCTGGTCGAAGGCCTCGCCAAGGTCGGCCTGGAGGCGCGCCCGTCCCCGTGGCGGCGCAGCACGATGGCCTGCACCGGCATCGAGTTCTGCAAGCTGGCGATCGTCGAGACCAAGGCCCGCGCCGCGGAGCTCATCGAGTACCTCGAGCACAAGGTCGCGGAGCTCGACGCCGACATCTCGATCCACCTCAACGGCTGCCCCAACGCCTGCGCCCGCACGCAGGTCGCGGACATCGGCCTCAAGGGGATGCTGGTGCGCGACGAGCGGACCGGCGACATGGTCGAGGGCTTCCAGATCCACCTGGGCGGCGGCCTGGGGATGGCCGAGGGGCAGACGGCCGGCTTCGGCCGGAAGCTGCGCGGCCTGAAGACGACCGCCGCCGACCTGCCCGCGTACGTCGAGCGGGTCGCCAACCACTACCTGGCCGGGCGCGAGCCCGGCGAGTCCTTCGCCCGCTGGGTCATGCGCGCTCCGGAAGAAGAGTTGCGATGAGCGAGCGATCAATGCATTCAGTGTCTTTTGAGCCTCATGGCGCCGGGGAGCGAAGCGAGTCGGCGTCATGAGCGATCGGATGGCGCCGCTGTACTGCCCGTACTGCGGCGAGGAGGACCTCCGGCCACACGAGGACTCGCACGGCGCATGGGAATGCCGCAGCTGCGCCCGGGTCTTCTCGCTGAAATTCCTGGGACTGGCGGCGAACGCTTTGGAGGCGAAGCGATGAGCAGCACGACCGTTGCCCGAACTGCGCAAGAGTCCATCGACCTGGCCAAGGCCGCCTCGGCGCGGCTGGAGGGCCAGACGGCCGAGAAGATCGTGGAGTGGGCCGCCGGCGAGTTCGGCGAGCGCTTCTGTGTGACCAGCTCGTTCGCCGACGCCGTCCTCGCGCACGTCGTGTCGAAGGTGGTGCCCGGCGTGCCGGTCGTGTTCCTCGACACCGGCCTGCACTTCGCCGAGACGCTGCGGGTGCGCGAGATCGTGCAGCGCACCCTGCCGGTGACCGTCCGCTCGATCCGCCCCCGCCAGACGGTCGCCGAGCAGGACGCCGAGTTCGGGCCGCGGCTCTACGCCCGCGACCCCGACGAGTGCTGCTTCCTGCGCAAGGTCGAGCCGCTGGAGCGGGCCCTGGAGGACTACGACGCGTGGGCCGCGGGCCTGCGCCGCGACGAGTCGCCGAGCCGCGCCAACACGCCGGTCGTGAGCTTCGAGCGGGCCCGCGGCAAGTTCAAGGTGTCGCCGCTGGCGCTGTGGACGCAGGCGGACGTGGACGCGTACATCTCCCGCTACAACGTGCCGGTGAACGCGCTCATGCGCCAGGGGTACGCCTCGGTCGGCTGCTGGCCGTGCACGCGGCGCACGCCCCCGGGCGGCGACCCGCGCAGTGGCCGCTGGGCGGCGTTCGACAAGACCGAGTGCGGGCTGCACACCTCGGGATGACCGCAGCGGTGCTTCTCGTTGCCCACGGGTCTTCGGATCCGCGGGCGGCCGCGGCCACCCGCGCGTTGACGCGGGCGGTCGCGGCCCAGCGGCCCGGCCTGGACGTGCGCTGCGCGTTCCTGGACCACGGCGGACCGCGCCCCGGCGAGCAACTGTTCGCCTTCGAGCGGCTCGGTCACCGGGCGGCGGTCGTCGTGCCGCTGCTGCTGACCGCCGCCTACCACGGCCGGGTCGACCTGCCGGCCGTGCTCGACCAGGCCTGCGCCGACGGCCTGAGCATGGACGTGCGCACCACCGACGTGCTGGGCGCCGGCGCTCCGGCCCTGCTCCTGTCGGCCCTTCGGCGGCTGTTGCCTTCCGTGCGGTACGACGGCGTCGTGCTCGTCGCCGCGGGCACCCGCGACGACCTGGCCCGGCACTCCGTGGATGTGGCGGCGGGGGCCCTAGGGGCGTCGCTGGGCGTGCCATGCCACGCCGCCTATGCCTCGGGGTCCCCGGTGACGGGCGCGGTCGCCGTGGAGGCTCTGCGGGCGCGCGGCTGCCGGCGGGTCG
Source organism: Dactylosporangium salmoneum (assembly GCF_039532525.1). Classification (NCBI taxonomy): domain Bacteria; kingdom Bacillati; phylum Actinomycetota; class Actinomycetes; order Micromonosporales; family Micromonosporaceae; genus Dactylosporangium; species Dactylosporangium salmoneum. The sequence continues at coordinate 133,524 of NZ_BAAARV010000025.1, forward strand.
CCATCTCGTCGTACTTCCTCGCGCCGGGCCGGCTGCACGACATCGCGGTCGCGTCGGCGCTGTCGGCCGGCGCGCTGGCCCCGGCCGCTCCGCCCCTCGGGGGCAACCTGGACGTGGCCCGGCTGGTGATGTCCCGGATCGGCGAGTTCGGGCGCGTACGGGCCGCCTGAGGCCGTTTACGGGCCGTTCCAACCGTCACGTGGCGCGTGATGGTTACCGTTGTCGGATGATGACATGCCCGAAGTGCCGTGGGGAGATGCGCCAGTACGAGCGCAGCGGCGTCACCGTAGACCAGTGCCTGGAGTGCCGCGGGATCTTCCTCGACCGCGGCGAGCTGGAGCGGCTCATTGACGCCGAGCAGGCCTGGCACGGTGGCCGCCAGTCCTCGCATCAGCCGCAGCCAAATCAGCAACAGCCCTATCCGCAGCAGTCGTATCCGCCGCCGCACGGTGGCTATGGGCATTACGGCCATCACAAGAAACACCGGCGGCACCACCGGGAAAGCTTCTTCGGCGAGCTGTTCGACTGAGACCGGGCCGTTCGCCTGGAGCCGGCAGTTCGATTGATTCACAGATGCAACAACGCCCCGGCCGGTTCGGCCGGGGCGTTCGCGTCTTCGTTCTCTAGAAAGGTCCTGGGCTGACAGTTCAGGCGGAGTGAGCGCGGACCCGCAGGCCGCCGCGACGCTTCATCAGGCGACGCTCGTCTTCGCTCATTCCGCCCCAGACACCTGCGTCCTGACCGGAGTCGAGCGCCCACTGCAGGCACTCGCTGGTCACGGAGCAGCGCTGGCAGACCGCCTTAGCCTGCTCAACCTGCAGCAACGCCGGTCCGGAAGTCCCGATGGGGAAGAACAGCTCCGGGTCCTCGTCGCGGCAGAGGGCATGGTGGCGCCAGTCCGACATGGCGGCAACACTCCTTGTTTTTTCGCGGATCGTTGTTTTGATTCCCTATATGCAGCTCATGCGACGGTTCGGCTAGGCGGAGCCTGAAGATCCGTAACATGCGTGCGGGCAACGCTCAGTGGTCGTTTCGCTTGTGAATGCTTTCACGAACTACCGCGATGTCAAGGGGTCCAAACCAAAAAAATCCAAGTCGGTGAGCAAGCTCACGCACAGTTTGTCCGATTTTATGGCGACTGGTGACCCTGGATCGCAACAGTCAGTGACCAATGTAGTACGGTTTGGTCAACGACCGGAGGGCTTTCGGAGATGCGGTTGCGGTGTCTCTCTCGCGACTCTCTGCAACTTTCTCCCCCTTCAGTGGTTGATCGCCGGGGGGTGGCTCAACACACTACGCGTAACGCCCCCGGTACGGACGCGAAATCCAACTTGTCGACCTCTCCGAGGTACTCCCCGTCAACCTGGAAAGCGATCGGTTTGGCGGCGGTCAGGGTGAAACCCGGCAGATCGTGCATGCGCACGACCTGCTTGCCCTTGGGGCTGCGACGGCTCGTCACCAGCTGCACCATGGTCCGCGCCGTGCCGCCGACCTGCAGTTCCCGCAGCCCGAGCACGTCGAGACCCGTGTCGAACGACGCGCGCGGGTTGGGATCCACCGGTCTCTCGCCGATGTATGTCCACGGTGCCGTGTTTTGCACCAGCATCCACGCTAACCCGGTCTGCGCCGTTTCGCCCGGCAACTTGACCGTGAGCAGCGGCACCCGGCGGTCGGTCGCGGCCAGCTGGGCCATCGTGGCGCGGAAGTAGAGCAGCGGCGTCGAGGTCGAGCCCTTGTGCCGGGCCTGGTCGACGCGGCGCACGACCTCGGCGTCGAGACCCAGGCCGGCGCAGAAGGTGAAGTAGCGGTCGTCGGCCCGGCCCAGCCCGATCAGCCGCTCGCGCCGGTCGCGCAGTGCCTCCAGGATCGCGCCGGTGCCCTCGGCCCAGTCGCTGGGCAGCCCGAGCGCGCGGGCGAAGACGTTGGTCGAGCCGCCGGGGACGACGGCGAGCGCCGGGCGCTGCTCGGCGCGGTCCGCGGCCGGCCCGGCGTCGAAGGTCATCAGGCCGTTGACGGCCTCGTTCACGGTGCCGTCGCCGCCCAGCGTGACGACGAGGTCGAGGCCCTCCCGGGCGGCGTCGCGGGCGAGGTCGGCGGCGTGGCCCCGGCGCTGCGTGTAGGCGACGTCGAGATCGACCTGGCTGCGCAAGGCCCGGACCAGGATGTCCCGGCCGCGTTCGGTGGTGGTCGTCGCGTTGGGGTTGACCACCAAGAGCGCTCGCATGGGCGGCACTGTACCCGCTCCCGGGCGCGATAAGGTTGTAGCCGCAAAACCCCGTGAGAAGTACCTCCACCAGGAAGGACACGCAGGTGACCACCTTGCGCTGGGCCGTTCGTCTCCTCCTCGTGGAGGGGGCCGGCCTCGCCGCGCTCACGCTGCTGTTCGTGTACCTCGACCTGACCTCCACCGCGTCCAGCGCCGGCGGTGCGGTGGGCGCGACGGCGTACCTGGGCCTCATGGCGGTGCTCTTCCTCGGCATCGGGGTCGCCCTGCACCGCCGCCGGCGCTGGGCCCGCGGCCCCGGGATCGTGTGCCAGATGCTGCAGATGCCGATCGGCTGGACGATGCTGCACAACGGGCAGCCGTATATCGGCGCCGCCCTCTTCGTCCTCGGCCTGGCCGGCGCCGTGCTGCTGTTCGCGCCGTCGACCCGCATCGCGCTCGGCGTGCGCTGATCGCACCGCGGGTGCGTTGACTGCGCATTGATCGGTCACGCAGAGACCCGGTTGCTCTACGCTCTGGTGTCGTGACGGTCGCTCCCGCCTACCAGGTTCTCGCCGAGCGCATCCGCGTCGACATCATCTCGGGCCAGCTGCGCCCGGGCGAGCGCCTGCCGACCGAGCCGCAGTTGTGCGAGCAGTCCGGGCTGAGCCGCTCGACCGTCCGCGAGGCGTTGCGCCTGCTCAGCAGCCAGCACCTGATCGTCACCACCCGCGGCGTCAACGGCGGCAGCTTCGTCGCCGAGCCCGACCCGCGCGCCCTGGGCGACACGCTGTCCGACGGCGTCGGCCGCCTGCTCGCCAGCGGCGCCGTGACCGGCGAGGACTTCCTCGAGGTGCGCCGGATGCTGGAGGTGCCGGCGGCCGGCCTAGCCGCGGCCCGCCGCGAGCCGCACCACCTGCTGGAGATGGAGCGGGCGATGTTCGACCCGGACCACGACGACATCGCCCGGCGCGTCGAGGCCCATGCGGCGTTCCACCTGGCGGTGGCCGCGGCGACCGGCAACCCGCTGCTCGGCCTGGTGGTGCGGCCGCTGTATGCCATGTTGTCGGACCGCGACGCCGTGGAGGCGGCCGCGCCCCCGCCCTTCTGGCGAGCGGTCGATCGGGATCACCGGGTGCTGCTCGCGGCGATCCGCGAGGGGGACGTGGCCCGGGCGATGGAGCTCGCCCGGATGCACATCGACAACGTGCGCCCGGCGGTCTGACCCGGGGTCTGGTCTAGGCCCTGTCCTGCCGATCATGCCGGCCTGCGACGGGCCCAGATTCCGCCTGCGCGCACCCCGCGAAAGGCCGGTTACAACACCGGTAGCCTGCCTTCCGCGGGGCACACGCAGACGAAATCTGGACCTCGTCTCGGCTCGACATGCTCGACAGGACAGGGCCTAGGCCGGACGGCGCTTGGTCAGGCGGATGCCGGCCTGGTGCCCGTCGACGGTTGCCGAGACCTCATCGGCCAGCGCGCTCAGCACCTGCCAGGCGAAGGACTCCCCACCCGGCAGGCGCTCGTCCGGGGAGCCGAGCGGCACCGTCGTGAACACCGTCAGGGCGTCGGCGGTGACGGTGAAGCGGCAGGACAGCTCGACCGTGTCGCCCAGCTGCGGGGTGTCGGCGGCGATCGCCAGCAGCATCGCGCAGGCCTCGTCGACCGCGATGCGCAGGTCCTCGATCTCGTCCAGCGTGAACTGCAGGCGCGCGGCCAGGCCCGCCGTGGCCGTGCGCAGCACGCCCAGGTAGGCGGGCGATGCCGGGACGGCCAGCAGTACCACGTCGTCGCCGTCGGCGCCGGATCTGTTCGGTACGACCTGAGTCACGCGTGAACCCCCTCGGAGCCGACTCTACGACGTCAGTGCATCCGATGACGCGGCGAGTGCGGCCAGTGGCGCGCCGGACAGGCGATAGGGCACCCATTCGGACTTCGCGTCGGCCCCCAGCGCCTCGTAGAACGCGCGGGCCGGGTTCCACTCCAGCACGCCCCAGTCCAGCCGGCGGTACCCGCGCTCGGCGCACACCTTGGCCAGCGCCGTCACCAGCGCCTTGCCCGCGCCGGTGCCGCGGGCGGCCGGGCGCACGTAGAGGTCCTCGAGGTAGATGCCGTGCGTGCCCTCCCAGGTCGAGTAGTTCAGGAACCACAGCGCCATGCCGATCGGCGCGCTCTGCACGGCGACGTGGCAGAAGACCGCGGGGGACGGGCCGAAGAGGGTGGCGGTGAGCTGCTCCGCGGTGAGGCGGCACTCGTCGCGGGCGCGCTCGAACTCGGCGAGCTCGTAGACCATGTCGACGAGCGCGGGCACGTCGTCGGGCTGGGCGGGGCGGATGAGCAAGGAGCCAACTCCAGTTGAGTTCGAACGGTGGAAAAAGCGGCCCCCACCCCGCGGCGCGGGATGGGGGCATGGCGAAACCGCGCGGGCGTCAGGCCTGCTTGGTCTCCCAGAAGATCTTCGCGATCTCGTCGATCTTCGCCAGGAGCTGCTCGGCGGTGGCCGGGTCGGCCGAGCCCTTCGCGCCGGAGGCTCCGGCGAGCTTGGTGGCCTCGTTGAAGAGCCCGTGCAGCTGCGGGTACTTCTCGAAGTGGGCGGGCTTGAAGTAGTCGGTCCACAGCACCCACAGGTGGTGCTTGACCAGCTCGGCCCGCTGCTCCTTGATGATCAGAGCCCGGGTACGGAACTCCGCGTTGTCGTTGGCCTGGTACTTCTCACAGATTGCCTTGACGGACTCGGCCTCGATTCGGGCCTGCGCCGGGTCGTAGACACCACACGGCAAGTCGCAGTGGGCGCTCACCACAGTGCGCGGGGTGAAAAGACGCGACAGTCGCATCGAACCCTCCAGGGTGATTTGCGATGATCCTCAGTGCTGACCCTACTCTTATCCACCATCGGGGATTCCATGCGCCTGCCGTGGTTTACGGCACTCGTGTCGGGGCCGTCCATGGTGCCCACACTGCGTTCCGGGGACCGCATCCTGGTGCGCCGCACGACCGTCGCGCGGCCCGGTGATCTCGTGGTCGCCGCGTTCCGCGCGCGGCCCGAGCTTCTCGTGGTCAAGCGGGTCGAGCGGGCCGACGGGGACGGCTGGTGGATCGTCGGCGACAACTCGTTCGGCAGTGATGATTCTTCGCGGTACGGTCGGGCCGACGTCATCGGCCGTGTGACATTTCGCTGGTGGCCACAACCGATGCGCTTCCGGCGGGTGCCAGGCTAAGGTGATGCGGATACGGGAGACCCCCGCCGCATTCGCAGATTCATTTCGCGCTTCACCCGCTGCGCCGCGCGTCCTTCCTGTATTGCAAGCCGTGGCAAAGGAGCCCTCGTGCTTACGTCCGTGTCCGCTTCCGTCTCCGATCCCGTCTTCGATCTGCACAGCGGCGGCAAGTTGTCGGTGCAGTCGACGGTCCCGCTGTCCACGCGCGAGGACCTCTCGCTGGCCTACACGCCCGGCGTGGCCCGGGTCTGCGAGGCCATCGCCGCCGACGAATCCCTCGTGCACCGGCTCACCTGGGTCGGCAAGGCCGTCGCCGTCGTGACCGACGGCTCGGCGGTGCTCGGCCTCGGCAACATCGGCCCGCGCGCGGCGATGCCGGTGATGGAGGGCAAGGCGGTCCTCTTCAAGCAGTTCGGCGGCGTCGACGCGGTGCCGATCTGCCTGGACACCCAGGACCCCGACGAGATCGTGCGAATCGTGACCGCCCTCGCGCCCTCCTTCGGCGGGATCAACCTGGAAGACATCTCCGCGCCCCGCTGCTTCGACATCGAGCGGCGGCTGGAGGAGTCGCTGCCGATCCCCGTCTTCCACGACGACCAGCACGGCACCGCCATCGTGGTGCTCGCCGCGCTGCGCAACGCGGTCAAGGTGCTCGGCCGGGGCATCGGCGACCTGCGGATCGTGGTCAGCGGCGCGGGCGCGGCCGGCGTCGCGGTGACCCGGATGCTGATCAGCGGCGGCGCCGACGCGGGCGAGATCGTCGTGCTGGACTCGCGCGGCTGCCTGCACACCGGCCGCACCGACCTCAACCCGGCCAAGGCCGCCCTGGCCGCCGAGACCAACGCCGGCGGCGTGACCGGCGACATCGCCTCCGCGCTGCGCGGCGCCGACGTGCTCATCGGCGTCTCCGGCGGCACGATCGGCGAGGCGGCGCTGGCCGGCATGGCGCCCGACGGGGCGATCTTCGCGCTGGCCAACCCGACCCCCGAGGTGCACCCGGAGATCGCCGCGCGCTACGCGAGCGTGGTCGCCACCGGCCGCAGCGACTTCCCCAACCAGATCAACAACGTGCTGGCGTTCCCCGGCATCTTCCGCGGCGCGCTGGAGGCCGGCGCGACCCGGATCAGCGACGGGATGAAGGTCGCCGCGGCGGCCGCGATCGCGGGTGTGCTCGGCGACGGCGAGATCGCCGCCGACAGCATCGTGCCGAGCCCGCTCGACCCGCGGGTCGCGCCGGCGGTGGCGGCCGCGGTGGCCGAGGCCGCCCGCCGCGACGGCGTCATCCGGTAACCGGTCCTCATCCGTTCACGACGACTAGGGTCACGGATATGCGTGCCGCATTCGCAACCGCGTTCAACGATGCCGACCCGCTTTCCGTGCTCGAGATCGGCGACGCCCCGGAGCCGGCGCCCCAGGACGGCTGGGCCGTGGTGGACGTGCGCGCCAGCGCGCTCAACCACCACGACCTGTGGTCGCTGCGGGGCGTCGGCCTGCGCGAGGAGCAGCTGCCGATGATCCTCGGCTGCGACGCCGCCGGGATCGGGCCGGACGGCTCCGAGGTCGTCGTCTACCCCGTCGTCTACACCGAGAAGGGCGACTTCTCGATCCTGTCGGAGTACTACCCGGGCACGGTCGCCGAGCGGGTGACCGTCCCGGCGTACAACCTCGTGCCCAAGCCGGCCGAGCTCACCTTCGCCGAGGCGGCCTGCCTGCCCACGGCCTGGCTGACCGCCTACCGCATGCTCACCACGAGGGGCCGGCTGGAGGCGGACGGGTCGGTCCTCGTGCAGGGCGCGGGCGGCGGGGTGGCCACGGCGGCGGTGCTCCTCGGCACCGCGCTGGGCGCCCGGGTGTACGCCACCAGCCGCGACGCCGCCAAGCGCGAGCGGATCGCGGCGCTCGGCGCGACCGCCGTCGAGCCGGGGGCGCGCCTGCCGGAGCGGGTCGACGTGGTGATCGAGACCGTCGGCGAGGCGACCTTCGAGCACTCCATGAAGTGCGCGAAGACCGGCGGGCGGATCGTGGTGTCCGGGGCGACCAGCGGGCACCTGCCGCGGGTGAACCTGCGCCGGATGTTCGCGCTGCAGCTGGAGATCCTCGGCACCAGCATGGGCACGCCGGAGGAACTGGCCGACCTCATGGCGCTGCTGGCTCGCACCGGCATCCGCCCGATCATCGACTCGGTGATCCCGTTCTCGGAGGCCCGCAAGGCCTTCGAGCTGCTGCACTCGGGCGACGTCTTCGGCAAGGTCGTGCTGGACCACGCGCAGTAGCCGGGTCGCGCCCGTTCACAGGTGTGAGTCGAGGTCCGCCGTCGGGGCGAATGCTGCCCGGGCGGCCTCGTCGCCGTACAACTCCAGGAGCAGGAACTCCAGCGTGCTCTTGGCGACCAGCGGATAGTCCGGCGAGTCGGGGTGCAGGTACGGGTCGTCGTGGTTGCCGCCCGGGATGGTGAGCATCGCCTTGGACCACGGAACGTCGTCGTACGTCTCCTTGCCGCTCGCGTAGGAGACCAGCGGGTCCGCGTCGCCGTGCACGAAGAACAGCGCCGCCGGGGGGCCGGTGAAGTCGGTGCCCACGCCCAGCCCGCTGCCGGCCAGGATCACCCCGGCCCGCAGGCGCGTGTCGCGGTTCGCCGTGAACAGCCCGACGGTCGTGATGGCGCCGGCCGAGTGCCCGGCCGCGGCCAGGCGCTTGGCGTCGATGTGGGCGCCGAGCGGCCCGGCGAGGACCTGGCCGAGGACGTAGCTCGCGTCGGCCGGCTGGTTGAGCACGTCGTAGATGTCGAGCTGGGCGCCGCGGGTGGTGTTCGGGTAGGCCGGCGCGATCACCACGAACCCCGCCGCCGCCCAGGTCTTCAGCAGCGGCGCGAACTCCTCGGGCGCGCCGTTGAGGCCGTGGCTGAACAGCACGGCGGGGTAGCGGCCGGGCCGATCGGGGGTCCAGATGACCGTCCGCAGGGTTCTGCCTGCCCGGGTGTACGTCACCTGCTGCGCCGACACCGAAAGCCCGGGCGGCGGCAGCGCCAGCGGCGGCGGGAGTTCCACACCGGCGAGGTGAGGCAGCGCCGTGGCGGTGGAGGGCGTCGGGGTGGCCTGCGGTGCGGGGGCGGTCGAGCAGCCACCCGCCAGCGCGGCTGACACGATGACGGTGGCGATCGCGAGGCGCGGGCGCATGATCCCAACGGTACGGGCGGGGCCGCGGATCGCCGCTTCCCCGCGGGGGGAAATCCGGCTAGGTTCCGCGCATGACAGTCGTGTTCCGCGCGCTGACCGCCCTGTGCGCGGTGGCCGGGATCGTGGCCCTGCAGCTGTGGAACCACGGCGACTGGGGCTCGTTCGTGTACTTCACCGTGCAGAGCAGCGTCGTCATCGCCGTGGTGTCCGCGTGGGCCGTGTTCCGCCCGGTGGCGGCCCCGGTGCGCGGCGCGGCGACCCTCTACAGCTGCATCACCGGCACGGTGTACCACGCGCTGCTGGCCAACCCGTCGAGCCCCTTCTACCAGGCCGACTCGGGCGCTCACGCGCTGCACAACCTCCTGCTGCACACCGTCACGCCGATCCTCGCCGCGGTGACCTGGCTGCTGATCGAGCGCGAGCGGGTGCGCTGGTGGTTCGCCGCCCTGTGGCTGGCCTACCCGCTGGCCTACCTCATCTTCGCCCTGATCCGCGGCGCGTTCGTGCACGAGTACCCGTACCCGTTCATCGACGTCAACAAGCAGCACCCCGGCGGGGTCGCGGCCAACTCGGTCGGCTTCACGATCGCGTTCTTCCTGCTGGGCCTGCTGCTCATCGGCCTCGGCGCGCTGCTGCGCCGGGTGCTGCCGGGCGCGCCCGCCCCGGAAGGGGGAGCCCCGGTCGAGGATCCCGCGCGGGTCTAGCACTCGCGTTAACCCGGGCGGGCTCGCGTTAACCCGGGCGGGCTCGCGTTAACCCGGGCGGGGGAGAGTGCCACAATCCGACAATGTTCCGCCACTGTCCGGAGCGTCACCCTCGGTATTCTGTCGGCCATGTCCGATGAGCGCATCGACCCGAGTCAGAACACTCAGGCGTTCCAGGCGTGGGTGGAGCAGAGTCAGCCGGCGGAGCCGCCCGCCAAGTCCCGGACGTTGCTCTGGGTCGGCGTGGGCGTCGGGGTCGTCGTGGTGGCGATCGTGCTGTTCGTCGTGCTGGGGTAGATCCCCGTCGACTCGAAGTGCGTGAACCCGGCGAGCGTGGCGTCGCCGGTCAGCCGCATCCGCGCCGCGTCGTCGCCGTTGAGCGCCCAGTTCAGGAAGTCCAGCAGCGTGGCCAGCACCTGCGTGTGGCCGCGCTCGGGGTCGTTCGTCCCCGCGCCGTGCTCGCCGCCCTCGATGGTCAGGAACGCCTTCGGCCAGGGGTCCTTGCCGTACGACTCCCGTCCCTGGCTGTAGGCGACCACCGGGTCCTTGTCCCCGTGGATGAACAGCATCGGCACCGGGGAGCCCTTGTATGCCGTGGTCGGCCGGCCCGCGAAGATGACGCCCACCTTGAGCCGCGGATCGCGATGCCCGGTGAACAGCCAGTCGGTGGTGGTCCCGCCCCCCGAGTGCCCGATCGCCCCGAGCCGGTCCGGATCGATGCTCGGCGCCAGCGGATTGCTCGGCTGCAGCAGCTGCGTGATCACGTACGACGCGTCGACGGCCTGGTTGGGCACGTCGGTCTTGTCGAACTTCGGCCCGTTCTTCTTGGTGAACGGGTACGCCGGCGCCACCACCACGTACCCGGACTCGGCCAGGAACTTGGTCATGCCCTCCTGCATCTGCGGGTTGCTGTAGAACCCGTGGCTCCAGATCAGCAGGGGGAACTCGCCGGGCAGCGCGGTGGCGTCGAGCTGCGTGCGCCCGCGGGTCTGCCGGGCCGACCCGCGCACCGGGTACCACACGGTGCTGGGCAGTGGCCGGTCCTTGCCGCGGGAGAAGTTGAAGTGCCGAATCCCTACAGCGTGCGGGACGGGGGACGAACTCTCGATCGCGGTCGCCCCGACCGCGGTGCTGAAGGGCGTGCCGCCGTCGTCGCTACCGGAAGCGGCAACTGCGCCGCCCACGACGAGGAGGGCGGCGGTCAGGAGCGAGACGGTTGCACCTCGGGTGCGACGCGGGGGCACGTGAAGAATGTAAGTGCACGCCGTGGTATGCCCATATCGCCCGAGTGGGGACAATCGATTGGCTTGCCGGACTACACCAGGTTGTCAGCGGATGACCCATTTGGACGACGCAGCTAACCTCGGAGAGATCGCCCATTCTCACTCTGGGTGAGATCGCCGCGTCGAAATATCCGATTTTTCCGACATATCCATGCGAATTGCGCCGCCCCGGCTCATCGCCGGCTTGTCGCCTCAGCTCATCGGTTCGGCTTGTCGCCTCAGCTCATCGGGCCGATGAGCCGAGGCGACGCGTCGTTCAGTCCTCGTCCTCGTCGTCGAGGCGGGCCAGGTAGACGGCCAGGCGCTCGATCGGGGTCTCGAACTCGGGATTCTGGTCGACGAAGTCGCGCAGGCGCTCGGCCAGCCACTCCAGCGTGACCTCTTCCTCGCCGCGGCGCTGAGCCAGCTCCTCGATGCCGCGATCGGTGAAGTACATGGAACCTCCAGCGAAGACGAAAGGGGCACGGCGTCGCCGCCGTGCCCCACGTTAATCCGGCCGCTACGGCTTCGGCAGAGCGGCCTCGATCAGGGCCTGCTGCTCGGCGTCGTGCAGCTTGGTCGAGCCCACGGCCGGGGCGGCCGCGGCGGGGCGGGAGATGCGGCGCAGGCCGACGCCCTGCAGCTGCTCCAGCAGGTTGAGGGCGATGAAGGACCAGGCGCCCTGGTTGGCCGGCTCCTCCTGGACCCAGGCGAAGTCCTCGGCGTTCGGGTACTGCGACAGCGCCGCCCGCAGCTCCTCGATCGGCATCGGGTAGAGCTGCTCGAGGCGCAGGATCGCGGTGTCGGTGATGCCGCGGTCGGTGCGCGCCTGCAGCAGGTCGTAGAAGACCTTGCCCGAGCAGAGCAGGACCCGCTTCACGCCGGCCGGGTCGAGCGCGGTGCCCTTCACGCCCGGGTCGGCCAGCACGGTCTGGAAGGTGCCAGTGGTGAAGTCCTCGGCGCTGGACACGCACAGGCGGTGCCGGAGCAGGGACTTCGGGGTGAAGACGACCAGCGGCTTCTTCTTCGGCGACAGCGCCTGGCGGCGCAGCAGGTGGAAGTGGTTGGCCGGGGTGGTCGGCACCGCGACGCGCATGTTGTCCTCGGCGCACAGCTGCAGGTAGCGCTCCAGGCGGCCGGACGTGTGGTCCGGGCCCTGGCCCTCGTGGGAGTGCGGCAGCAGCAGGGTCACCGAGGCCAGCTGGCCCCACTTGACCTCGCCGGAGGAGATGAACTCGTCGACGATGGACTGGGCGCCGTTGACGAAGTCGCCGAACTGGGCCTCCCACATGACCAGCGCGTCGGGGTTCTCCACCGAGTAGCCGTACTCGAAGCCCATCGCGGCGAACTCGGACAGCAGCGAGTCGTAGACGAAGAACTTCGCGTTGTCCTTCATCAGCGCGTACATCGGCATGTAGTCGGCGCCCGTCTCGGCGTCGACGATGCCGGCGTGGCGCTGCACGAAGGTGCCGCGGCGGGAGTCCTGGCCGGACAGGCGCACGGTCACGCCGTCGTTGAGCAGGGCGCCGAACGCGATGACCTCGCCGAAGCCCCAGTCGATGTCGCCCTCGACGGCCATCTTGGCCCGCCGGTCCAGCAGCTGCTGGACGCGCTTGTGCGGGGTGAAGCCGTCGGGGAGCTTGACGTGCGCTTCGCCGATCGCCCGCAGTACCGACTCATCGATCTCGGTCTCCACCACCGGCTCGGCCTCGGGCTCCCGCAGCCGGGTGAGCCGCGCGGCCGGCGTCGAGGAGGCGTCGCGGGTGGCCTTGAAGACCGTCTCGAGCTGCTCGTGATAGTCCTTGAGCAGGGCCTCGGCCTCGGTGATCGGGATGTCGCCGCGGCCGATGAGCTCCTCGGTGTAGATCTTGCGGACCGATCGCTTCTGGTCGATGATCGCGTACATCAGCGGGTTGGTCATCGACGGGTCGTCGCCCTCGTTGTGGCCGCGGCGGCGGTAGCAGACGAGGTCGATGACGACGTCCTTGTTGAACGCCTGGCGGTACTCGAAGGCGAGCCGCGCGACCCGCACCACGGCCTCCGGGTCGTCCCCGTTGACGTGGAATATCGGCGCCTGGATCATCCGGGCGACGTCGGTCGAGTAGAGCGACGAGCGCGAGTACTCCGGGGCGGTGGTGAAGCCGACCTGGTTGTTGACGACCACGTGCACCGTGCCGCCGGTGCGGTATCCGCGCAGCTGCGACAGGTTCAGCGTCTCGGCGACCACGCCCTGGCCGGCGAACGCCGCGTCGCCGTGGATCAGCAGCGGCAGGACCGTGTAGCCCTCGAGCTTGAGGTCGATCTTGTCCTGCTTGGCCCGCACGATGCCTTCCAGCACCGGGTTGACCGCCTCCAGGTGGGAGGGGTTGGCCACGACCGAGACGGTGGTGGCGTGCTCGCCGTCCGGGTGCGTGTACTTGCCGGTCATGCCCAGGTGGTACTTCACATCGCCGGAGCCGTGCGCGGACTTGAGGTCCAGGTGCCCCTCGAACTCGGAGAAGATCTTCTCGTAGGGCTTGCCGACGATGTTGGCCAGCACGTTGAGCCGGCCGCGGTGGGCCATGCCGATGACGACCTCGTCGAGCTCGCCCTCGGCCGAGTTCTGCAGGATCTCGTCGAGCAGCGGGATCAGCGACTCGCCGCCCTCCAGCGAGAAGCGGCGCTGCCCGACGTACTTCGTCTGCAGGAACGTCTCGAAGGCCTCCGCCGCGTTGAGGCGGTTGAGGATGTGCTTCTGCTCCTCGGGCGTGGGCTTCTCGTAGGGCTTCTCGACCCGCTCGGCGATCCAGCGCCGCTCCTCGGGGTCCATGATGTGCATGTACTCCACGCCGACCCGCCGGCAGTAGGAGTCGCGCAGCACGCCCAGGACCGCCCGCAGCTTCATCTTCTGCTTGCCGGCGAACCCGCCGACGGGGAAGACGCGGTCGAGGTCCCACAGGGTCAGGCCGTGCTCGAGGACGTCGAGGTCCGGGTGCCGGCGGATGCGGAACTCCAGCGGGTCGGTGTCGGCCATGAGGTGGCCCCGCACGCGGTACGCGTGGATGAGCTCGACGACCCGGGCCGCCTTGTCGATCTGCCCCTCGGAGGTGCGGGCGACGTCGCGGACCCAGCGCACCGGCTCGTACGGGATGCGCAGCGCGGTGAAGATCTGGTCGTAGAACCCGTGGTCGCCGAGCAGCAGCTCGTGCATGACCTTGAGGAACTCGCCGGACTGGGCGCCCTGGATGATCCGGTGGTCGTAGGTGCTGGTGAGCGTGATGATCTTGCTGATGCCGAGGTCGGCCAGGGTCTCGTCGGACATCCCGGCGTACGGCGCGGGGTACTCCATCGCGCCGACGCCGATGATCGTGCCCTGCCCGGTCATGAGCCGAGGCATGGAGTGCACGGTGCCGATGCCGCCCGGGTTGGTCAGCGACACGGTCGTGCCGGCGTAGTCGTCCATGGTGAGCTCGCCCCGCCGGGCGCGGCGCACGGTGTCCTCGTAGGCCGACCAGAACTGGCGGAAGTCCATGGTGTCGGCGGCCTTGATGCTCGGCACCACCAGGGAGCGCGAGCCGTCCGGCTTGGCCAGGTCGATCGCGATGCCCAGGTTGACGTGCTCGGGCTGGACCAGGGTGGGCTTGCCGTCGACCTCGGCGAAGCTGTTGTTCATCTCCGGGTGCGCGGCCAGGGCCCGGACCAGCGCGTATCCGATCAGGTGCGTGAAGCTCACCTTGCCGCCGCGACCGCGGGTGAGGTGGTTGTTGATCACGATCCGGTTGTCGGACAGCAGCTTGGCCGGCACGGCGCGCACGCTCGTGGCGGTCGGCACCTCAAGGGAGGCGTCCATGTTCTGCACGATCCGGGCGGCGACGCCGCGCAGCGGGACGTGCTTCGCGCCGCCGGCGGGGGCGGGGGCCTCCCTGGTCGGCGCGGGCTTGGTGGCGGGTACGCCCTTCTTCTCGACCTTTTCGGCTGGCTTCTCGCTCACCTTGGCCGGGGCGGCCTTCGCGGCCGAGGGCTTCACGGGCGCGGGTGCGGGTGCCGGCTGAGCCGCGGCGGCGGGCGCCTGGACGGCGTCCGGGGCGGGCTTGTAGTCGGCGAAGAAGTCGTGCCACGCGGAGTCCACACTGGCCGGGTCGGCGAGGTACCGCTGGTACATGTCCTCGACGATCCACTCGTTCGGGCCAAAACCCGCCAGCGGATTCTCCTGCGAGTTGGTCGCTTGGGTCGACACGGCTGTTGATCGCCTCTTCCAAACGCGAGTGTTCTAGGGGTTACGGATGTCCGGCTCCAGGCTACGCGCTGCCTAACGCTCGTTCTTCGCCGACGCCGCCGGGAGTGACCATCTAGACGTCCACCCTTACAACTGTGGCCGCCCGTGGGCGGCCACAACTGTCCTAGATCTTGCACTCGTGAAATTGCCGAACTCTTGAGGCCTACCCGATGTCCCGCCGGCGCGTGATCAGCGTGCCGATACCGCCGAGCACCACCGCGTAGCCGACCAGTACCACCACGCCGACCCAGCGGCCGGGCAGGTGGATCTGGTCCAGCTGGCCGGAGAGCCCTCCGACCACGTGCTCGGAGGCCAGTGGCGGCACGTAGACCGCGGCCTGCCACACCCAGTCCTCCTTGATGAGGAACTGGCGGACGAGCGCGATGACGACCAGGGACGCGTAGGTGCCGATGGTGTAGAGCACCGCGGCGGTGATCGTCGCGCCGAGCTGGCTGCGCACCAGCACCCCGATGCCGATGCCGAAGACCGCCCACAGGACGTACACCAGGAGGTTCAACAGCATCGCCTGCTGCACGGCCCAGTGGCCGAGGCCGTTGTCGTAGCCCTCGGCGGAGAAGAAGATCACGCCGACGATCACGTCGATCACGGTGGCCACCAGCCAGAATGCCAGCGCCATGGCGGCCCCGGTGATCAGCTTGGCCACGATGACCCTGGTCCGCTTCGGCGTCGCCAGGAAGGTGGCCGTCGCCGTCTGGTGGTAGAACTCGTTCGTGATCAGCAGGATCGCCAGCAGCATCACCATCATCAGGCCGAAGAACTGGCCCGACGTGTAGATATTGGCGGCGTTGCGCTCCAGCTGCATGTCCCGGGGCGCGTCGCCGAGGCCCAGGTCCGTGTCCGCCTGGGCCGTGTTGAGCAGCAGCGCCAGGCCGATGAAGACCAGCGAGCACAGCATGAAGATCCACCACATGTTCGTGGTGCGCAGCTTCAGCAGCTCGCTGCGGATGAGCCGGATCATCGGATGGCCGCCTTTCCCTGGGTCAGCTCGAGGAACACGTGCTCCAGGTCGGGGCGCTCGGCGACGAGCTCGTGCAGCTCGACACCCGCCTGCAGGGCCAGCCGGCCGACGGCCGCCGAGTCCAGGCCGGTGACCAGGTGCGCGCCGTTGGCGTTGGGGTTGATCGCGCCGCCCGCCCCGCGGACCGCGGTCACCAGCTCCTGGATGTTCGGCGTGCGGACCCGTACGGCGCCCTGCGTCGAGCCCTGGCCGATGATCTTGTCGACCGGGCCCTGGGTGACCAGGCGGCCGGCCGCGATGATGACCACGTCGTCGGCGAGGACCTCCATCTCCGACAGCAGGTGGCTGGAGACCAGCACCGTGCGCCCCTGCTGGGCCAGACCCTGCAGCAGCCCGCGCATCCAGCGGATGCCCTCGGGGTCAAGACCGTTCGCCGGCTCGTCGAGGATCAGCACCCGCGGGTCGCCCAGCAGCGCCTGGGCGATGCCGAGCCGCTGCTTCATGCCCAGCGAGTAGCCGCGGAACTTGCGCTTGGCCGCCGGGGTCAGCCCGACCAGCTCCAGCACCTCGTCGACCCGCGAGGCCGGGAAGCCGCCCGCGGCCGCGACGCAGCGCAGGTGGTTGCGGGCCGAGCGGCCCTTGTGCGCCGCGGATGCCTCGAGGATCGCCCCGACCAGGCGCAGCGGCTCGCCGACGTCGGCGTAGCGGTGCCCGCCGATCGTCGCGGTGCCGGCGGTCGGGGTCACCAGGTTGAGCACCATGCGCAGCGTGGTGGTCTTGCCGGCCCCGTTCGGGCCCAGGAAGCCGGTGACCCGGCCCGGCTCGACCACGAACGACAAGTTGTCCACGGCTCTGACCTTGCGGTACTGCTTCGTCAGGCCGGAGACGACGATCTGCCCGTCCGACAACGCGCCGCTCCTTTCCCTCGGGGGATGCGGTGAAGCCGTCAATATGGCACGGCCGGACAATTCTCGTGCTACCGGTCTGCCAACCGGACCACGTGCTTGAGGCCCGACCACGTCTGGTCGATCGCGCACACCTTGACGTCCACCCGGCCGTTGGCCAAGGCGAACGCCCGCACGACGTTCTCGTCGAGGTCGGTCGTCAGCCCGGAGGCGCGCTTCGGCCAGGCCACCCACAGCGCACCGGCGGGCGGGGTCAGCCGGTGCAGCGGCGCCCAGCGGCGGCGCAGGCGGGCGAGATCCGGACAGAAGACCACGATGACGTCGTAAAGGCTTGCGGTGCTGCGCCGGTGCAGCGTCACGTCGGCCGGCAGCTCGCGCAGTTCGAAGCCGGCCGGTGCGCCGTCGAGCAGCACGCGATGTCCCGCGCTGACACCGAGCTTCTTGGGTAACGGTGTGCCTGAATATCCCGCCATGGCTGACCACGGTAACCACAGTTCACCCGCAGGTCATCGGGGCAACCAGTCAACGTCAGCCATCCGCAGACCTCGACGCCTACACCGAACGCATGACGATTCTCGCCGTCGCCGCCGGCCCGCAGGACCTGGGCGACTTGCAGCGCTACACCCTGCTGGTGGCAACCGACGGCGCCCAGGTCCGGGCCGCACAACGGCTCCGCCACGACGTCTTCGCCGGTGAGCTGGGCGCCACCCTGCACAGCTCTGAGCCCGGACTCGACGTCGACGCCTTCGACGAGTTCTGCGATCACCTGATCATCCGTGAGGATCTCACGGGCGAGGTCGTCGGCACCTACCGCATGCTCCCGCCGGAGCGTGCCGCCGCGGCCGGTGGCCTCTACGCGGACACCGAGTTCGACCTCTCCGGGCTGGCCCCGCTGCGCGACGGCCTGGTGGAGACCGGCCGCTCCTGCGTGCACCCCGACCACCGCAGCGGCGCCGTGATCAACCTGATGTGGGCCGGCATCGCCCGGTACATGCACCTGCACGGCCACCGCTGGCTGGCCGGCTGCGCGTCGGTCCCGCTGGCCGACGGCGGCGTGACCGCCGCGGGCGTGTGGGACCTGGCCCAGCGCAAGCACCTGGTGCCGCCGGCCTGGCGGGTGCGCCCGCGCAACCCCTGGACCGCCGACGTCGAGCCCCCCGCCAAGATCGTCGTCCCGCCGCTGCTCAAGGGCTACCTGCGGCTGGGCTCCTGGGTGGGCGGCGCGCCGGCCCACGACCCGGACTTCGACTGCGCGGACTTCTACGTCCTGCTGTCTCTGGACCGGATCAACCCGCGGTACATGCGCCACTTCCTCGGACAGGAGTGAGCTCCATGGCTGTCATGGACACCCTCTGGCTGCCCCGCTCGACCTGCGGCACCGACTGCCTGCCCCAGTCGGCCGCCAGCACCGTGTCGCGCCTGGTCATGGCGAAGCGGATCGTGCTCACCGGCGCCGTGCTCCTCTTCGCCGCGCTGTCGGTGCCGATCCTCGCCCTGCTGCCGCAGCGCCACCTGGTGCGCGCCCAGCGCGGCCTGGCCCGGGCCGTCCTCGCCGGCCTCGGCATCCGTCACTCGGCGAGCGGCCGCATCCCGCAGTCCGGCGCCCTGCTGGTCGCCAACCACGTCTCCTGGCTCGACGTCGTCGTAATCCTGGCCCACGCCCCGGCCCGCCTGCTGGCCAAGCGTGAGGTCCGGTCCTGGCCGCTGATCGGCCGGCTGGCCGCCACGCTGGGCACGGTGTTCGTGGACCGTTCCCGGCCGAAGAGCCTGCCGGCCACGATCGGCGAGGTGAGCCGCAACATCGCGGCCGGCGGCGTGGTGGCCGTCTTCCCCGAGGGCACCACGTGGTGCGGGCGCATGGGCGGGACCTTCCGCCCGGCGATGTTCCAGGCGGCGGTCGATGCCGGTGTACCGGTGGTGCCGGTCCGCCTCACCTTCGCCCAGGCCGGGGTCGTGTCCACGGTGGCCGCCTTCATCGGCGACGAGTCGCTGCTGACCTCGCTCAAGCGGGTCGTGGCGGCGCGGGACCTGTCCATCGCCCTGCGCGCTCACCCGAAGCTGCACCCGGCTCCGTGCGAGTCGCGCATCCACCCCCGCCGCGTCCTGGCGCGGGCCGCCACCGCGGTCGTGGCTGCCTGAGTCTTGCAAAGGCCTGTCCATCGCCCTGCGCGCTCACCCGAAGCTGCACCTGGCTCCGTGCGAGTCGCGCATCCACCCCCGCCGCGTCTTGGCGCGGGCCGCCACCGCGGTCGTGGCTGCCTGAGTCTTGCAAAGGCCTGTCCATCGCCCTGCGCGCTCACCCGAAGCTGCACCCGCTCCGCATCCACCCCCGCCGCGTCCTGGCGCGGGCCGCCACTGCGGTCGAGGCCGCCTGATTCCATTTCAAAACTCGGACATATCGCGCAGAAATGCTCGATATGTCCGAGTTTTTGGTTATATCGCAATGTGTCTCGAAACGCAGTCGCGATGTATCGCGTTTTGCGCTACAGTCGTGTCATGACCGCGTGGAACATCACTGAGCCGGAGCGGCTCACGCTGGAGGGGGACGTCACCGAGCTCAACGTGTCTCTGGTGGCGGGGCGCCTCAACGTCGTCGGGGCCGACGGGCCGGCCCGGGTCGAGGTGTCGCACATCGGGGATCGGCCGGTCGGCGTGACCTTCGAAGGCGGCGTGCTCACCGTCGCCCACGAGTTCCCCAAGGGCTGG
Source organism: Dactylosporangium salmoneum (assembly GCF_039532525.1). NCBI lineage: Bacteria > Bacillati > Actinomycetota > Actinomycetes > Micromonosporales > Micromonosporaceae > Dactylosporangium > Dactylosporangium salmoneum. The sequence goes on from NZ_BAAARV010000025.1 coordinate 152,932, forward strand.
CCCGGGTTCCTGTGGTGGCTGTTCAGCCCGCGGTACAAGGTCGACGTCTCGATCGTCGTGCCCGTGGCGGCCGCGATCCGGCTCCACGTCGTGGCGGGCACCGTGATCGCGTCCTCGCTGCGCAACGGGGCCACCGTCGACGTCACCAGCGGGCGGATCACGCTGCTGGGCATCGACGGGCCGGTGGCCGGCAAGGTGGTCTCGGGCTCGATCGAGGCGCTGACGCTCGGGGGCGAGGTCGAGCTGGAGACGGTCTCGGGGGAGATCGTGGTCGCGGACTCCACGGCGGGGCGGGTCAGTGCGCGTACCATCTCCGGCTCCGTGACGTGCGACCTGGACAACCCACCGGCGGGCACCGAGGTCCAGCTGGACACGGTGTCGGGGGAGATCACGGCGCGGGTGCGGGAGGACAGCGACCTGCGGGTGAGCCTCAACGCGGTCTCCGGGCACGTGGTCAACGCGTTCCCGGAGCTCGACCAGCATTCGAAGAACGCCGTGACCGGCCGGTTGGGGACCGGCACGGGCGGGCGTCTGGCCGCCAACGCGACGTCTGGCACGATCTCGTTGTTGCGCCGGCCCGTGGACGACGAGGAAGCAGTGGACGAATGAGCGGTCCGGAGCGGAGCGGAGGGGCCGCGATCAATGAGCACAGCATCGGCTCAGGCCGGCGCCGGAGCGAAGCGGAGGCGACGGCATGAGCGCAGTTTTCAGCCACGGGCGGCTTCGGTTGTACCTGTTGAAGCTGCTCAACGAAGGCCCGCGCCACGGCTATGAGCTGATCCGCCTGCTGGAGAACCGGTTCCACGGCCTCTACGCGCCGTCGGCCGGCACGATCTACCCGCGGCTGCAGCGCATGGAGGCCGACGGCCTCATCACGCACACGGCCGAGGGCGGGCGCAAGGTCTATGAGATCACCCCGGCCGGCTTCGAGGAGCTGCAGCGCCGGGCCCGCGAGCTCGAGTCGCTCGAGGCCGACATCAACGCCTCGCTGGCCGACCTGTCCACCCTGGCCGACGAGGTCGAGCAGGGCGTGCGCGGCTCGGTGCGCGACCTCAAGCGCGAGCTGAAGGAGGCCAGCCGCCAGGTGCGCAGCGCGCCGCCGGGGCCCACCTCGTTCGGCTGGCGGTATCCGCCCCGCCCCGGCGCGGCCGGCACCCGCCCGCCCGAGCCGCCCGCCGCCGACGCCGCCCGCGAGCTGGAGGACAAGGCCGCCCAGCTGCTCGCCGAGGTGCGCCGCCTGGCCCGCGCCGGCCGCGCCAGCCAGGAGACGATGCGCGCCACCCTGGTGGTGTTGGACGGAGCGATCGACCAGGTGAGACGCTTGCTGCGATAGCTGACCGCGTTGCTCAGGTTTTTCCCAGGCAACCACCAGCCCTACTCCAGCGGAGGGGGGAAAGATATGCACATGGGGGTACGAGGCGGCGTAGCACAATCCGGGGGTGCATCGTCGCCAGGCGTGGCGCAGGCTGAGGCGAGGCTGCTCGTGGTCGAGGACGACCCGAATATCCGCGAGCTCCTCTCCGCCAGCCTGCGCTTTGCCGGTTTTGCGGTTGACGCGGTGACCACCGGTAGCGAGGCGGTCACCGCGGCCCGCGAGTCCAAGCCCGATCTCGTGGTGCTCGACGTGATGCTGCCCGACCTCGACGGCTTCGAGGTGATCCGGCGGCTGCGCGAGGGCGGCGTACGCCTCCCCGTGGTCTTCCTGACCGCCCGCGACGGCACCGAGGACAAGGTCCGCGGCCTCACGCTCGGCGGCGACGACTACGTCACCAAGCCCTTCAGCCTGGAGGAGCTCACCGCCCGGATCCGGGCCGTGCTGCGGCGCACCGCCGGCGACCCGGGGCCGAACCGGCTGGTCTTCCACGACCTGGAGCTGGACGAGGAGACCCACGAGGTGAGCCGGGCGGGACAGACCATCGCGCTGTCGCCGACGGAGTTCAAGCTGCTGCGGTACCTCATGCTGAACGCCGGCCGGGTGCTGTCCAAGGCCCAGATCCTCGACTTCGTGTGGAACTACGACTTCCGCGGCGACGACAGCATCGTGGAGTCGTACATCTCGTACCTTCGGCGCAAGGTGGACATCGCGGAGCCGCGCCTGATCCACACGCTGCGCGGCGTGGGCTACGTCCTGCGCCTGCCCGTCTGATCCGGGGTTCTCGGTGCGGTTCATTGCCGACGTACCGCTGCGCGTCAAGCTCGTCGCGGCGGTGCTGACGCTTGTCACCATGGCCCTGCTCATCATCGGCGTGGCCAGCGCGCTCGTGATGCGCAGCTCGATGATCGACAAGGTCGACAGCCAGCTGCGGACGCTCGCCGGCACCGTCGACCTGCAACGGCTGCCCCAGCAGACCGACTCCGTCATACCGAGCACCTACAGCACCTACGTCTTCTTCTGGCTCGGCACCCGCCGCGGCGAGCCGGTCATCTTCTCCGTCGGCAACTCCGACATCAACGCCAACCCGCCGCTGCCCACCACGGTCGACGACCTGCTGGCCAAGGTCGACGAGCCCTACACCGTGCGGGCCCCCGGCACCCACGAGCGCTGGCGGGTGCTCATCACCCAGCGCGACGGCACGTACGTCGGCGCGGCCGAGAACCTCTCGATGATCGACAACGCGGTCGACGAGCTGGTCGCCGCCGAGCTGTTCATCGGCGCCGGCGTGCTCGTCGTGATCGCCGCGGTCGGCGTCACCATCGTGCGCACCAGCCTGCAGCCGCTGCGCGAGATCGAGCGCACCGCGGCGGCGATCGCGGCCGGCGACCTCACCAAGCGCGTGCCCGAGAGCCCGCCGGAGACGGAGATGGGCCACCTGGCCGCCGCGCTGAATACGATGCTCGGCCAGATCGAGGGGGCGTTCCGCATCCGGGAGGCCTCCGAGGACCGGATGCGCCAGTTCATCGCCGACGCCTCCCACGAGCTGCGCACGCCGCTGACCACGATCCGGGGCTTCGCCGAGCTGTACCGCCAGGGCGCCGCCCGCGCGCCGGAGGAGACGGGGGCGTTGCTGCGCCGGATCGAGGAGGAGGCGTCCCGGATGGGCCTGCTCGTCGAGGACCTGCTGCTGCTCGCCCGGCTGGACCAGGAGCGGCCGCTCAGCCTGGCCGACATGGACCTGCGCGTGATCGCCAGCGACGCCGTGGCCGCGGCCCGCGCGGTCGCCCCCGATCGGGCGATCGAGCTGGACCTGGAGCGCGACGAGCCGATCGAGGTCAACGGCGACGAGGCCCGCCTGCGCCAGGTGGTCGGCAACCTGATGACTAACGCGCTGACCCACACCCCGGCCGGGACGCCGGTCGAGATGCGGCTGCGCCGCGACGGCACCGATGCGCTGATCGAGGTGGCCGACCACGGCCCGGGCCTGACCGACGAGCAGGCCGCCCGGGTGTTCGAGCGGTTCTACCGGGTGGACAAGGCCCGCGCGCGGCGGCAGGCCGGCGGCTCGCACAGCGGCAGCGGGCTCGGACTGGCCATCGTGGCCGCGCTGGTCGCCGTGCACCGTGGCACGGTGTCGGTGTTCGTCACGCCGGGTGGCGGAGCCACCTTCCAGGTTCGCCTTCCTCTCACAGGCGGTTCCCAGGCCGCTCCCGGTGGCCCGCAAGCTGCCATCGGCAAGCTCAAATCATGAGCGAACAGCAGGGATGGGTGCCGGAGCCGGCCGCGCAACCGCAGCAGCACATGCCTAGCAACCACGTACCGCCGCACGTGCCGCACATGCAGCACCCCCCGCAGTGGTACCCGCCGTCGTCACCCATCATGACGCCGGTCGTCCCTGCCCCGCTCAAGCGCCACGGCCTCGGCAAGGGCGTCGCGGCGGTGGTCGCCGCGGTCGCGCTGTCGATCACCTCGGCCATCGGCGGCGGCGTCGCCGCCCTGGAGCTGCGCCCGTCCACCGCCAGCAGCACCGTGGTCACCGCGCAGAACTCCAGCTCGAACTCCTCCGGCACGTCCAGCCTGGCCAACGTGGCCGCCGCGGTGACGCCGAGCGTCGTCTCCATCAACACCGGCTCCGCCGTCGGCTCCGGCGTGATCATCACCGAGGACGGCGCGATCCTCACCAACAACCACGTGGTCGCGACCGCCCGCGGCGAGACGGTCCAGATCACCTTCTCCGACGGCAAGACCGGCACCGCCACGATCGTCGGCACCGACCCGTCGAGCGACCTGGCCGTCGTCAAGGTGACCGGCGGCGGCACCTTCACCCCGCTCGCCTTCGCCGACAGCTCGACCGTCCACGTCGGCGACACGGTCCTGGCCGTGGGCAGCCCGCTGGGCCTGGAGTCCTCGGTGACCTCGGGCATCGTGAGCGCCCTGAACCGGACCATCGACGAGAGCTCCGAGAGCCGCACCGCCTCGGGCGCGAAGATCCCCGGCGCCATCCAGACCGACGCCGCCATCAACCCGGGCAACTCGGGCGGCGCGCTGGTCAACACCTCGGGCCAGCTGATCGGCATCAACACCGCGATCGCCACGTCGGGCTCGACGGCCGGCAACATCGGCGTGGGCTTCGCCATCTCGAGCAACACCGCGAAGACCGTCGCTCAGCAGCTGCTCGGCTGACGGCGGCGCAAAGGCTGGATTCCCTCCCAGAAGAGAGGCGGCGCACCTGGCGGGGTGCGCCGCCTTTCTTTGCCCACCCGGCGATCGGCGGCCTTCCGGCTAGCCGGGCACCCCGCGCGCCGAGGATGTCCGCAGCCGGTGGTGATCAATCTGGCCCGCCACCACCGGCATCCGCCTGGCATAGTTGGTGCAACGCCCCAGCGTGGCGTTCCGGACGAGGCCCGCCGTACCCGGCCAGCGACAAGACGGCGCGGATGGGGAGTCTCGTCATGTACGACGTCGTGCAGATCGCTGGTTCGGTCCTGATCCTGGCCGCTTTCGTCGCGGCTCTGGGCGGCCGCCTGAAGCAGTCGTCCTATGCCTACCTCGCCACGAACGCGATCGGATCGGCGGCGCTGACCGTCACCGCGGTAATCGGCCGAGAGTGGGGCTTCATCCTCCTCGAGGGCGTGTGGGCTCTGGTCTCGATCTACTCGATCGTCAGAAAGGCAACCGGCCAGTCTGTCGCCGCCGCTCACTAACCGCGGGCCGCGAATCCACGGCCGGGTCGGTCCGCCCGGCCGAGGAACGCGGGGGCACCGGCCGTGCCGGCGATCGTGTCGCCCGCCCAGCGGGCCGTGCCGACGAAGTGGTCGATCAGGGAACGTACGTCCCAGGACGCACAGGGGGTCGACAGGTCGAGCTGGTCGGGCTCGACCGTCGACAGGACGGCCCGGGTGCTGGCAAAGGCCCGGGCGAGTCGGTTGTCCGGCATGATCCACGCTCCCTTCCCGCGGCGGATCCTCGAGTCGTCAGGTAGACCTCGCGGCCGCCGAAAAGAAGCGGCGGTCAGTCGGCCCAGCCGAAGGAGCGCTCGACGGCCCGCAGCCACAGGGCGTGGCCGCGGTCGCGCGCCTCGGCCGACATCGAGGGCTCCCAGCGCCGGTCCACGTGCCACTTCTCGCGCAGCGCGCCGGTGTCCGGCCAGAAGCCGACCGCCAGCCCCGCCGCGTAGGCCGCGCCCAGCGCCGTCGTCTCCGCCACCGTCGGCCGGACCACGGGCACGTCGAGGACGTCCGCCTGGAAGCCCATCAGCAGGTCGCTCGCGGTCATCCCGCCGTCGACCTTGAGCGTCTCCAGCGGTACCGCCGACTCGGCCATCATCGCGTCGACCACGTCCTTCACCTGCCACGCCGTCGCCTCCAGGGCCGCGCGGGCGAGGTGGCCCTTGGTGACGTAGCCGGTGAGGCCGGTGATCACGCCGCGGGCGTCCGGGCGCCAGTGTGGCGCGAAGAGGCCGGCGAAGGCCGGGACGATGTAGCAGCCGCCGTTGTCCTCGACCGTGGCGGCGAGGTCGTTGATCTCGGGGGCAGAGGCGATGAGGCCGAGGTTGTCGCGCAGCCACTGGATCAGCGAGCCGGTGATCGCGATCGAGCCTTCCAGGGCGTAGACGGGGTCCGCGTCGCCGATGCGGTAACCGACGGTGGTGACGAGGCCACGCTCGCTGGAGACGGGGCGCGCGCCGGTGTTCAGCAACAAGAACGAGCCCGTGCCGTACGTGCACTTGGCCTCGCCCGGCGCGAAGCACGCCTGCCCGAAGAGGGCGGCCTGCTGATCGCCCAGCGCGCTGGCCACGGGCACGCCGTGCAGCATGGTGCGCGCCTCGCCGTACACATTGGACGAGGAGCCGATCTCGGGGAGCATCACGCGCGGGATGCCGAACGCGGAGAGCAGCTCGTCGTCCCAGTCCAGCGTCGTGAGGTTCATGAGCATGGTGCGGCTGGCGTTGGTCACGTCGGTGACGTGCCGGCCGGTCAGCTTCTCGATGAGCCAGGTGTCGACGGTGCCGAAGCGGATCTCGCCGGCCTCGGCGCGCTCGCGCAGGCCGGGAAGGTGCTCCAGCAGCCAGGCGACCTTCGGGGCGGCGAAGTACGTGGCCAGCGGCAGGCCACAGCGGTCGCGGAAGCGGTCGGGGCCCGCGTCGCCGGCGAGGTTGCGGATGAGGGCGTCGGTGCGGGTGTCCTGCCAGACGATGGCGGGGTGCACCGGCTCGCCGGTGCGGGCGTCCCACAGGATGGTGGTCTCGCGCTGGTTGGTGATGCCGATGGCGGCGACATCGGCCCGGGAGAGGCCGGCCTGGTCCAGGGCACGGGTCGACACCGCCTGGACGTTGTGCCAGATCTCGACCGGGTCGTGCTCGACCCAGCCCGGACGGGGGAAGTTCTGCCGGTGTTCGCGCTGGTCAAGCGCCACGATGGCGCCGTCGGCGTCGAACACGATCGCACGGGTGGAGGTCGTGCCCTGGTCGATGGCGAGGATGTACACGGTGCCATCTTCGCCGAAGCATTGTCACGTTCGGGACGCAACCTTTCCCGTGGCGCTGATTCCCGCCTAGAGTCCGTGGCCGAAACCGTGCCCGAACAGGAGCGACAGTGGCCGTCATCGAGACGCGCATCAGTGTCTGGGAGGCCCTCGCCGGGCGCGCCCCGGGGGTACCGCTCGGCCCTGCCGACGTGGGGTTGTGGCACGCCGTGTCGGACCGGCTCAACCCGGCCCGGGCCCGGCCGGTGCTGCGCGAGGGCGTCGAGGCGGTGATGCTGACGTCGGCCCGCGGCGTCGAGTACGTGATGCTCCGCTCGCCCGACAGCGGGGAGTCGAGCTACCTGCGGCTCACGCCCGAGGAGTTCCGGCTCGCGCAGGTCATGGACGGCAGCCGCACCGTGGCCCGGCTGGTCGCCGAGTTCGCCCGGATCTCCGGCCGGCTCGCCCCGGACCAGGTGACCCGGATCGTGGCCGACCTGGCCGGCAACCGGATGCTCGACGAGCTGCCGGTCGACGCGTTCACCCGGCTGCAGCGGGTGCACCGGCGGCCGTGGCCGATCCGGCTCGGCAAGGGCCTGCTCGCCACCGCGCAGGGGCGCCGGGTGGTACTGGCCAAGGTCGACCCGTTCGTCACGTTCCTCTACAAGGCGGGCGGGCGGCTGTTCTTCACCCGCGTGTTCGCCGTGCTCGCCGGCCTCGTCGCGCTGGCCGGGCTGGGCGTGTTCGCGTGGAACTGGTTCCGCGCCGACCAGTCCGTCTTCCTCACCAATGACTCCTACTTCGCCGGCGCCCTCGTGCTGCTCGGCCTCAACGTGCTGGCGCTGGCCTGCCACGAGCTGGGTCACGCGCTGGGCGCCAAGCATGCCGGGCGCCGCGTTCCCGTTGCGGGCTTCCTGGTGTACTTCGGGATCCCCTCCGTCTTCGTGGACACCACGGACGTGTGGATGGCCGGCCGGCGCGCCCGCATCGTGACGACCGTCGCCGGCCCGGCCACCGGCCTGGTGCTGGCCGGCGCCTGCCAGCTCGTCGGCGCGTTCTTCCCCGAGCTGCAGCCGTGGACGTTCAAGCTGGCCTTCGCGTGGTACCTCAACGCGCTGTTCAACCTGAACCCGTTCATGGCGCTCGACGGCTACTACCTGCTGATGGACTGGCTGGAGGTGCCCAACCTGCGGGCCCGGGGCCTCGCCTGGGTGCTGGCCCGCCTGCGCCGCCGCCCGCCGCGCTTCGCCGATCTCGACCGCGAGGGGCGCCTGGTCGCGCTCTACGGCATGCTCGCCGTCATCTGGATCGCCATCGCGGTCAACCTGATCTACCGCGTGTACACCGACCGCGTGGCCGGCGTGGCGACCGGCCTGTGGCACGCGGGCTGGCCGGGCCGGGCCCTGCTGGTCGTGATCTGTGCCGCGCTGATGGCCCCGGTGGTGTACCTCTTCTTCGGCTGGCTGCGCCGCCGCGGCCGCCGCCTGCGCGACCGCCTCGGCGAGCGCAAGCTGGTGCGCGACGAGCCGCGCCGGTTCGCCGCGCTGAGCTCCTCCGCGCTGGCCAGCCTGCCGCCGGACGCCCTGGCCAAGCTGGCCGAGCATGCCCGCTGGGTGCACCCGCGCACCGGTGAGCAGCTCGTCTTCGCCGGCGCCGCCCAGCCCGCGGTGTACGTCGTGGTCGACGGCGCGCTGGAGGCCCGCCGCCCCGGCGACCCGACCGGCACGGTCCGCGAGCGGGTCGGCCGCGGCGGCGTGGTCGGCCTGGCCAACGCGCTGACCGGCGCCCCGGCGGCGCTGGCCTGGCTGACCGCGGGCACCACGCTGCTTTCGATCCCGGCCTCGACGGTCGCCGCGGCCGTCGGCCCGCTGCCCGGCCCGCCGCCGGTCGAGCGCAACGAGCTGGAGCAGCTCATCGACGAGACGCCGGCGCTGCAGAACCTCGGCCCCGAGGACCGCCTCGGCCTGCTCACCCGGTCCCGGCCCATGCACCTCGGCCCCGGCGAGCCGGTCGTGCTGCTCGGTGGCAACGACGCGCTCGTCGTCGAGTCGGGCTCGCTGCAGCTGTCCGAAGGCGTCGAGCTGCACCGCGGGTCGATGATCGGGCCGTACGGCGACGGCTCGCCCGGCCAGGTCGCCACCGCCCGCACCCCGGCCCGGGCCTGGCTGCTGCCCGCGGTGGCCGGCCTGCCGCTGCTGCTGGGCCGCTCGCCCGACACGATCCCGGCGGGCGGCCGCCGGCCGATGTCGGGCGCGCACCCGCCGTCGGTCTACCCGCCGCTGGCCGCGCCGCCCGGCCCGCCGCCCACGGCGGACGACAGCGTCGACCGCCGCTTCGAGCGCCGGCTGTGGTGGCTGCTCATCCTGCTGCTGCTCTTCGCGGTGTTCCTGACCGGCGCCAACCTGTTCACCGGCCCGGTGTGGGCGGAGATGCCGACCGACAGCGCCCTGGTCACCGTCACGCGGGGCGGCGCGACCGTCCGCGTCGGCGGGCAGGAGCACGCGCTGAGCCGCGGCGGCAAGTACTACGTCCAGCACGGCGACGCGCTGCGGGTCAACGCCAAGTCCACGGCCACGATCACCTTCCGCGGCGGCAGCGCCACGGTCGTGTGCGCCGGCGCCGACGTCTCCATCGGCGACCTCGTGAGCGGCCAGCAGACGCCGATCGAGCCGAGCGCCGCGCTGACCCTCGGCGAGGGCCGCCTCCTGGTCGACACGACCAGCACGACCACGGCCTTCAAGCCGCTGCGCCTCACCGTCGGCGACGTGCAGAACGAGGGCCCGGCCCGCTTCGCGCTCTCCGCCGGCGACGACCCGGAGGTCGGCCGGGGCGTGGTGAAGCTGTCCGGCGAGGTCGTCCCGCCCTCCAGCGGGGCCGACCTGACCTGTGGCGACGGCGTGGCGCTGCCCAAGCCGGGCGGCACCCCGACGGTGTCGCCGTCGCCGTCCGACACGCCGTCGCAGATGCCGTCCCCGAGCGACTCGGCCTCGGCGTCCCCGTCGGCGTCCGACCCGGCCGCGCCGACCACGGAGGCGACTCCGACCCCGACGCGCACCCGCACGCCGACCCCGACCCGCACGACGGCGGGGCCGCCGCCCCCGACCACCGCAGGCCCCCCGCCGACCACGACGACCGCGCCCCCGAAGGACACGACGGTTCCCGTGGTGCGCTTCCCGACGCCCAACCCGGACACCATTTACCCGTCAAATTGCAAATATGGTGCGGCCGGGCCTACTTCGACGACCATCAGCGTCGATGCGGTGGACTCGTTCGATCCATCGTCATCGCTGACGGTGACCGTGACCAGCAGCGTCAAGTCGGTATCGGTCAAGTATGCGAAGGGGAGCACGTTCACCGGCACCCTGAGCGGCCTGACGCTGACCACGAGCCAAGACATCACCTTGACCGCGCAGGCCGTCGACCCCGCCGGTAACCGGTCGCGAACCGCATCCACCGTCGTCCACTACAGCTATCTCTGCAACCCGGGTTAAGGAGTCAAGGTGCTTTGTTGGTTCTGCGCCAAGGCGGCGCGGGGGTCGTGCCGGTTCTGCGGCCGTGGGCTCTGTGAGGACCACGCGAAGTTCGGCCCCTACCTGCTGGAGGTGCACCGATCGCAGAGCCGCGGGCGGGCCGAGGGGCTCGTCGTGGAGGATGCGGTGCAGTGCGGGACCTGCCGGCCCCGGCCGCAGCCGATTCCGATGCCCGAGCTCGACTGACCATCAACCTGGGGGAGTGCCCGATGTCCGACTTCGACGAGGTACTGGAGCGCCTGCTCGGCGACCCGGCGTTCAAGGCCCGGCTGGCGGCGGATCCGGAGGGGGCCCTGGCCGGCTACAGCCTGACCGCCGACGAGCTGGACATCCTGCAGTCCCAGGTCGGTGAGGCCGGCGGCCAGGCCCACGTCGAGCAGCGCACGAGCAAGGCCAGCATGTTCGGCGTGTTCTCGTCGATCGGCTCGGGCCTGCACGACGTGCTGCACGGCGGCGGCGGGGGCCTGCACGGCCACGGGCTCGACGGCGGCTCGGCGGCCGGGCACGGCATGCGCGACGTGGTCGAGCAGTACGGCGGCCGCCACGCCACCCCCGACCCGTCCGGCGGCCCGTCGATCGGCCACAACCTCGACGACGTCGTGCAGGCGGCCTCGGGCCGGCACGCCTCCTCCGGGCTGGAGGAGGTGCACACGGAGAGCCACCACGAGTCCTACACCGAGTACCACAGCGAGACGCGCTCCTCCGGCACGGTCTACCAGTCCGGCTCGTACGGCGGCGGCCTCCCCACGGAGTCATCGGCCTCCGGCGCGCAGGCCGTGGGCGGCGGCCTCGCGGGCTACGCCTCCGAGGACGGCGGCGCGGGTGTGGGCGGCGCGCTGTCCGGGCAGGGTGGCGGCGCGGGCGTGGGCGAAGCGCTGTCCGGCCAGGGTGGCGCCGCGGGCGCGGGCGGCGCGCTGTCCGGCCTCAGCCCGGATGCCGTCTCCGGCCACGGTGGCGGCACGGGCGTGGCCGGCGCGCTGTCCGGCCTCAGCGCCGAGGACCTCTCCGGCCACGGCCACGGCGCCCACGGCGGCGGCATCGGCGCGGGCCTCCAGGGCCTGGTCGAGCACGTGCAGCAGGCCCACCACGGCCAGGTCCCGGGCCAGGCCCCGACCGACGGCTACCACACCCGCGTGGACTGGGACGGCGACGGCCGCTGGGACCAGCACACGTACGTCAACCGCGCCGACGGCGGCGTGGACATCGTGGTCGACACCGACGGCGACGGCCGCCCCGAGTTCGTGGGCCACGACGTCAACCGCGACGGCCTGATCGACTCCAGCGAGATCGACACCAACCACGACGGTGTCGTCGACGCCCGCTACGAGGACACCAACGGCGACGGCTGGCTGGACCGCCGCGTGCGCTGAGTGGCACGTTTCGGGGAGCAGGTTGCTCGGCTCGGCCCCTACCGTTCTAGAGGTACCCCACCGGGGGCACTGAAGAATCCGGGAGCAGGTTATGAGCGACTTTGACCTCGACTGGGGCATGGAGCACGATCTCCACGTCGACCATGACGGCGGAGTCGACCACGTCCTGGCCGGCGACCACTTGTCCGACGAGCGGTACGAGCACGACTACGCCGAGCACGAGCACGACCACGGCGGCGCAGACGTGCACGACCACGGCGCTGAGGATGTGCACGACCTCGGCGACGTGGGGGAGGACCCGCACCAGCACGACGAGCCGCTGACGCTCGACGAGCACGAGCCCGACCTACCCGACTGGCAGCTCGACACGCAGTTCCTGGACGGCCACTACGACCTCGTGGGGGCCGACCCGGGCGAGCACGACCTGTGGTCGCAGTTCATGACCGAGATGCACGAAGAGATCAATCCCTACGCGGCGAACTGATACAGCACTACAGCACTACAGCACTACAGCTTGACCGCTGCGGCCGGTCCGGGGCTGGCGTAGTACCAGCCCTGGGCCGTGTCGCAGCCCAGCGCCAGTAGCCGGGTGGCCTGCTCGGCGGTCTCCACGCCCTCGGCGGTCACGCTCAGCTTGAGCGTGTGGGCCAGGCCGATCACCGCCGCCACGATCTCCTGGTCGACCGGGTCCGGCCGCTCCGGCGGGCGCAGCCCGGCCACGAACGAGCCGGCCAGCTTCAGGCTGTGCACGGGCAGGTTGCGCAGGTACGCGAAGTTCGAGTAGCCGGTGCCGAAGTCGTCGATGGCGATGCGCGGGCCGAGCGCGGCCAGGGCGTTGAGGTCCTCGATCGGGTCGCCGCCCGTGCTCATGACGGCGCTCTCGGTGAGCTCCAGCTGCAGCCCGGCCGGCGGCAGCCCGGTCTGCTCGAGGATCGCCTTCACGTCGCGCACGATGGTGCGGTCGCGCATCTGGCGTACCGCCAGGTTCACGCTCATGATCGGGGCCCGGTCCTGCACCTGCCGGCGCCACTCGGCGGCCTGACGGCAGGCCTCGTGCAGCACCCAGCGGCCCAGCGGGACGATGAGCCCGGTCTCCTCGGCCATGCCGATGAACGAGTCGGGCCCGAGCACCCCGAAGCGCGGGTGCCGCCACCGCACGAGCGCCTCGACCCCGGTGGTGACCCCGTCGCTGAGCCGGACCAGGGGCTGGTACTCCACGAAGAACTCCCGCCGCTCGAGCGCGGCCGGCATGCTGGCCGACAGCTCGTAGCGGGTCACCTCGCGCGCGTGCCGCTCGGCGTCGAAAAGCGCCAGCCGGTTGCGCCCGTCCGCCTTGGCCCAGTAGAGCGTGGTGTCGGCGGCCTTCATGAGCTCGCCGGTGCTGGTGCCGCGCAGGGGCTGCTCGACCACGCCGATGCTGGCCGAGATGCTGATCTCGTGGCCGCCGACGTGCACCGGGGCCCGGACGGTGTCCAGCGCCATCTCGGCGACGGCGACCACTTCCTCGATCCCGCCGCAGTCCTCGACCAGCACCACGAACTCGTCGCCGCCCATCCGCGCGACCAGCTGCCGGTCGCCGCTGATGGAGCGGGCCAGCCGCCGGGCCACGGTCTGCAGCAGTTGGTCGCCGACGTCGTGGCCGAGCGTGTCGTTGATGACCTTGAAGCCGTCCACGTCGAGGTAGCAGACGCCGACGCGGGCGTCGTCGTCCTCGGCCGCCTCCAGCAGGTCGCTGAGCCGCTCGAAGAACAGGGTGCGGTTGGGCAGCTGGGTCAGCGGGTCGTGCAGCGCCTGGTGGCGCAGGCGGACCTGCAGCAGGTGCCGCTCGGTGATGTCCTCGAACATGGCGACCAGCCAGCGCGGGCGGCCGTCCTCGTCCCGGATGATCGAGGCGACCAGGTCGGTCCAGACCCGGTGGCCGTCCTTGTGCACGTAGGGCTTCTCGATGCGGAACTGGTCCCGCCCGCCGGACAGCACCTCCGCGAACATGGCCGGGGCGCCCGGCGGGTCCTCGGGCAGCGCGAAGTCCTCGAAGGACATCGCCCGCAGCTCGTCGTCGCTGTAGCCGAGCATGTCGCACAGCGCCTGGTTGACCTCGATGACCTGGCCGTCGATCGTGCTGACGCTCATCCCGATGGCCGCGCCGGCGAAGATCGCCTGGAAGCGGGCCTCGCTGACCCGCCGGCCCTCCTCGGCCCGGGCCCGGGCCCACAGGGCGGCGGTGCGGATCTCCTCCTGCTCGTCGAGCACCCGGTCGCGCAGCGCGAGCGCGTAGCCGGAGGCGAGCGCGCCCTGGACCTGGGCCACCCGCTTCACGGGGGCGTTGCCGAACTGCTCGGCCAGCACCGCGAGGGTGCGCTCCAGCGTGGTCGGCTCGGTGAAGTGCGCGGCGACCAGCGTCGAGCCGACCTCGCGCACGTCGGCCGGGTCGAAGACCTCGGTGGTCAGCGCGTGGATGAGCCGGGTCGAGAGGCTGGTCAGGAAGTCCTGGACCTCCAGGCCGTTCATCGACACGTAGCTGGTGCCGGCGATGGCCAGCGACCAGGCGCGCGCCATCCGTTCGGCGGCGCGATGCGGGCGGTCCCACGACGTCGGCGCGGGGCTGAGAGCGGTCATGATCGGTCGGGCTAGTCCTTGCGCGCCACGGCGGCGAAGCCGATCGCCTGGCCGTCGGCCGGCGGCTGCTCGTCGCCGTCCGGGCGCCACGCGTGGGTGGCGACGACGCCCGGCTCGAGCAGGGTCAGGTCGCCGAGCAGGGCCGTCACCTGCTCCCCGGTGCGCAGGATCAGCGGGGTGGGGGACTTGCGGTACATCTGGTATGCGTCTTCCTCGGCCGGGGTCAGCGGCCGGTCGAGGCCGGCGTGCGACAGCACCACGTGGCTGCCCGGCACTCCGGCGGCGGCGTACGCGGCCACGATGTCGGCAGGCCGCTGCTCGTCGGGCACGAAGTGCAGCACGGCGACGAGCAGGAACGCGATCGGCCGGCCGAAGTCGAGCAGGCCCTGGAGCTGCTCGTCGGCCAGCACCTCGGCCGGGGCGCGCAGGTCGCCGGCGACGACCGCGGTGCCGGGGATGTCGGCGAGGATGGCGTTGCTGTGCGCGACCGCGACCGGGTCGTGGTCGACGTAGACCACCCGGGCGTCGGTGCAGCCGGCGTCGGCGAGCACCTCGTGCACGTTGCCGACGGTCGGGATGCCGGAGCCGAGGTCGACGAACTGCCGCACGCCCTGCCGGGCGAGCTCCCGGACCGCGCGGCGCAGGAAGGCCCGGTTGCTGCGGGCCAGCCCGGCCACCGCCGGCATGATCTTGAGCACCTGCTCGGCGAAGGCGCGGTCGGCGGCGAAGTTGTGCGAGCCGCCGAGGTAGTAGTCATAGACGCGGGCCACGCTCGGCCGGTCGAGGTCGACGTCCGCCGGGGCCCAGCTTGGACGGTCCACAGATCAACACTCCTCGACCTTGGTGGCAGCCGGCGACTGCGAGCATACGTGGGGGGCGGGCGGCGGGAAAACCCGCCGCCCGCCCCGAAACGCAACGATGATGATCGTTTGGAACTGTACGGGTGCCTGCCTGTTGGCTAGCCCAGCGTGTAACGGTCGGCCGAGCCGGGCGCGATGGGGCCGGTGGCCAGGTAGGCGGTCAGGGCGTCGACGTCGAAGCCGGGCGCGGTGACCCGGTTGGTGCCCTTGGCCAGGTTGAGGAAGCCGTCGCCACCGTTGGCCAGGAAGTCGTTGGTGGTCACCAGGTAGGTGGCCGCCGGGTCCAGGGCGACGCCGTTGAGCTTGATGTTGCTGATCTTGGAGCCGGCCGGCGCCGAGGCGCTGATGGTGTAGGTGAAGCCGGCCGACACCTGCAGCATGCGCTGCACGGTCTGGCCCTGGAAGCCCACGAACTGCTGCTCCAGGACGTCCTTGATCTGCGCGCCGGTGAAGGCCTGCGTCACGACCAGGTTGTTGAACGGCTGGACGGTGAAGGCCTCGCCGTACGTGACCTGGCCCGGCGCCTCGCCACCGGGGGAGTTGGCGTAGATGAGCGAGGCCCGGATGCCGCCCGGGTTCATGAACGCGATCTGCGCGCCGCCCGACTTGGTGTAGGCCAGCTGTGCGTCGGCGATCACGTCGCCCAGCGGGGTCTCGCCGGCCGCCGTCTGCGTGGTGGTGATGTCGGCCGTGATGCTGCCGATGACCTTGTTGGCCAGCGGCGCGACCGCCACGCGGTACTTGTCGGCGATCTTCTTGACGGCCGGGTCGACCAGCGCGGGGTTGCGCACGAAGTTGCCCTGCGCGTCCTTCTGGTACGTCCCGTCGGCGTTCTTGATGCCGTTCTCGGCGATCACGTTGGTGGCCGACGCGTCGACGAACTTGCGCGACTTCTTGTCCAGCGTCACGCGGATGTCGGTCACCAGGGTGCCGGCCGTGCCCGCGCTGGTCACCAGCGAGTTGGCGCCCGAGGAGTTGGGCAGCTCGCAGGTGTAGAAGCGGTGGGTGTGGCCGGAGACCACGACGCCGTAGGCCGGGTTGAGGCCCTTGGTGATGTCGGTGATCGGGCCGGCGAAGTTCGCGCAGCCGGACGGGTCCAGCGGCGCGGGCGGGCTGCTCTGCATGCCGCCCTCGTGGACGACCAGCACCATCGACTTGATGCCGAGCCAGCCCAGCACCGTCGCGTACTTGTTGGCCGTCTCGACCTCGTCGTGGAAGTCGACGTTCTTGATGCCGGCCGGGTTGACGATGCCCGGGGTGGCCTCGAGCGTCATGCCGACGAAGGCCACCGGCACGCCCTCGTAGGAGCGGATGGTGAACGGCAGCAGGATCGGCAGGCCGTTCGACTTCTGCGTGACGTTCGCCGCGAGGTACGGGAACTTGGCGCCGGAGAAGCCGTCGCCGTCCTGGCAGCCGTCGGTCGGGTGGCAGCCGCCGAACTGCATGCGGTACAGCTCGGTCACGCCCTCGTCGAACTCGTGGTTGCCCACGGAGGCAAGGTCCACGTGCATCGCGTTGAGGACCTCGATCGCCGGCTCGTCGTGGAACGCGGCGCTCACCAGCGGCGAGGCGCCGATGTTGTCGCCGGCCACCACGGTGTCGCTGTTGTGAATGCCCTCGGCCTTGGCCTTGGCCCGCAGCTTGTTGAGCGCGGTGCCGAGGTACTCCGAGCCGCCGGCGGGCACGCCGTTGATGAGCCCGCCGCTGCCGGTCGGCGGGTCGATGTTGCCGTGGAAGTCGTTGAAGCCGAGCAGCTGCGCGGTCACCGTCGGCCCGACCTTCTGGGACAACGCGACCTTGGCCGGGGTGAGCGGCGTCCACCGGTCCGAACCGGCGGTGGATCCGGTCTTGGCTAATGGCAGCAAGGCGACCACCGCGACGGCGAGCGCCGGCACCGCGAGGTGCTGTGCGACACGCCACCCGCGGGCGCGGGGCTGAGCCATGATCTCTCCATTCATGACGGACGCACGCATGGACGCATGCGTCGTTCGTCATCCTTCCGAAGCCATTGATCGGGCGCGAGCGTGTGTCGGCGTCGGCTTCGTGTCCTACGGGTAAATGCGAGGGTGGCAACCCCGGCTCGTCCGAGCGGAACGCGTCCTACGAATGGGTACGGAGGGCAATGGCAACGCTCGGCAACCAAGCGACACCCGTAGGTATCCGGTAGGTTGCCCGGGAAGGTTCACCGTGTGTGCGGAGGCGGTCACCATGCTGAGGCGAGTCACGGCCGTGCTGGTCGTCGTCGCGTCGACCGCGCTGACCTTCCCCGGACGGGTGAACGCCGCCGATCCCGTCGGCTGGAAGCCCGTCTTCTCGATGTCCTTCGACGACCAGGGGACGCTGCCGACCGGCTGCTCGGCCTACAACGGCGCCGAGGAGGGCGCCCAGGCCGGCTACTTCCTGCCCGAGGCGGTGACCGTCTCCGGCGGGCACCTGCGGCTGGCCCTGCACCGGCGCGCCTATGCCGGCAAGCAGTTCGTCACCGGCGAGGTGCGCTGCCTCGGCGCCGCCCAGCAGTTCGGCCGCTACGAGTTCAAGGCCCGGGTGCCGGTCGGCGCCGGGATCGGGTCGATGGCGCTGCTGCGCCCGGTCGACGGCCAGGCCACCCGGCACGGCTCGCAACTGGAGATCATGGCCAGGCCCGGTGCCGAGCAGGCCGAGGTCAGCAACGGCGACGGCACCGAGGTCAACACCAAGGTGCTCGACGGCTCGTACAGCGACTGGCACACCTACGTGATCGAGTGGGCCCCGTCCGGTTTCCGCGTCTACGTCGACGCCAAGGAGCGCTGGGTCGACCCGGCCGCGTCCACCGAGCCGCGCTGGTTCGGCTTCGCGGTCACCACCGGCGACAAGGCCGGCACGCCCGGCTCGTCCACCGCCCTACCGGCCGAGTTCCAGATCGACTACCTGCGGATCTGGGCCTTCGCCCCGGTCTCCTCGACCTCCTCCGCCGCCGGCCCGTCCACCCGGGCCGAGGGCGGGTCGCCGGCGGGGCCGGTCGGGCGGCACTGGTCGCTGTGGCTGGCCGTCGTCGCCGCAGTGGCCTCGGCCCTCGCCCTGTTCGCGTTCGTGATCCACAAGACCCGCCCGCGCCGGCCGCCGTCGTCGCACCGGGCGTGACGTTCGTCCACAGCGGATACGCCACGGGCGAACGGGCCTGGGCCGGCCGGCCCCGGGGGCGAATCATCGGCCGATGACCATCCTCGTTCTCGGCGGCACCGTGTTCCTCGGCCGCGCCGTCGCCCGCCAGTTCCTCGCCGCCGGCCACGACGTCGTCTGCGCCGCCCGCGGCGAGTCCGGCGATCCCGTGGAGGGCGCCCGCTTCGTCCGGGTCGACCGCGACGCCCCCGACGGCCTGGCGGCGCTCGAGGGCACCTTCGACGCCGTGGTGGACGTCGCGCGCCACCCCCGCCACGTCCGGCACGCGGCCGCGGCGCTGGCCGGCCGGGCCGGGCACTACACGTTCGTCTCCAGCGGGTCCGCCTACGCCGACGTCGCCACCCCGCACCAGCGCGTGGCCACCGCGCCGCTGCTGCCGCCGGACGACGAGGCCGACCCCGCGGCCGACCCGGAGTCCTACGGCCGCGCCAAGGTCGCCTGCGAGCGGCTCGCGGTCGAGGGCTTCGGCGCCGGCCGCACGTTCCTGCTGCGGGCCGGCATGATCGTCGGGCCGGAGGACCCGACCGGGCGGTTCGACTACTGGGTGCGCCGGGCGGCCCGCGGCGGCGAGGTGCTCGCGCCGGGCGGGCCGGACCAGGCGGTGCAGCTCGTCGACGTGCGCGACCTGGCCGAGTGGATCGTGACCGCGGCCACCGGCGGGCTGGCCGGCCCCTTCGACGGCATCGGGGCGCCGATGACCCGGGCGCAGTTCCACGCCGGCCTGTCCGACGGCGCCGGGGTGGTCTCGTCACTCACCTGGGTCGATCAGGAGTTCCTGACCGCGCGCGGGGTGGCGCCGTGGAGCGGGCCGCGATCGCTGCCCTTCTGGTTGCCGCTGCCGGAGTACGCCGGGTTCATGAGCCGCGACGTGACCCCCTCGCTCGACGCCGGCCTGCGCACCCGCCCGCTCGCCGAGACGGCCCGGGATACGTTGGCGGCATTTCGTGACGCAACGCACATCGATGCAAAAGCCGGGCTGGGTATCGAAGAAGAGGCGGAGTTGTTGAGGGAATGGCGCGAGCGGTAACCCGTTCGGTCAAAAGGCTGTCGTACCGCCGACAGGTGCCGATGACAGGCCGTGCTCAACCGGCGTCTGATGCCCCCCGCAGCGGCGTTCCCAGGGAACTCACAGCGAATTCAGGCGTCTGACGGGCAGGTAGACCACGTATCACTTGTTGCAGCCGAAGCGAACCGGGGAAGCCTCCCGAGCGTCTAGGTAAGTGGTGCAGCTCTCAGGGGTCGTCACCGAAACGCCCCCCGGGGCGGAATTCGGAAGGCGCTTTGACTGTTGTGTAGGGGGCATACCCGGGGGGCACCCGTTTTAGCAGGGTGAAACGGGGAAGGCGAAGGATGGAGCGGGGAGGGGCCCGAAGTGGAGAACGTGAAAGTGGAGACGCGAACCGATACAGGTGCCGAGGAGCGCGACCTGGTCGGCGTGTACCTGCATGAGATCTCCCGCACGCCGCTGCTCGACGCCGCTTCTGAGGTCGAGCTGTCCAAGGCGGTGGAGGCCGGGCTCTACGCGGAGCACCTGCTCGACAGCGAGGAGATCCCCGACGGGGTGAGCGCCGCAGAGCTGCACCGGCTGGTGGCGGAGGGCGAGCGGGCGAAGGACCGGTTCATCCGGGCCAACCTGCGCCTGGTGGTCTCGATCGCGCGGCGCTACGTGCGGTCCGGCATGCCGATGCTCGACCTGATCCAGGAAGGCAACACCGGCCTGGTCCGCGCCGTGGAGAAGTTCGACTACGTGCGCGGCTACAAGTTCTCGACCTACGCGACGTGGTGGATCCGCCAGGCGATCAGCCGGGCGATCGCGCAGCAGGAGCGCACGGTCCGGCTCCCGGTGCACCTCGTCGAGGACGTCAACCGCATGCGCAACGTCGCCCGTCAGCTCACCCGCGAGCTGGGCAACGAGCCGGAGCCGGAGCAGCTGGCCGCCTCGCTCGGCGTGCCGGTCGAGCGGGTGCACGAGCTCATGCGCTGGTCGCAGGACACCGTGTCGCTCGACACGCCCGTCGGCGACGACGGCGACACCAACCTGGGCGACCTGGTCGCCGACTCCGACGCCCCGTCGCCGGAGGACGTGGTGCTGGCCGCCCTGGAGCGCCAGCGCATCGAGGGCCTGCTCAACCACCTCGACGACCGGTCGGCCGGCATCATGCGGGCCCGCTACGGCCTCGAGGACGGCCGCGAGCACTCGCTGACCGAGGTGGCGACCCGGTTCTCGCTGTCCCGCGAGCGGATTCGCCAGCTGGAGATCCAGGCGCTCGGCCGGCTGCGCGAGCTGGCCCGCGCCGAAGGCCTGCAGGCGGCGTAACGACATAGCGCAAAAGGGCCCCGGGACGACCGGGGCCCTTTTTATGCGCCAATGGGGGGTGAAACGCCCAGATCCGATAAGTCGGGCGCTCCGCGCCATGACTTATCGGATAAATGCCCTGGCGGGGTATAAGTCCGAAATGTCGCGGCGCGGAGCGCCCGACATTTCGAACGATCCGCGCGCAAGGGCCGATTTAGTACGGGTTGCCGCAGACCTTCCAGGCGTCGCCCTCTTTGCGCATGGCGAACTCGTGCGAGGACTTGCCGCCGCTCTTGTACGTGACGGTGGCCGAGATCGAGGCAGTCTCGATGCCGTTGGTGTTGTTGTACGAGCCGCCGAAGCTCATGTCGTGCGCGGTCGGCTGGTTCTTCTTGACGTACGCGTCGAAGGTCTCCGGCCCGTAGGCATTCTGCGTCTGGCCGCACAGCAGCTTGTAGGCGGCCTGGGTGTTGCCCGCCTCCAGGCCGGTCAGGAAGTCGTCGGCCGCGGCCTTGGGCGCCTTGGTGGACGAGTTGGCAAGGAAGAAGATGCCGGCCACACCGCCGCCGCAGCACACGACGACGACGCCGATGATGCTCAAGATGATGATCTTTGCTGTTCTGCTCACCGCGTCAGGCTAGGCGCGATGATCGTTGCGCGTTGTAAAGCAGCTGACGGGGTCAAGCCCGATGTGCGACGACGAAGAGCCGGGGAAACGGCAGGATCGTGCCGAACGGCTCCCGTGGGAAGCGGGCCCGCAGCTCCACCCGAACCTCCTCGGCGAAGGCCTCGGCGTCGTCCAGCGCGTCGAGGTAGGGGCGCAGGCCGGTGCCCTTGAACCACTCGAAGACCGGGTCGTCGCCGGGGAGCACGTGGTAGTACGTCGTCTGCCAGGCGTCGACGGTGAGCCCGGCGGCGCTGAGCAGCCGGACGTACTCCTCGGCGTCGAGGACCGGGCTGGCCGAGCGCGGCCCGGTGACGGCCGCCGCGCCCCGCAGCCGTTCGGCCCAGTGTGGCCGCTGCGCGATCGCGGCGAAGCCCGGGTCGTAGCCGGCGATCGGCACCTGGAAGGCGAGCGTGCCGCCGTCGTCGAGCGCCGCCGCCCAGGCCGGCAGCAGCGTCTCGTGGTCGTCGACCCACTGCAGCGAGGCGTTGGCCACGATCACGTCGAGTGATCCCCGCTGGGGGCGCCAGGTCGAGGCGTCGGCGAGCTGGAACCGCAGCTGCGGCGACTTGAACCGCTCCGCCGCCGCGATCATGTCCGGCGAGGAGTCGAGGCCGAGGACGGCGGCGTCGGGCCAGCGCTCGGCCAGGGTCGCGGTCATGTTGCCCGGCCCGCAGCCGACGTCGGCCACGGCGACCGCCGCGGTGGTCGGGATGCGCGCGACGAGCTCGTGGAAGGGCCGCGCCCGCTCCTCGGCGAAACGGTTGTACTGCCCCGGATCCCAAGACGCCATGCCCTCCATCATGAAGGGCATGGCGTCTTGGTGAAGCGGGTGGGGGAGCGCTACTGCGGGCGCGCCCAGCCGTACACGCTGTCCACGGTGGCCGAGGCGTACTGCACGACCGTGCCGGTGTGCGGCGCGTGGATGATCGACTTGTTCCCGACGTAGATCCCGACGTGGCCGAGGCCGTTGTAGAAGATCAGGTCGCCTGGTTCCAGCTTGTCGAACGGAAGCGTGCTCGTCCTGTAGTGCGCCGCGATCTCCGAGAACTGCCGGGACGCCTGGTGCGTGAGGCTCACGCCCGCGGCCTTCCAGGCGGCCATGGTCAGACCCGAACAGTCGAAGCTGTTCGGTCCGGCGGCGCCGAACACGTACGGCTTGCCCAGCTGCGCCTTGGCGTATGCCACGGCGGCGCCGGCCTTGCCGGAGGCGGGGGGCAGTGTGCCCGGGTTGTACGCCGGCGGGTTGACCTTCTTGGAGCCCGCGGCGGTGGCCTTCTTCTGCAGATCCTGCAGCTTCTTGATGTCGCCCTCGATCAGCTTGCGCTTGTTCTCGATGTCCGACTTCTGCGTGGTCTGCGCGGCGAGCAGCTCGTCGAGCTGCTGCTTCTCGCTGTCGTACTTGCTCTTGGCGTTGCGGTAGTTCTCGATGTCCTTCTGCTGACTGTGCGTGATCTGCTGCAGCATGGACATCTGATCCATGAGGGAGCCTGTGTCACGGGCGTTGAGGATGGCCGAGAGGGCCTGCATGTTGCCGGCCGTCTTGAACTGGGCGATCGCGAACTGCTCGACGTTGGCGCTGGTCGCGTCGACCCCGTCCTGCAGCGGTTTGAGCTTCGCCTGCAGGTCGGCCACCTTGGCCTGGGTGGTCGCCAGGTCGGCGTTGATGCCGTTCCACGCTTCGATCGTGGCCTCGAGGTCCTGGTTCGACTTGTCGAGCTGGGCCTCGATCTCTGCCAGCGTGGGATCGGCGTGCGCGACCGTGCTCGGTGCGAGCACCGCGAGCATCACGAACCCGAGCAGGAGGGTTCGCAGCACCGACCGGTGGGCCCGGTGTCCAGTGGACAAGGAAGGATGACCCTTCTTCACCGACTACCGCCTACCGGGTTAGCTGACGGGTTCGGGCGGGAAGGAAAACGCCCTACCGCAGCGCGCTGCGGATTCACCCCACGAACACTCTGGGTCCCCGGTTCGATCACGCGCCGTCGATGGATCCGCCCGGCGCGCCGAACTCGATTCGGCGGCGCTTGCCCGGCGCCATCCGGGGTGGATGACGGACTGCCGAGCAGGCCAGAGCCTAACTTAACGTGATCATCCGCCGGGTGGAAGCCGCGTGTCCTCATCGATCGGTATTGCGTATAAAAGTCCGTATTACCGGGGGTTGGCTGTGTGCATCGCACAGTGACAGGACGTCGGCAACGCATCGATCTGGGGCTTGATTCTGTCCAGGGAACGGGTTAAATACACGTAACTTCTTACACCGACGATGCAAATAGTTCGGGGGTCCGAACGTGCTACGGGTCCAGAACCTCGAGGTCGTCTACGACGACGTGATGCTCGTCCTGCGGGGCGTCGACCTCGCCGTCCCGGAGGGCCGGATCGTCGCCCTGCTCGGCGCGAACGGCGCCGGCAAGACCACCCTGCTGCGTGCCCTGTCCGGGCTGCTCGGCGTGCACCACGGGACCGTCGCGCGCGGGTCCGTCACCCTCGCCGGCGCGCCGATCCACCGGCTGCGCCCGGCCGCGATCGTGCGCCGCGGGGTGAGCCAGGTCATGGAGGGCCGGCGCACGTTCGCCGAGCTGACGGTGGAGGAGAACCTGCGGCTCGGGGCACACACCCGGCGGCGCGGGGCGGCCGACACGCTCGCGCGGATGTACGAGCTCTTCCCGGTCCTGAAGCAGCGGCGCGGCGCGGTCGCCGGATACCTCTCCGGCGGCGAGCAACAGATGCTGGCGATGGGCCGGGCGCTCATGTCCGGCCCGGCCTACCTGCTGCTCGACGAGCCCAGCCTGGGCCTCGCCCCGCGCATGGTGGAGCAGGTCCGGGACCTGATCGTGGAGATCAACCGGGCCGGCACGGCGGTGCTGCTGGTCGAGCAGAACGCGGCCATGGCGCTGTCGGTGGCCGAGCACGGGTACGTGCTGGAGAACGGCCGGGTCGTGCTGGACAAGCCGGCCGCCGAACTGCTCGCCGACGACGACATCAGGGAGTTCTACCTCGGCGCGCACGCCGCCCATTCCTTCCGCGACGTCAAGTACTACAAGCGGCGGAAGCGGTGGACGGCATGAGCGACGTGCTCACCTTCAGCGGCGTGCGGCTGAGCTTCGCCGGGGTCAAGGCGATCGACGGGGTCGACTTCACCGTCGGGGCCGACGAGCTGTTCGCCGTCATCGGGCCCAACGGCGCCGGCAAGACGTCCATCTTCAACGTGATTTCCGGGGTGTACCGCCCGCAGGAGGGCCGGGTCCTGCTCGGCGGCGTGGACATCACCGGCGAGCGGCCCGACCGGGTGGCCCGCCGCGGCGTGGCCCGCACCTTCCAGAACGTCGAGCTGTTCCGCCAGCTCGACGTCGTGGAGAACCTCATGCTCGGCCGGCACCACCACATGCGCTACGGCACCCTGGCCGCCATCGCCTGGGTCGGCCGGGCCCGGCGCGAGGAGCTGGCCAACCGGGCCCGGGTCGAGGAGATCGTCGACCTCCTCGAGCTGGGTCGGTGGCGCCGGCAGCCGGTCGGGCTGCTGCCGTACGGCGTGCAGAAGCGCGTCGAGCTGGGCCGGGCGCTCGCCATGGAGCCGAAGCTGCTGCTGCTCGACGAGCCGGTGGCCGGGATGAACCTCGAGGAGACCGAGGACATGGCCCGCTACATCCTCGACATCCGCGACGAGCTGGGCATCTCGATGATCCTCGTCGAGCACGACATGGGCCTGGTCATGGACCTCGCCGACCGGGTCCTGGTGGTCGACTTCGGCGTGCCGGTGGCCTGCGGCACGCCGCAGGAGGTGCAGGCCAACCCCGACGTGATCCGCGCCTACCTGGGCGTCCGGGACACCGCGGCCGATCCGGGGGGTGCGCGATGACCCTGGCCACGCTCGTGCGGGACCGGGCCGGGCGGGATCCGGACCGGGTCGCCCTGCGGGAGAAGCACCGCGGCATCTGGCGCGAGATCACCTGGGCCCGGTACTGGCAGACCGCCCGGGCGGTGGCGCTCGGGCTGCGGGCCCTGGGCGTCGGCCCGGGCGACCGCGTCGCGATCCGCTCGCAGAACCGGCCGGAGTGGCTCTACGCCGCCGTCGCGGCCGCGGCGCTCGGGGCCACCGTCGCGGACGACGGCGCCAAGGTGCTCGTCGCCGAGGGGCAGGAGCAGGTCGACGACGCCCTCGCCGCGCCCGGCGGATTGCTGCGGATCGTGTACCTCGACAAGGCGGGCGTCTGGAACAAGTACGACAGCGGGCTCCTCCTGTCTTTCGGCGAACTCCTCGAGGTGGGCCGCGGCGCCGAGGGCGAGATGGAGCCCCCGGACGCGGCCGGGGACCCGGCGACGCCGATCGGCGGCCCGCGCGACCTGCTCGTGTCCCGTCTGCCGCTGGGCGAGCCGGCCGGGGCGGTCGCCGCGTGGGCCAACGCCGCGAACGGGGCGGTGCTGCACTTCGGCGCGCCGGAGGACCTGCGGGAGGTCCAGCCGACGATCCTGCTCGCCGGCCCGGAGGACTGGACCGGGCTGCACGCCGGGATCGAGGCGCGGGTGGCCGGCGCCTCGCGGCTCAAGCGGGCCAACGCCCGGCTGTGGCTGCACAGAGAGCGGGGCTCCGCGCTCGGCTGGCTGCTGTGCCACCGCGCGCTGCGCGAGCGGATCGGCCTGCGCCACCTGCGGCACGCGGGCAGCGCCGGGCCGGTCCCGCCGGAGGTGCGGCGCTTCTTCCAGGGCATCGGGGTCACCATCGAGGACGCGACATGACGGACTTCATCGAGAGCGTGCTGCGAGGCGTGGGCACCGGCAGCGTCTACGCGTTGCTCGGGCTCGGCTTCGTCATCATCTACAAGGCGACCCGGGTGATCTCCTTCGCCCAGCCGTCGTTCATGCTGGCCGGCGCCGTCCTGGTCACCTACCTGGCGGGGCCCCTGGGCTTCTTCGCCGCCCTGCTCGCCGCGGCCGCGCTCACCGGCGGCCTGGCGCTGGGCGTCGAGCGGCTCGCGGTGCGCCCGATGATCGGCCGGCCGGTGTTCACCGTCGCCATCATCACGCTCGGCATCGACGTCGCGGTCCGGGTCGTCGACAACGCGGCCATCGGCCTGGACGTGCGGCACGTGGGCGACCCGTGGGGGCTGAAGGTGCTCACGCTGCCGGGCGGGATCGTCGTCGAGCAGCGGCACATCGCCATGGCGGTCACCACCGCGGTGATCGTCGCTGCGCTGTTCGCCTTCTTCCGCTACACCCGCACCGGCCTGGCCATGCGGGCCGCCGCCTACGACCAGGAGGCGGCCCTGGCCCAGGGGGTCAGCGTCGGCTCGGTGTTCGCGCTGTCCTGGGCCCTGGCCGGGGCGCTGGCCGCGGTGGCCGGCACGTTCGCCGCGGTCGGCGGCAGCGTGAGCGAGTCGCTGTGGCTGGTCGCGCTGACCGCGCTGCCGGTGATCATCCTCGGTGGCCTGGACTCGCTGCCCGGGGCCGTCGTCGGCGGGCTCGTGGTCGGCGTGGTGCAGGAGCTGACCGCCACCTATCAGGGCCACCTGGCGTGGCTGGGCGGCAACGTCTCGGTCGTCTCGCCCTACGTCGTGATGCTGCTCGTCCTGCTCGTCCGCCCTTACGGCCTGTTCGGCACCCGGGAGGTCACGCGCGTATGAGGAACCGTCCGCTGCTGCACACGTCGTACGCGCAGGACGTTGCGCTGTTTCGCAGTACAACACGGCGATTTTTCGTGGTTTTTGGGCTTTTGGCGGCACTCGCGCTGCCGTGGCTGCTCGAGGACGACGTCCTGCAGCTGCTCGGCCTGGCCTGCGTCACCGCGGTCGGGGCGCTCGGGCTCAACATCGTCACCGGGCTGGCCGGCCAGGTGTCGCTCGGCCACGCCTTCTTCCTGGCCATCGGCGCCTACACCGCGGCCGCCATCGCCGGGGACCCGGACGGGCGCACGATCGGCTTCGGCGTCACCGAGGTGCTGGTCTTCCTGCCCGCGGCCGGGATCGTCGCGGCGCTGGCGGGCGTGCTCGTGGCGCCGCTGGCCACCCGGCTGCGCGGGCTCTACCTGGCCGTGGTCACGCTCGGCCTGGTCTTCATCGGCGGGCACGTGATCAACGAGTGGTCGTCGCTGACCGGCGGGCCGGGCGTCGGGCGCCAGCCGCCGGCGCCGACGCTGCTGGGCTACGACCTCAACACGTCCGACGCTTTGCTCACCAGGGACCAGAAGTTGTACGTCCTGATGCTGGTCCTGCTGCTCATCGAGGCTCTCGCGGCGCGCAACCTGGCGCGCTCGCGGGTCGGCCGGGCCCTCACCGCGATCCGCGACCGCGACGTCGCGGCCGGCGTCATCGGGGTGAACCTGGCCAGGTACAAGACGATCGCCTTCGGGGCCTCGTCGTTCTACGCCGGTTGCGCCGGCGCGCTGCTCTACGTCGGGGCGGGCTACTTCGACCCGTCCTCCTTCGATCTGCTGCTGTCGGTGCAGTACATCGCCATGGTCCTCATCGGCGGGGCCGGCACCGTCAGTGGCGCGGTCCTGGGCGCCTTCCTGATCACGCTGCTGCCGCGGCTGACCCGGGGGGTCCCCTCGTACCTGCCGTTCATCAGCACCTCCTCGGCGGAGTCGCCGAACGCCTACCAGCTCGAAACGGTGCTGTACGGCGTGCTGATCATCGTGTTCCTGATCTTCGAGCCGCGCGGCCTCTTCGGCGTGTGGTTGCGACTCCGCAGTTACTGGAAAGCGTGGCCGTTCTCGTATTAAGGAGACCTCGATGAAGAGGTTTGGCGCGTTCCTCCTCACCGCGGTGCTTGCCGTGGCCGGGCTCTCGGCCTGTCGCGGCGGCTCCAACAGCGACCAGCAGTCCGCCACCGGCGCGAAGACCGACGCCGGCATCACCAAGGAGCCCTGTCCCAACTCCGAGCACAAGGACCGGGGCTGCATCTACCTCGGCATCATCTCCGACCTGACCGTGGGCCCGTTCCACGCCCTCGCCGTGCCGATCACCCAGGCGCAGAAGGCCTTCTGGCGGCGGGTCAACGCGCAGGGCGGCATCGGCGGCTACGACGTGGACGCCGAGACCTACGTGCGCGACAACAAGTACAACCCGCAGACGCACAACGAGGTGTACCAGGAGATCAAGGGCAAGATCCTGGCGCTGGCCCAGTCGCTGGGCTCGCCGACCACGGCGGCCATCCTGCCCGACATGAAGGCCAGCAACATCCTGGCCGCCCCGGCCGCCTGGACGTCCGGCTACGCCTTCGAGGACAACATTCTCGAGTCCGGCGCGAACTACTGCTTCGAGTCGATGAACGCCGTCGACTACGCCAACGACGCCCTCAAGCCCAAGACCGTCATGGCCGTGCACCTGGCCGGCGACTACGGCGACGACGCCGCCGCCGGCACGAAGATCGCCGCCGAGAAGCTCGGCCTGAAGTTCATCGACGTCAAGACCGACTCCGGCGCCGACAAGCAGGCGGGCGCGATCACCGCGATCGCCACCCAGAAGCCCGACCTGGTGATCGTCACCGTCGGCCCGGCCGACCTGGCCGTGATCGTCGGCGGCGCCGCCCAGCGCGGCTTCACCGGCAAGTTCATCGGCACCAGCCCGACCTGGAACCCGGGCCTGCTGCAGAGCGCGGCCGCGCCCGCCCTCAAGGCGCTGTACCTGCAGAGCGCGCCCTGGAAGACGTTCAGCACCGACTCGCCCGGCCACAAGGCCATGCGGGAGGCGCTGGGCTCCGGCGTCACGCCCAACGACGGCTTCACCTCGGGCTGGGTGTGGTCCTACCCGCTGCTCGCGGCGCTGAAGAAGGCCCAGGCCGACGGCGACCTGACCCGGGCCGGGCTGGTCAAGGCGGCCAAGTCGCTCACCAAGGTCGACTACGAGGGCATGCTGCCCGACGGCGCCGGCAACTACGCCGGCGGCGTGGACGGGCAGTTCCGCGAGACGCTCATCTACAACCCGGCGGCCGGCAACGGCACCACCGACGTGCCGTTGGTCAAGGACTTCTTCGTGGGCCCGACCGCCAAGGACTACAAGCTCGACAAGCCCTGCTACGAGAAGCTGTGAACGCCTGGTCTGGGCCGAAACTGCGCAGCTTATCGGGCCAGACTTGGCGCAGGGTGCCGGGGCCGGGTGCGCGCCCGGCCCCGGGCCTCATTTCAATTCGTGGGCTATCTGGCGCATGAGGTCGGCCGATGCCTCCGACGGCAGGGCACGCTCGCGCAGCCGCTCCAGGTTTCTGCGGTACGTCGCGATGAGCTCCGGCTCCTCCCACAGCAGCTGCTGGCGGTAGAGCACGCCGTCGTCGGCGCCGAACTCCAGCAGCGTGAAGTCGCCCTCCCAGCCGGGGTGATACCCGGCGTTGAGCGCGATCACCCGCACGTCGGCGTACGGGCGCTGGGCAAACTCGATCGCGTGCTCCAGCTGGTCGACCAGCAGCGCCTCGTCGCCGGGGACGGGGCCGCGGCGCAGCACGGACTCGTCCAGGAACAGCTCCACGCGGGGCGGCTCCTCCCGGCCGAACAGCTCCTCCTGGCGCCGGGCGTGGAACTCGACCCGCCGCTCGGCCAGCGGGGACTCCACGTCGCTGGTGGCGTGGGCGTAGCGCCGGGTCTGCAGCAGGGTCGGGAACATCACCGGGGCGAACTCGCCGATGCTGGTCGCCTCCGCCTCGAATCCGACGTAGGTGATCTGCTGGCCGGCCAGCAGGGCGCGGTACTCGTCCCACCACATCCGCCGCTTGGCGGCGCGGGCCAGCTCGAGCAGCTCGTCGACGGTGCGTGGGTCGTGCACCCGGTAGTAGGCCAGCAGGCTGCGCAGGTCGCTCACCGAGATGGCCACGGTGCCGTTCTCGATGCGGATGAGTTTGGACAGTGACCACTCCATCTCGGCGGCCACAAGGTCCTGGGTCAGCTCCCGCTCCCGCCGCAGTCGCCGCAGCTCGGCCCGGAGCCGGCGCTTGCCCACGATGGGCCCGCTCATAGACCATCCCCCCAATCGCGTACATCTGGCATGGCCCCGGTTGAGGGCTCCGCGTATCTACCCGATTTGCGGCAGATGCACCTGACGCGATCCGATTTCCTGGACGGCTCAGCGCCGGGCGTGTGCTGCCAGGAAGATCTTGGCCATGGCGCTGGACCGTCTCGAATGGCGGCGCCGGGCCCGGGTTTGTTACTGCACCCAGGTGGCCGCCCACCCGGCCGCCGTGGCCGGCAGGTCCAGCGGCGCCTGGTATGTCGCCGATAGCCCGTCGCCGGTTGGCGCAGTCTCGCCCGTGGCCGGCCGTAGCCCCCGCCCGGTGAGCGCGGACGCGAACTCCTGGTCGTGCATCCGGTCGGCCAGCCGCGTGGCCAGCGCCTTGAGCTCGCCGTCGCGGGCCGCCTCGGGGGTCAGCAGCAGCGGATAGTCCGCCTCGTAGAGCGCGTCGCCCGGGTAGATCCCGGCCAGCGCGACCGGGTGCCTGGCCTGCGCGTAGCGCCAGAGGTCGCGCTCGAGCACGGGGAACAGGCCGACCTCGCGCAGCGCCTTGCCCGGGTCGCTCTGCTGGCCCATCCTGTCCAGGAGCTTGGCCGGGTCGGCCTCGGCGTCGGCCAGCCGGGCGCGGACCGCCAGCGCCCGCGTCTGGGCGAGGCCGGGGTCGTTGGTGGTGCGGCCCATGGCGCTGTGCACCTCAAGGGCCGCGAGCAGCCCGGCGGTGTCGTGCAGCGGGCTGCTCATGCTGAGCCGGGGCACCTGGCCGCCATTCACCCCGGCGGCGAGCGCGGCCCACGTCGGCTGCGCGCCCGGCCACCCCAGCCCCTCGGCGAAGGGCCGCGGGGCGGCGACGACGACGGGGGAGCGGGCCAGCGAGACCGGCTCGG
The DNA here is from genome assembly GCF_039532525.1 of Dactylosporangium salmoneum. Classification (NCBI taxonomy): domain Bacteria; kingdom Bacillati; phylum Actinomycetota; class Actinomycetes; order Micromonosporales; family Micromonosporaceae; genus Dactylosporangium; species Dactylosporangium salmoneum. Next base: position 184,085 of record NZ_BAAARV010000025.1, read on the forward strand.
GTGCGTAGGTGAACCTGGCCACCTGCGCCCACGCCGCGGTGGCCGGGATCCAGGCCTCGCCGCCCTGGTAGGCCTGCTGGGCGGTGACCGCGACGAGCTTGCAGCCGCCGATCTGGTTGGCCCCGATGTCGGCCGCGGCCTGCTCGACGGCGGGGGCGAGCTCGGGCGCGACGGTGGCCCGCAGCACCTCCCGGCCGCCGCAGCTGGCCCCGGCGGCCCCGGCCGGCTGGCCGGCCGACCCGCCGCGGGCGGCCAGGCTCAGCCCGACCAGCACGCCGGCCGCCACGGCCAGCGCCACGATGATCACGCCGATGGCGATCCACCACGAGGTCGCCGAGGAGCGGCGCTCCGGGGGCGGGCCGGCGGGCGCGACGGTGGGGCGCCGCTCGGTCGGCGGCGGGGTCCACTCCTCGCGCCGCGGCTCCGGGGTCCACTCCTCGCGCCGCGGCTCCGGGGTCCACTCCTCGCGCCGCGGCTCCGGGGTCCACTCCTCGCGCCGCGGCTCCGGGGGCCACTCCTCGCGCCGCGGCTCCGGGGGCCACTCCTGGGGGTACAGCGGTGGCAGCCACTCCTCTTTGGCATTGGCTCGCTCCTCGGCCGGGGGCTCGTACCGGGGCGGCGGCTCCTCCTCCGTCCACTCCCGCGCGGGCGGCTCGTACCGGGGCGGCTCCCGCCGAGGGCCCATGCGCAGCGTCAGCCCCGGCTCGTCCGCCGCCCAGCTCTGCCGCGGCGGCTCGTACCGGGGGCGCGTGTCCGCACGCGGCGGGGGAGCCGGGGCAACGTTCTCCTCCGCCGCGTACGGGTCTTCCTCGTCGTACTCCTCGGGGTACTCGTCCGAGTACCCGTCGTCGTACTCGTCGTCGTCGACCGGCGCCCAGGGGGAGAGGCGGGCGGTCCACTCCGGCGATCGCGCGTGCTGCGGGGCCGGGTCCACCGGTGGGGGCCCGCCGGGCGCCGCCGGGGCCCACGGGGAGGGCGCGGCGGCCGGCGGCCGGTCGGCCGGCTCGGGCGGTCTGGATCGGGGGTGTGGCACCTCACGCGGGGGCGGGACGTAGATCCCGTCGGCCGTGTGGTCGTCGTCGTGACGCCGATGATGCCGGCCCTCCGTCATGGCATCCCTTTCTCTCCTCTGCGAGCCCGCTACGTTGCGCGAGGGTGAGGAAGCGCGATGCGGTCAACCTAGCACCGGAGTGCATCGATGTGTGACCGCCCGACTACGTAGTGATCATGACGGCGCCTCGCGCCATCCGATTACTGTGGCAATTCGCCCATATCCCTCAGGTCTCGCCCGGTCCGGCCGAAGCGGCACAGTGGTTGGCTAGCGGGGCGGGAGTGGGGATCGGCCTGTATGGCGTTGGACGTTCGGCTGCTGCGCTGGACGGCGGCGCTCGCCGTGCTGAGCGTCGCCTGGCTGGCTGCGCAGTGGCCCGGCGTGCTCATCCATCCGGTCGTCGGCTGGCTGCCCGTCCCCGCCTGCACCGCCCTGGCGGTGATCGTCCTCCTGCGCACGTCGCAGGCCGCCCCGGACCGCCGCAGCGGCCGCTTCTGGCGCCACCTGGCCCTCGTCCTGACCCTGCTGTCAGCGGCGGTCGTGAGCAGCGTCTACGACTCCCTGGTGCGGTTCGGCGCCCCGAGTCAGCGCTCCAGCACGCCGACGATGGTGCTGTACCTCGGGGCGATCGTCGTGCTGCTCTGGGCCCTCCTGCGCCTGCCCGTGGGCCGGCGCACCAGCCATGACCTGATCACGCTGGGCCTGGACCTGACGATCGTGCTGGCCGCCGCCGCGCTGGTCGCCTGGTTCGCCGCGGCCCGCGCCTCGGTCCCGGTCAGCGCCGTGACCGGTTCGTCGTGGACCCTGTTCGGCATCCTGCTCATGGTCTTCGCCAGCCTGGTCTCCCTGGCCAAGGTCGCCCTGGCCGGTGCGGGGGCCCTGGACCGCCGCGCCCTGTGGACCATGGGCGGCACCGTGGTCGTCGGCGCCGTGGCCGGCTCGGCCGCCCCGCTGCTGGAGTCGCGCCCGTACCTCAACGACTGCCACATCTCCATCCCGGTCTGCTGCGTGGGCCTGGCCATGGCCGCCGTCCGCCAGCGCCGCGCCTTCGCCGAGGGCCTGGCCGCCGTCAGGCGCAGCCAGTCCCGTCCGTTCAGCCTGATCCCGTACGTGGCCATCGTCGTCGCCGACGCCTTCGTCCTGGTCGGCGTCGGCGACGACCCCCGCGACACCCGGATCCTGGTCGGCGGCTCGGTGCTGCTCACGCTCCTGGTCACCGCCCGCCAGCTGATCTCCCTCTACGAGAACTCCCACCTGCTGGCCCGGGTCGACGCCTCGATGCTGGAGCTGCGCCGCCACGAGCGCCGCTTCCGCTCCCTGGTCCAGCACTCCTCGGACGTGCTGGCCATCGCCGACGAGCACTACGTCCTCACGTACGGCAGCCCGAGCCTCCTGCGCTTCACCGGCCGCCAGTCGGTGCTCGGCACCAGCCTGTGGGAGCTGGTCCACCCCGACGACGCCGAGCGCCTGCGCCAGGCCTCCAGCGGCCTGGCCGCCCCCGGCTCCACCACCACCCTGCAGCTGCGTCTCCTCCAGCCGGACGGCACCTGGCGATGGTTCGAGGTGGTCACCACCAACCTGCTGCACGACCCGAGCGTGCGGGGCGTGGTCGCCAACGCCCGCGACATCACCGAGTCGCGCCGCTACCAGGACCAGCTGAGCTACCAGGCCTCCCACGACGGCCTGACCGGCCTGGCCAACCGCTCGCTCTTCGCCGCCCGCACCGTCGAGGCCGTGGCCTCGTCGAGGGGCGGGAGCCTGTCGGGCGGCCTCGCCCTGGCCCTGATCGACCTGGACGACTTCAAGGCCATCAACGACCGGCTGGGCCACGCGGTCGGCGACGCCCTCCTGGTCGAGGTGGCCGAGCGCCTGCGTACCACCGTCCGCCCGGGCGACGTGGTGGCCCGCCTCGGCGGCGACGAGTTCGCGGTGCTGCTGCCGGAGTCCACCCGCGAGGCCAGCACCGACATCGCCGACGCCTTCATCGACGCCCTGGCCGCCCCGGTGCGGGCCGCCGGCTACGAGCTGCTGATCCAGGCCAGCATCGGCGTGGCGAGGCACACCCCGGACTGCGACGCCAGCGACCTGCTGCGCCGGGCCGACATGGCCATGTACGCCGCGAAGGAGTCCGGCAAGAGCCGCTGGGTCGAGTACGGCCCGGAGCTCGACGCCCACGCCGTCGAGCACGCCCAGCTGGCCGCCGACCTGAGCCAGGCCCTGGACCGCGATGAGCTGACGGTCCACTACCAGCCGATCGTCGCCCTGCCCGGAGGCGAGATCCGGGGCGTGGAGGCCCTGGTCCGCTGGCGCCACCCGACGAGGGGCCAGGTCTCCCCTGCGGTGTTCATCCCGGTCGCCGAGCGAACGGGCCTGATCGTCCAGATCGGCGCCTGGGTCCTGCGCAAGTCCTGCGACCAGGCCGCCGCGTGGATCTCGGCACTGGACGAGGCGGCCCCGTGGAAGATGAGTGTCAACGCCTCGGCCAGGCAGCTGCTGGAGCCGTCCTTCGTGGACACGGTGGCCGCCATCCTGCACGACTGCGCCCTGCCCCCGGCCCGCCTGACCATAGAGATCACGGAGACCGCGGTCTTCGGCGGCGGCCGAGCCCTGGACACGGTCCGTTCCCTGCACGCCCTGGGCGTCAAGATCGCCCTGGACGACTTCGGCACCGGCCACTCGTCCCTCGGCCTGCTGCGAACCTGCCCGGTGGACGTCCTGAAGGTCGACAAGTCCTTCGTGGACGGTGTGACCGGCACGGTGGAGCAGGAGGCCATCGTCACGTCCATCAGCGAGATAGCCCAAGCCCTGCGCCTCGAGGCGGTGGCGGAGGGCGTGGAGACGCGAGCCCAGGCCAACCGCCTGCTGGAGCTCGGCTACCAGCTGGCCCAGGGCTTCCACTTCTACCGCCCCATGCCGCCGGAGGCCGTGACGGCCGCGATAGCCGCGGAAGCGGGCGTGACCCACCGGGGGGCTGGCAAGGCCACGCCCGCCTCCGCGTTTTAGGGGGGCGAGTAAAGCATGTGAACCACTTCTCGGCCCGCAAGGCGCCGACGGCGAGCGCCGCTGCCGGCTACCCGGCGCAGACAGGCGCACGGTGCTCCCCGGCTCCCGGCCGCTGGGCTCGGTTCCTGGCTCCGGCGACCGTCACCGGCCCGCCGTACCTGCTCGGCCCAGGAAGGAAAGCTCTAGACCGCCTGCTCGGCCCCAGACGGAAAGCTCTAGACCGCCTGCTCGGCCCCGGAAGGAAAGCTCTAGACCGTCACGCCGCCCACATGGCCGCGAACCCGGCCGCTTCGCCGGCCAGCCAGCGCTCCACCTCCTCCGCCTTCACCGAGGGGTCGGGCCGCAGCACCTCGCCCCGCCGCACGTCCACCAGGACGGGCGTCGCGTTGGGCAGCACCAGATCCATGTGGCGCCCCATCAGGTGCAGCGTCGCGACCGCCGCCAGGTCCAGCGGCGGGTCCTCGTCGAAGTGCATCCGGACGACCTCCCCGTGCCCGTCCGGATACCGCAGCCCGAAGTGCGGGTTGATCTTCACCGGCAGCGCACCGATCATGCACAGCGCGTCCCGGGTGGGCGTCACCTCGACCGGCGTGGCCAGCGACTCCAGGTATCGCAGCGCCCCGGGCACCAGTGCCTCGTACAGCGGCTTCCACCGCGCGTTGACCTGCTCGACGACGGCGTTGAGGTAGGTCCCGCCGGTGCGGAACTGGATGTCCGCCTTGAGGGCCTTCACGAGCTGCCCGTGCGGGTTGAACCCGTGCCCGGACTCGCGCTGCCGGCGCAGCCCGCCGACGAAGCTCGCCTTGCGCGGCCCGGTCCGGCCGACGTACCGCGTGAAGCTGAGCAGCGTCGCGTAGGGGACGGTTTGAGTGGTGTTCACAGGCGCGGTCACTGGCGCTCTCCTCCCAGGTCAAGAGCGTCTTTCGTACACACATTCTAATCGATCCTGGCAAGGATTCCCACCCAGTGAACCGGTGGGTAAAGTAGGCTTCATGACGACGTTCCACTGGTTCCTGCCCACCACCGGCGACGGCGACCAGGTCGGGGCGGCGACCGTCACCGCGGGCGCCGCGCGGCACGGCCGGGAGCCCACTGTCGGGTACCTGTCGGAGGTCGCGCGGGCGGCCGAGCGGGCCGGCTTCGAGTCCGCGCTCACCCCGGTCGGCGCCGGCTGCCTGGACCCCCTCGTGATGTGCACGGCGATCGCCCAGCACACCACGACGCTGCGCCTGCTCGTCGCCTTCCGGGCCGGCTTCACGCTGCCGACGCTGCTGGCCCAGCAGGCCGAGGCGTTCCAGTGGATCTCCGGCGATCGGCTCGCGCTCAACGTGGTCACCGGCGGGGACCAGGCCGAGCAGCAGGCCTACGGCGACTTCGTGCCCAAGGACGCCCGCTACGCCCGGACCGCCGAGTACATCGAGGTCATGCGGCGCACGTGGGCGGGCGGCCCGTTCGACTTCCGCGGCGACTACTACCACGTCGAGTGCGGGGGCCTGGCCCGCCCGCTGGAGCGGGTGCCGCCGATCTACTTCGGGGGCGCCTCGGAGGCCGCCGTGCGGGTCGCGGCCGCGCACGCCGACGTGTACCTGTTGTGGGGGGAGCCGCTGCCCGCCGTACGCCAGCGAATTGCGCGGATCCGGGCACTCAATCCGGGCATCCGGATCGGCCTGCGGGTGCACGTGATCGTGCGCGACGACGCCGACCGGGCCTGGGGCGAGGCCGAGCGGCTGCTGCGGGGCATGGACCCGGCGCGCGTCCGGGCCGCGCAGGAGCGGTTCCGGCGGATGGACTCGGTCGGGCAGGCGCGTATGACCGCCCTCAACGGCGGCGACGCCGGGGCCGATCTCGTCGTCGGGCCCAACCTCTGGGCCGGGATCGGGCTGGTCCGCGAGGGGGCGGGCACCGCGCTGGTGGGCAGCCCGGCCGAGGTGAACGCGCGGCTGGCCGAGTACGAGGCGGCTGGCGTCGACGAGTTCATCCTGTCGGGCTGGCCGCATCTGGAGGAGGCCGAGCGGGTGGGCGACGCCATCCGGCGCGATTTTCGTGCGGTGCAGCCGGCTGGGGCGTAGTTTCAGCCGACCAGCTGGCCGACCGGGCCGAGCATCAGGCGGACGCCGAAGGCCAGGCAGCCCAGCACGACGATGACGAAGAGGCCGACGTACACGATGGCGGGCACCCTGGTCAGGCGCGCGATCTGGTCGGCGTCGGAGTTGGGGGCCTGGTGGCGGAAGCGCGACTGCTGCAGCTCGAAGACCGCGCGCACGCCGCCGAGCAGCATGAACCACGCGAATGCGTAGGCGAAGGCGCCCTGGATCTTCGGGTCGGCGAACCACGAGACGGCGAAGATGATCGCGCCGGCGGCGACGACGGAGATGACGCCGTAGAAGTTGCGGATCATGATCAGCATGAGGATCAGCAGGATCAGCAGGAGCCAGAGCAGGATCGTGATCCGGCCGGCGCCCAGGATCGCCGCGGCGGCCAGGCCGAGCAGCGAGGGAGTGATGTAGCCGGCCAGGCCGGTGATCACCATGCCGAAGCCGTTCGGCCGGCCCCTGGACAGGGTCAGGCCGGAGGTGTCGGAATGCAGGCGGATGCCCGACAGGCGGCGCCCGCTCAGCACCGCGGCGAGCGCGTGGCCGCCCTCGTGCGCGATGGTCACGAAGTTGCGCATGACCTTCCACACGGGGCGCAGCAGCACCGCGAGGAGCGCGGCGACGGCGGTCGCGATGACCACCACGCGGTCCGGGGACGGTTGGCGGCCGAGAGCGTCGTGCAACACGTCAAACACGAATGCAGAGCCTGCCATCTCACGTGTTGAATGAACAGCGTGGAGATCAGGCGCTACACGGAACGTGACTGGCCGGGCACGTGGGATGTATGGCACGAGGTCGTGGCCGCCGGCGAGAGCTACGACAACGCGCCCGGCTCGACCGAGGAGCAGGCGCGCGAGCACTGGCTGCTAGCGGCGCCCTGGGAGCAGTGGGTCGCGGTCGACGGCGACGAGGTGCTCGGCATGTACAAGGTCGGGCCCAACCGCGGCGAGCTCGGCGCGCACGTGGCCAACGCGAGCTTCATGGTCTCCTCCCGGGCCCGCGGGCGCGGCCTGGGGCGCACGCTCGGTGAGCACTGCCTCGACCGGGCGCGGGAGCTGGGCTTCGCCGCCATGCAGTTCAACGCCGTCGTGTCGACCAACACGGTGGCCGTGCGGCTGTGGCGCTCGCTCGGCTTCATCATCGTCGGCACGGTTCCCGACGCGTTCCAGAGCACCAAACACGGGTTGGTCGACTTGCATATCATGCATCGGTACCTGTGATGCTGTTAAAACGCCCCGCGTTTCCCCCGCAGGGGGAGTAGTTCCTGGTACGGCTTGTGGTCTTCATCTTGCATTCTGTACCAATACCCCGATGCGTACTCCCCCCGAAGCGCGCTACGACACGGATGGTCACTACAGCGGTGACCTGACCGGCTATCGCATCGGTGACGCGTACGAGCTGATCGAACCCATCGGCGGCGGCGGGACCGGCACCGTCTGGCGGGCGCGCGCGCTCAAGAGCGAAGAGTTCGTCGCGATCAAGCTGCTGCGCGAGGACCTGATGGCCGAGCCGAAGGCGGTCAACCGGTTCGTGCAGGAGCGCGCGATCCTGCTCATGCTGCGCCACCCGCACATCGTGCGGGTGCGCGACCTGGTGACCGTCGGCACCTCGCTCGGTCTGGTCATGGACCTCGTCGAGGGCGGGAGCCTGCGCGACTATCTGCACGAACAGGGCACGCTGCCGCCGGCCGAGGCCGCGCTGCTGCTCGCCCAGATCGCCGAGGCGCTCTCGGCCGCCCACCGCCGCGGCGTCGTGCACCGCGACCTCAAGCCGGACAACATCCTGCTGGACCGGGTCGACGGCGAGCTGCACACCCGCCTCACCGACTTCGGCATCGCGCGGGTCCTGGACACGCCGAGCATGACGACGCCGGGTGCTCTCATCGGTACCGCGAACTACGTCGCCCCCGAGGCGGTCTACGGCGGGAGCCCCACTCCCGCGGCCGACATCTACGCGCTCGGCGTGGTGCTCTTCGAGCTGACGGCGGGGCGGCCGACGTACGCCGGCGGCCCCGCCTGGGCGATCCTGCGCCGCCACGTGGACGAGTCCCCCCGCCCGGTGCCCGGCATGCCGGAGGCGGTCTGGAAGGTTGTCCAGGAGTGCATGGACAAGCGTCCGGGGCGCCGGCCCACGGCCCGTGAGCTCGCCGTGACGCTGCGGGTGGTGGCCCGCCGGGTGGCCGACGAGCCCGCGCTGCCGCCGCAGCCGGTCGACGACCGGCTCACCACCATCCAGCCGCCGGTGCCGCGGCCGCGCACCTCGCCGTCGCGCTCCCGGAGCGTTCTGCTGGCCGCGCTCATCGTGCTCGGGGTGCTGGCGTTTCCGGCGTGGCAGTACATCACCCGCCAGCACGGCACCGAGACCGCCGCCGACCCGCACGTCACCGCCGTGCCGGCCGTCCCGCCCGCGTCCGGTGGCCCGGCGCCGTCACCGCATGCCGCAGCCAGCCGCGGCGCCGCGCGCACGGACGACAAGAGCGCCCGGCCGTCCCTGCAGCCCGGCGCGCACGCCGAGGCGTCGGACGCCTTCGGCCCGTGGCTGTGCGGCAACGAGTACACCTGGGACATCGGCCACCCGGTGCTGGCCCAGCCCTGCCACGCCGTCGCCCCCGACCGGATCCGGATGGTCGGCCGCATGCAGAGCATCCCGGGCGTGCAGGCCGACGTGAGCATGTCCGTCCTCGACCTCGACACCGGCGGCCTCGTCGACGGCCCGCACGACTGCGACGGGCTCATGTTCACCGACCTCGCCCCGAAGCACGACTGCGGCCCGTTCGAGGCGCGCCTCCCGCGCGGGCACCGCTACGTCGTGGTGCAGAAGTGGGTGTACACCGGGCGGGCCCTCCTGCCCCGGGGCGAGGTGCGCGGGCTCGAGTTCGACTGGTAGTTCCAGCGGGCGGGAAATGGCTCCCGAAATTGTCGTACCCGTGTGGTGAGCTGTGCCCATGACGGGTGTTACCACCCCAGCGGGGTTCGAGGAGCTACTGGAAGATCACTGCGCCAGCATCGGCGCGCTGACCCGGCATCTGCGCGAGGTGATTCTCAGCGCCCGGCCGGAATTGACCGAGCGGGTGTACCGCGGATGGCACGGGCTCGGCTTTCACCACCCGGAGCGGGGGTACATCGCGGCGGTGTTCCCCGGCACCGACTCGGTCTCGGTCGGGTTCGAGCACGGGGCGGACCTGCCCGACCCGCACGGGCTGCTCGAGGGGACGGGCAAGCGGCTGCGCTACCTGCGGTTCCGGCCGGACGAGAGCGCGCCGACGCACGAGCACCTCGTCGAATACCTAGCCCTCGCCACCGCCTGAATTCGGCGGCACGACCGGCAGTCCCTCCGAACGCAGCGCACGGCCGTCCTCGGTCACCACCGCGCTCTCGTGGCCCCGCAGGGTGGCGAGCCAGTCGATGCCGGCGAGGCCCATGGCGAGCGCCGCCGTCGCGTACGCGTCCGCAGTGCCCAGCTCCGGCCCGACCACGGTGACCGAGCGCAGCTGCGTGGCCGGCGCGCCGGTGTAGGGGTTCAGGACGTGGAGCCCGCGCTCGTACGTGCCGGAGGTCGCCACCGCCGCGTCGCTCACCTCCAGCACCCAGGCCACCGCCAGCGCCTCCCACGGGTGCCGCACGCCGACCCGCCAGTGCTGCCGCCCGCGCGGCCCTCCGCGCACGAAGACGTCCCCGCCGGCGTTGAGGCAGTGGTTGCGGGCGCCCTGCTCGAGCAGCTGGTCGCAGGCCCGCTGGACCGCCCACCCCTTGACGTACCCGGAGGGGTCGAGCCGCCCGCCGGCGTTGATGTCGAAGTATCCGCCGGTCTCGTCCCAGAGCTCCGCGCACCGGTCGAGGACCTCGCCCACGACCGGCGAGCAGTCCTCGCGGCGCAGCTCCCCGCGCCCGAGCCGGCTGATCTCGCTGTCCGGCTTGTACGTGCTGAAGATTCCGTCCACCAGCCGCAGCCAGTCGAACACTCCGTCGGCGAGCCGCTCGAGCTCGTCGATCGGCAGGTCGTCGTCGAGGTCGAGGCTGATCGGCATGCCCATGACGTGCTCGACCCGCACGAGGCTGTGCCCGGTCATGGCCTGTCGCTCCCGCACCTGCACCCCTTGCCGTTCCAGCCACCCCGACCGCCGCGGCGATTCTGGCCGCGCTGAGCGTCCTGGCCGTCTTGGCCGCGCTGACGGTCTTGGCCGCGCTGAGGGTCGTGGCCGCGCTGAGCGTCCTGGCCGTCTTGGCCGCGCTGACGGTCTTGGCCGCGCTGAGGGTCGTGGCCGCGCTGAGCGTCCTGGCCGTCTTGGCCGCGCTGACGGTCTTGGCCGCGCTGGCCGTCCTGGCTGGGCCGACCGTCTTGGCCGGGCTCGCCGCCCTGGTCACCTCTGCTGTTTTGGTCCAGCCGCCCGGCGAACCAGATCCGCCGCGTGTCGACCGCGAGGCCGCCGACCGAGATCAGCCCCGCGAGCAGCCCGATCCCGCCAGCGACCGGCCCGTCCCCGGCAACCAAGGCCACGCTGTCGACCGTGGCGGCGAGGCTCTCGACACCGGGAAGAGGGCCGGTGGATGCGACGTCGAGCACGGGGCGCCGGCTCGCGGTGTGGGCGGCCCGCCACTCGCTGCAGGCCCCTGCGGTGCGGGGGTGGTCGAGGGGGCGGGCGTCGACGTGGGGCGCGGGCATGGGCGGCGGCGGGGTCAGGCCTGGTAGGCGCGGTCGATGGCGGACTGGAGGGAGGCGCGGTACCCCGAGCTGGTCGCCGTGGCGCCCGACACCGTGTCGATGGTCGCGCTCTGGGCGGCCAGGGCCTCGGCCCGCAGCTTCGGCAGGGCGCTGTTGTTGATCTGCACCGACCGCGAGTGGTCGCTCGGCGAGTCGAGGACCTTGACGTCGGTGATCTTCCCGCCGGACACGACGATCGAGAGTTCGACGTTGCCGTACTCGACGTAGATCGGGTTCCCGTTGAACGTCCCGTCCTTCAGCGTGCTGCGCCGCGTCGGTGTGGTCGTCGCCGGTCGGCCGGCCGGGGCCGTTGTCTTCGTGCCGGCCGGCTGCGTCGCCGCGGTGGTCTTCGTCGTGCCCGGGGCCGGCGTCGTGCCGGGCGGTGGGCTCGCACCGGCCCCCGCGCCCGGCGGCAGCGCATCCGCCGCCGAGGACGAGGCGCCGGGCGCCGGGCTGTTCGCGGACTGCGGTTGCATCGCCTGGTCGCTGGACGGGCTGCTGAAGCCCGCCTTGGCGCCGACGAGCAGGACCGTGCCCGCCGCGGTGCCCATCAGGGCCATCAGAGCGCGTCGCACGCCGTACCAACTCCTCTGTCCTCGCCCGCGCCGCGCGGGAGGGTGATCGATGATGCGGGTACCCCGTCCCGGACCGCCGTGCCGGCGGGGCGCACGACGAGCTTCGAGCGGGCGCCGTCGCTCGCCGAGGACACCCGGGTCACGAGGCCGCGCCCACGCGCTCCGTGCGAGAGCAGCCCTCCGACGGCGAAGCGCTCCCGAAACGCCGGACGTGCCCCGCAATCAAGGCGCCCTCCGACCGCAAGGTGCCCTTCGAGCGGGCGTTGGGCCCCGAGCGAGCGGTGCGCTCCGTGCGAGAGCAGCCCTCCGACGGCGAAGCGCTCCCGAAACGCCAGCCGTGCCCCGCAATCAAGGCGCCGTCCGACCGCGAGGGCCGCTCCGAGCGAGTGCGCTTCGAGCGGGCGCGGCGCCCCGGCGAGACGCGGGCGCGGCGTCCCGGCGAGCTGCGGGAGAGGAGCCCCGGCGAGGCGGGGGAGGGGCGCGAGGGCAAGGGCGCCGGGGGCGAGGGGCTGCGGCATGTCAGAGCTCGAAGGGGTCCAGGTGGACCTGGCGGCGCGGTACCCGCAGCCGACGCAGGACCTGCAGGGACTGCTCGACCAGGCCGTCGGGGCCGCACAGGTACACGTCGCGGTCCGTGATGTCCGGGACCAGGTCGCTCATGCCCGCCGCGGTGAAGAGGCGGCGCGGGCCCGGGTCGCGGCGGTCGCCCACCACGAACCACAGCTGGGCGTGGCGCAGCTGGGCGAGCTCCTCCAGCTCGTGGCGCAGGTGCAGGTCGTGCACGGCGCTGGCGCGGTAGATGACGACGGCGCCCGGGGGCAGCTCCTCCAGCAGGGCGCGGATCGGGGCGATGCCGGAGCCGGCGGCGATGAGCAGGGCGCGCTGCTTCACGCGGCGGCTCGCGGTGAAGTCGCCCCACGGGCCCTCGACGAAGATGTGGGTGCCCGGCTGCATCGCGCGCATGCGCTGGGTGTGGTCGCCGACCGTCTTCACCGTGAGGCGCAGCCAGCGGCCGTTCGGGGCGGCGGAGAGCGAGAACGGGTGGGCCTGCCACCACAGGCCGCGGGCCAGGAAGCGCCAGCGGAAGAACTGGCCGGCCCGGGCGTCGAGGTCGTCGAGCCGGCGGCCGGTGATGTAGATCGAGACCATGTCGGGGGACTCGGGCACCACGTCGGCGACGCGCAGGCGGTGGCGCAGGTTCAGCGTCAGCGGGCCGACGATGCGGCCGAGCACCACGGCGGCGATCATCACCACGTAGAAGCCGATCCACACGGTGCGGCCGAGGCCGGGGCGGAACAGCTCCTGGCCGTTGGAGAACTGGTGCGCGAAGCCGAGCAGCAGGGTCACGTAGGCCGTGAGGTGCAGGAAGTACCACATCTCATAGGGCAGGGCCCGGCGCAGCGCCCGGATGCTCAGCAGGCCGATGCAGACCAGCATGCCGGCGGCGATGAACGCCGTGATCATGTCCGGATACTCGGTCAGCAGCGTGCCCAGCTCGGAGGTGAGCCCGACCCGGTCGGCGTGGGCGTAGCCGACGGTGATCAGCGCGGCGTGGGCCAGGATCGTGACGAGCACCGAGCCGCCCAGCTCGCGGTGCCACAGGCCCAGGTGGCGGGCGCCGATCCAGCGCTCCAGCCAGCGCAGCCGGCTCATCAGGACGACCTGCACCAGCAGCAGATAGCCCGCGATCAGGCCGGTCACCCGGCCCGCGCTCTGGAAGAGCTCGGCCTGGGTGTCGATCGAGCCCGCCTTCGTCCCCAGCCACCAGGGCAGCACGGCGAGCGCCAGGCCGCCCCAGAAGAGGGCGCGCAGCAGGAACCGTCCGGCGGTGTTGTGCTCGACGGGTCGCGCCGCGGGGGCGGCGAGGCGGCCGGCGGTGCGCTGTCTCGGGACGGTCATCGTCGACTCTGCGTACGGTGCATGTGGTTCCACTGCCCTCGGTGATACCAGCGGCCTACGTTGCCTGGCCACGGGCTTAAGGCGGACTTCAGGCCGAGCAAAGTTCTCTCGCGGGGGACATGCTTCCACGGGGGTACGACAGAACCTCATAGACTGCGGTGATGCAGCGGATCTGGCGAATTGTCCTGATCTCGGCGGCCGTCGTGGCGGCGGTGGCGGCGACGGGCCTCGGCATGGCCTACTCCCTCGGCGCCTTCGCCGAGCCGGGCCGCTTCGGTGCGGTGCCGGGCTGCTCCGTGCTCACCCCGGAGATGTTCGCCCCGGTCGTGACCACCGCGAAGGTCGAGGCCGACGGGGACAACTGCACGGCGTCGGACGGTCAGGTGCAGGTCAACGTGGGGTACACCCTCGTGAGGAAGCAGGCCCGGGTGGGCGGGCCGGAACTGGCCGGGCGCTACCTCGACGTCGTCGCCGGCAGTGGCGGGGAGAAGCTCGACGGCGTCGGCGAGCAGGCGATCCGGCAGCGCACCCAGGCGATCGGCGCGCCCCAGGTGATCAGCATGCGGGTGAGCAACCTGATCGTCGTGCTTTCGGTGGTCAACCTCGGCGGGGGAGACCTGCCGCCCGGCGCCGAGGGCGGCCTGGTGAAGCTGGCGACCGCTCTGGGTGCCCGGTTGGGCGCCTGAACGCCCGCTCACTTTTTGCTCGCGGCGCCTGAACTCACAAATCGGACACGCTGGGGGTGGCCCAAAAGCGCAGGTCGGCGCGGTACAGGAAAAACTGTGGGGCCGACGTGCGGCCCCGGCAAAAAATGAAGATCAGGGGAGCTGGCGCAGGAAACGGCCGGCCGCGTCGGTGCGGTCCTGGTAGCCCAGCGCCCGGTAGAAGGCCTGCGCCCCCTCCCGCGTGCGCAGCGCGGTCGCCTCGACGCTCGAGCACCCCCGCATGAGCCCGAAGGTCTCCGCCGCCGCCACCAGGCTCGTCCCGATCCCCCGCCCGCGGGCCGACTCGGCCACGGCCAGGGCCACGATGCGCAGCCACGCCCCGTCGGTCTCGAACGACGGGATGATGTGTGCCGCGATCACCCCGAGCAGCCGGCCGCGCTCGTCCCACACGAACGCGGCCCCGTCGGGGTGCTCGCACCAGCGGTGCAGGCGTCCCGCGAGGTTCGACTCTCCCTGGGGGTGACCGTCCTGCTCCAGCAGCCGAGCCACCTGCTCGGTGTCGTCCGCATCCAGCCGGCGCACCCCTCGGGCGACCTGCATCCGGTAGCTGTGCAGCACGTCAGCGGTCATGAGTGCACTGTAGAACCGCGGCCCGGATCCCTGCCTGCCCGAAAGTAGTCACTCATGTTCACGCCGCCGGGCGCTCCACTTGACTGTGCGTCTGCACGGCTTACTATTGCGCGCCGCACATGCACGTGCGTCAGATCGCGCAGGAGTCGTCGGTGCAGGCGTCCGCGGAGGGCGAGCCGAGCACCGTCAGCGACGACTGGCGCAGCGCCTGCTGGAACACCTCCAGCGGCTGGGCGCCGGACACGCCGAGCCGCTCGTTGAAGACGAAGAAGGGCACGCCGCTGATCCCGTACGCCCGGGCGAGCGCGATGTCGGCCTCGACGTCCTCGGCGTGGGAGCCTTCGGCGAGCGCCTGCTTCGCCGCCACCTCGTCCAGGCCGGCCGCCGCGGCCAGTTCGGCCAGCGTCGCGTGGTCGGCCACGTCGGCGCCCTCGGTGAAGTACGCGTGCATCAGCCGCTCCTTGAGCTCGCCCTGCCGGCCGTGGGCCTTGGCGAAGTGCAGCAGCCGGTGGGCGTCGAGCGTGTTGGCGGTGCGGGCCCGCGAGAAGTCGTAGGAGAGGCCCTCCTCGGCCGCGATCCCGGTCACCCGGGCGAACATGCCCTGGACCTGCGCCGCGGACAGGCCGTGGCGGGCGGCGAGGGACTCGCCGACGGGCCGTGGGTCGCCGACCGGGGTCGACGGGTCGAGCTGGAAGCTGTGCCACTGCACGCTGACCTCGCCGTCGAACCCCTCGAGCGCACGCTCCAGGCGCCGCTTGCCGATGTAGCACCACGGGCAGACGATGTCCGACCAGACGTCGATCTGGATCACGCGCGCTCCTTCAACCGATATCTGCTACTTCGCAGAAGTTTGACGGAGCAACGATAGCGCACGGAATGCCGTGCGGACGGGGCCCGCCGCTGGC
This sequence comes from Dactylosporangium salmoneum, assembly GCF_039532525.1. Lineage (NCBI taxonomy): Bacteria > Bacillati > Actinomycetota > Actinomycetes > Micromonosporales > Micromonosporaceae > Dactylosporangium > Dactylosporangium salmoneum. Next base: position 199,607 of record NZ_BAAARV010000025.1, read on the forward strand.
TGCGTGCGGGCCCCGTCGGCGCCGTGTGCGGTCCGGGAGGACCTACCAGTCCGAGTTGGTGGCCCCCGTACCGAGGATCACCTGGTCGAACCCGTTGCCGTCGTTGTCGTCGGTGTAGGCCACCGCGACCTCGCCCCAGTTGGACACCGCCACGCCGATCTGCTCCTGGCGGCCGGTGGCCGTCTGGCTCAGCACCTGCGCGGGCAGGCGCCCGGCGGTGGTGCCGTCGGCGTTGAAGCCGGCCGCCCACACGTCGGGGTTGGTGCCGCCGACCGACCAGGCGACGACGGCGTTGGTCTGCCCGTCGATGCCGATCGCCGGGTTGACGCCGCCGTCGGCCACGAGCACCTCGGTGCCCTTCGCGACCGCGCCGGGGCCGAAGGAGCGGGTCCACACGCCGGCGGTCCCGGTGTGGTCGGACTCCCAGGCCACCGTGAAGTCGCCGGTGAAGTCGGCGGCGATCGCGGCGTGGCGCTGCTGGCCGCCGCCGAGGCTGTTCGCGGTACGCCGGGACAGGTTGACCGCGCCGTTGGCCTTGGCCAGGCCGACCAGCCCGATGTTGTAGTAGCCGTTGGCGTCGGCGTCCTCGTCCCACACCACCAGCGCGTCGCCGGAGGCGGAGACCGCCACGTCCGGCCGGTGGTGCTGGCCGGTCTGCTGCGACGCGAAGACCTCGTAGGCCTTGGTGGTCGGGCCGGTGTACCCCGCCGCCTTCACCGTGTACACGGTGTTCTGGACGTCCTCCCAGACGACGGTGAACGCGACCGCGCCGCCGTTCGGGGCGCCGTCCGGGTCGACCGCGACCTTCGGCAGGATCTGGTCGCCGTCGGCGTTGGCGTTGACCCGCCCGGACGCGGTGACCGTGCCCGCCGGGGAGATCACCCGGTAGACGACGTTGAAGTACCCGTTGCCGTCGGGGTCCTCGGCCCACACCACGACGGCGTTACCCTTGTCGTCGAGCCCGACGTCGGGGCTGAGGTGCCTCCAGTTGGTACCGCTGGTCCCGCCGGCCGACAGCTTCAGCTCGTACTTGGCGGTGCCGTTGGTGAACAGGCGCACCCACACGTCCGAGTGGCTGTTGTTGTCGGGGTCGGTGGTGTCCCGGTCGTCCTCCCACACGACGGCGACCTGCCCGTTGCGGTTGGTGGCGATGGACGCCGTGTCCTGGTCCCCGGTCGCCACGCTGTTGGCGGTGGTCCACGTCATGGACGTGGCGGCGAGCGCCGCGGCGAGCGCGGCGGAGGTGATGGCTGGCACTCGGTCTACTCCTACAGCGCCTGGAGGCCGGGCCGGCCGTCGAGGATGGCGAACGACTTCAGGGTGGTGGCGGCGACGCCGTGCTCGGTCACCGAGCTCACGCCGCGGAAGTCCGCGGTGACCTGCGCCTGCGTGATGCGGGTGCGCACGTAGCCGCGGCGGTTGGAGTAGAATTTGATGTGCGGGTTGGTCGCCCCGTTGGGGATCGCCGTGGCCGCGGAGCCGTTGCCGCCCGAGGTGATCGAGGTGCAGACCAGCTCGCTGCCGATGACGGCCGAGCCGGTGTTGGCGTAGTCGGCCTTGAGGTCGTTGCCCCACGAGGCGTGCACGTCGCCGGTGAGCACCAGCGGGTTGCGCACGCTGCGGTCGACCCAGCCCTGCTGGATGCGCGAGCGCGAGGCCCGGTAGCCGTCCCAGGCGTCCATGTTGCCGGCGCCGGAGGCGTCGAACTGGCGGGCGAAGAAGACCTGCTGGCCGATGATGTCCCAGTTGGCCAGGTGCTGGCCCAGTCCGTCGAGCAGCCAGGCCTCCTGCGCGGTGCCCGGCAGGCTGCGGCTGGCCAGATCGGCGTCCGCGCACACCTTCCAGCCGTCGCCGCAGGCCTGGTCGTTGCGGAACTGGCGGGTGTCGAGCATGTGGAAGGTGGCCAGACCGCCCCAGCGGACCCGGCGGTACAGCGGGATGCTGTTGCCGCTGGGCTTGTTCTCCGGGCGCAGCGGCATGTTCTCGTAGTACGCCTGGTAGGCCGCGGTGCGCCGGGCCGTCCACTGGGCGGTGGTCAGCGCCGGGCTGCTGTCGGCCCGCGTCATGTTGGCGTAGTTGTTCTCGACCTCGTGGTCGTCCGGGACGACCAGCCACGGCGCGATCTGGTGCGCCGCCTGCAGGTCCGGGTCCGACTTGTACTGCGCGTAGCGCCGCCGGTAGTCGGCCAGCGAGACGATCTCCGAGGCGCCGGCGTGCTGGCGCAGCGCACCGGAGGTCGCGCCGCCCTCGTAGATGTAGTCGCCGAGGTGCAGGATCAGGTCCGGCGCGTCGTTGGCCATGCTGCGGTACGCGTTGTAGTAGCCCGACTCGTAGTGCGCGCACGAGGCGAAGGCCATGGTGAAGTCGCGGCCCAGGGTGCCCAGCGCCGGGGCGGTGCGGGTGCGCCCGACCGGCGAGATGTGGCCCTGCGCGCGGAAGCGGTAGTAGTACTCCGCGTCCGGCTGCAGCCCGCCGGCCACCACGTGCACCGAGTGGGCCTCGGCGTAGCGGGCGGTGACCGTGCCGGAGGTGACGAGCGTGGCGAAGGTGCTGGTGGTCGAGACCTGCCAGTCGACGGCGACGTCGGCATTGGCCATGCCGCCCTGGCCGTCGGCGTTGAGCGGCGAGGGGGCGAGGCGGGTCCACAGCACGACGCTGCCGGCGTCGGGCTCGCCCGAGGCCACGCCGAGCTGGAACGGGAACGGTACGGCGGCGGAGGCGCTGGTCAAGGGGGCTGCCACGGCCCCGGTGGCGGCGAGTCCACCGAGGACGAACGTGCGGCGGCTGAGCCTATTCATGGGGCATACCTTCGGGTTTGTGCATGAACACAGCGTGGCCGCGCTCTTTATAGACGTCTACGGATGTGTTTGTGTTCTTGCGGATATGTTGAGGTTTCGCACCTCGTTCGGAGTGCGGCCGAACGCCCGCCGGAACGCGCGATGGAAGCTCGCCACGTTCACGAACCCGGCGTCGGTCGCGACGTCGATGACCCGCAGGTGGGACAGCGCCGGGTCGCGCAGGTCCCGCTCCGCCTTGGCCAGCCGCAGGCGGCGCACGGTGGTCGCGTACGACTCCGGGCGGCCGGCGAAGAGGCCGTGCAGGAAGCGCACGGACACGCCGAGCCTCCTCGCTGTGGCCGCGGGCGTCAGGTCGTCGTCGGCGAGATGGCCTTCGATGTCTTCCAGTGCTGCCCGATGGGTCCTTGGTGCCCGTACTGGATCCAGGATCGTCGGGTCCAATGCCACGCCCAGCATGCCCGCCGCGTGGAAGGCGAGCCGCTCGGGACGCCGGGCCGTGGGCACCGACTCCAGCGCCAGGCGCACCGCCGCCCCGACCCCGGCCCGCGTGTCCAGCGCCGAGGCGGTCGGCACCGGCTCCGGCAGCAGGTCCGCCGGCACGAAGAAGGACAGCTGCTGGAAGTCCCCGCCGAACTCGAACCGGAAAGGCGCGTCGGTGCCGACCACGCCGAGCTCGCCCGGGTGCAGCAGGGTCACCCGGTCGCCCTGCGCCATCAGGCTGGTGCCGCGCACCTGCAGGTTGGCGTAGTAGCCGCGCGCCGGGGAGCGCTCGATGTCGGCCCGGGTGCGGCGCACGGTCTGCCGCTGGGAGGTGATCCGGGCCAGGTGCAGCGCGCCGAGCGGCCACTGGGTCACGTCGCCGGCGAAGCCGCCGCGCAGGTCCGACTCCGGCGTCAGCGCGAGGAAGGCGGCGCAGATCAGCTCCCGCCAGTACGCGAACTGCTCCCCGGGCGCGGCCTCGCCCGTCGACCAGTGCACGGCCCACCCCCTCTGTCGGCTTCGCGTCCTTGCGCGCAATGCAACGTCCGGGTGCGCTACGGGCAACATGGTTTCATCGGGCTTCCGACACCGTGAGGTGCATGAGGACCCGTTTCACCGACGCGTTCGGCCTGTCCACGCCGATCGCCCAGGCCGGCATGGCGTTCGTCGGCATGACCCCCGACCTGGCCGTCGCCGTCAGCAACGCCGGCGCCCTGGGCTCGCTCGGCGTCGGGCTGATGCCAGCGCCCGCGCTCACCGCGACCATCGCCGCGGTCCGCGCGGGCACCGATCGGCCGTTCAACGTCAACTTCATCACCATCTTCGCCACCGACGAGCAGATCGACGCGGTGTGCGGTGCCGGCGTCGAGGTCGCCTCGTTCCACTGGGGCCACCCGCCGCGGGCCTGGATCGAGCGCCTGCACTCGGCCGGCGTCAAGGTCTTCGAGCAGGTGGACTCCGTCGAGGCGGCCCGCCGCGCGGTCGAGGACGGCGTCGACGTCGTGGTGGCGCAGGGGCTGGAAGCCGGCGGCCACAACGCCTCGACCCTTCCGTTGTCTGCCCTGGTACCGCTGGTCGCCGACGCGGTCGCCCCGGCCCTCGTGCTCGCCTCGGGCGGCATCGCCGACGGCCGCGGCATGGCCGCCGCGCTGATGCTCGGCGCGGACGGGGTCTGGGTCGGCACCCGGTTCGTGGCAACGGCCGAGTCGGCGGCGCATCAGGGGTACAAGGACCGCCTCGTCGCGGCGGGCGCCGAGGACACGGTCAGCACGTCGCTCTTCGGCCCGGACACGCCGCAGTTCAACCCGATGCGCGTGCTGCGCAACCGGGTCGTGCGGGAATGGGCCGGGCGCGAGGCCGACATCCCGGACTCCCCGCTGCCGGTCGTCGGCGAGACCGTGCTCGGCGGCTGGCGGGTGCCGATGCACCGCTTCTCCAACATCGTGCCGATGCGCGAGGCCACCACCGGCGACCTGGAGGAGATGGCGCTGCTGGCCGGCCAGGGCGTGGGCCTGGTGACGTCGATCCTGCCCGCTGCCGAGGTGGTCGAGACGATGACCCGCGAGGCCTTGGAGCTGCTGAGTCCGGCGCTTTCGGGGCCGGGTGCGGCCCGCTAGGGGGACCGCGACCACAGGCGGAGGGTGAGGCCACGGGAGTTACGGTCCGGACCACGGCGGACATCGCGGTAGCTCTCAATATTTGCCAGCGCCGCGGACCTCGCGCGGCCCGCGGCGCTGTCGTGCGGGGTCAGACGCTGGAGGCGAACGTGATGCTGAAGTCGCTCTTCTCCGGGACGCCCGCGTTGGTGAAGCAGGCGACCGGGACGACGGCGTCGCTGCCGGCGGCGAGCCACAGGGATTGGATCGTGCAGTAGACGGGGCCGTCGCCGATGGCGGTCAGCTGCGACGTCGTCTCCTTCTGGTGCACGTCCACCCCGCCGAACTCGGCCTCGGCCCGGTCGAACACGGCCGCCATGGCCACCTCGTCGGCCACGTCGCCCGGCACGGCGACCGCGGCACCCCCGGCCTCGCGGATCTCGGCGACGGCCTTCTCGGCCTCGGATGTGTTGGACGCGTAGTTGACGACGACGGCCTGCCCGCCGCGCCCGAGCCGCGCGGCGCAGGCGCCCCCATTCCCCGGGACCCGCCGGTGACGACGGAAACGCGCTGGGTGTCGCTCATGGGATCAACCCCCTTCTCGTTCGGCTTCTGTGCCCGAGGATGGCTCCGGCATGCCCGGTCGGTCTTGACACCGGCTATTCCCCCTGAGAATAGTTACCGTCATGTCAACCTCGCACGCGCTCCTGGGGCTCCTTGCGTCTCAGGGCGCCCGGCACGGTTACGAGCTCAAGCGGGAGTACGACCGCAGGCTCCCGGGTGTCCGGCCTCTCGCGTTCGGACAGATGTACAAGACGCTCGAGCGGATGCAGCGCGACGGCAGCATCGCCGAGGCCGCCCATCAGCGCGTGGGTGGTCCGGACCGGGTCGCCTTTCAACTCACCGATCACGGCCGATCCGAACTGGACATCTGGCTCCGCCAGGTGGTGCCGGCCAACCCGCAGATCTCCGCCGAGCTGTTCATCAAGGTCGTCATCGCCCTGCTGGCCACGCCTGACGAGATGGCCGCGCGATCGTTGCTGGCCGCCCAGCGGGCCAGTCACCTGGCCGAGATGCGTAGGTTGACGAAGGTCAAGACGGCCGCCGGTGCGTCGGCGTCCGAACTGGCCGCGGCCGACTACCTGCTCAACCATCTGGACGCCGACCTGCGGTGGATGGCGACCACGCTCGATCGGGTCACGGCGTTGCGCGCGGAGGTGATGGCGTGACCGGCCAGGCGGTGACCTCGATCGACGCGCGGCACATCGGCATGGCGTACGGGCAGACCGTCGCGCTCCGGGATGTTTCGTTGTCCCTGGGCCGGGGCGAGATCGTCGCCGTGACCGGGGCGAGCGGCTGCGGCAAGTCCACGCTGCTGCACTGCCTGTCCGGGATTCTTCGCCCGGACCAGGGGGAGGTGTGGTTCCAGGGCCGGAACCTGGCGGCGGAGAGCGAGCAGGCCCGCTCGCGGCTGCGCCGGACGGCCTTCGGCGTGCTGTTCCAGTTCGGCCAGGTGGTGGCGGAGCTGACCGCGATCGAGAACGTCGCCCTGCCGCTGCAACTGGGCGGTAGGCGCTACCGGGATGCGGCCGCGATCGCCCGGCGGCGGCTGGAGCAGCTCGGCATCGGCGAGCTGTCCGACAAGCGCCCGGGTGAGATGTCGGGTGGGCAGCAGCAGCGGGTCGCGCTTGCCCGCGCGCTGGTGACCGAGCCGGACGTGTTGTTCGCCGACGAGCCGACCGGGGCGCTGGACAGCCTCGCCGGCGAGCAGGTCCTTGCCGGACTGGTCCGGCTGGCCCGCGAGCAGGGCACCGCCGTGCTGCTCGTGACGCACGATGCCCAGGTGGCCGCGTACGCCGATCGGGAGATCACCATGCGCGATGGTCAGGTGGAGTTCGGTGGCCGGATCACCGTCGAGGAGGTCCGGTGAGACCGGGCGGCATGCTCCGGTTGGCCTTCGCCGGAACCCGCGCCGACCGCGCCCGCGTGGCGATCACCGCATTCGGCGCTGCGACGGCGGTGCTGATACTGCTGTGTGCCGCCACCGTGCTGGCCGTGCAGCCGGACTCCGGCCGGTACCACAGCCGGATGTTCAGCGCGGACACCCTGCTGTCGAACCTGGCGTTCGCGATGATCCTGTTCACCGTGCCGGCGCTGTTCTTCGTCGGGCAGTGCGCCCGGCTGGGTGCACCCGCACGTGACCGGCGACTGGCGGCCTTCCGGCTGGCCGGCGCCTCTCCCGCGCAGGTGGTCTGGGTGGCCGCGGCCGAGACCGGCGTGGCCGCCTCGGCCGGCGCACTTCTGGGCACCGTCGCCTTCCTCACCGGTCGCGTGCTGCTGGACGACCCCGGCCCGGACGGCACCCGGGGGCTGCCCACCGACGTCCTGCCGGCCACCTCGGCAATCGCCGGCATCGCGATCGGCGTTCCGCTGCTGGCGACAGCGCTCACCATCGGGCTGTTGCGTCGCGTGGCGATCACACCGTTCGGGCTGGTCCGCGCATCGCAACATCGGCGGGTACGGGCGTGGCCCGGGCTGCTCGGCCTGGTGGGCCTCCTCGGCTTCACCGCGCTGGAGGCGGCGTCCCGCACGGAGTTCGTCCAGCGGGGCCGGCTCGGAACCGGCGAGACCTGGGTCCGGATGGGCGCGATACTGATCTGCACCGTACTGCTCGTGCTCGGGCTGATGCTTGGCACGGCATGGATCGGGCACGTTGCCGCGCGCCTGCTGCTGCGTCTGACCAAACGCCCGAGCGCGCTCATTGCCGCCCGCCGGATCCTCGCTGACCCGTACGACGTCACCCGTACGTACGTCGTCATACAGGTGGTGATGACGTTCGGGGGCGCCGCGATGATGCTGCACGCCTGGCTGGTCACCGACGCCGCCGTCCGGGGCGCCGCATCGCGGGAGACGGCGCTGCGCTACGGCGGGACCGCTTGGGATCCCGCTGGCACCGCCGCCTTCCGTTCGGGTGTCTTCGAGCTCGTCAACGGGGTCCTGCTCGGCCTGCTCGGGCTCGCCGCCTTCGCGCTCCTGGTCGTGCTGGTCGAGTCGGGCGTCGCCCGGCGCCGTACCCTCGCCGCGCTCGTAGCGGCCGGCACCCCGCGCGCGGTGCTCGCCCGTGCCCAGTGCTGGCACGTCCTCATCCCGACGCTGCCGGGCATCGCCCTGGCCAGCCTGGCCGGAATGCTCGCCATGCGCTCGTTCACCGGCACCGCGACCGGCGGCTGGGGTCGAGACGTCTGCGACGGAACCGCCACGGAATGCGCCGATCCGGCGTTTCGCTCCGCGCACTCCGTGTGGCACGACGTCACCCTGGTCTTTCCGGTACCGCTGCCGTGGGCCGACGTCGCCGCACTGGCCGCGGCGGCGCTCCTGGTCGTCCTGACGGTGATCGGGGCAAGCCTGCTGTTGCAGCGATCGAGCACCAACCCGTCAGAACTGCGTGCCGACTGAAGCACCGGCTTCCCACGTCGTCCGCAGTTCGTGGGTGACCGCGCCGGGGTCCGCGGCCGCGCAGATCGCCGAGACGATCGCGGCGCCGGCCGCACCCGCGGCGCGCAACTGCGGCAGGTCCGCATGCTTCACCCCGCCGATCGCGACGGCCGGCAGGCTGGTTGCCGCCGCCAGCCGTGCGAAACCACCGTGGCCGAGCGGCGGGGGTGCGTCCGGCTTCGTCGGCGTCGAGTGCAGCGCGCCGATGCCCACGTAGTCCACGTGCGCCGGGCTGGATTCGGCACTTCGCAGTTGCTCCTCGGTGGAGGCGCTGAGTCCGAGGATCGCGTCCGCCCCGATCATGCCGCGCACCGCCACGACGGGCAGATCCAACTGCCCGACGTGTACGCCGGACACTCGTGCTCCCGTGGACCGGGCCGCGAGGAACACGTCGATTCGATCGTTCACGATCAACGTCACGTGCTCCGGGAGCACCTCCGCGAGGCGGAGCACGGCGTCGAGGAACGCCCGGGAAGGGGCATCCTTTTCCCGCACCTGAACCGCCGTCACGCCGCTCTCCGCGGCTGCCAGCACCAGGTCCGCAAGGTCGTGACCGCATCGCGCGGCCAGGCGCGAATCGGTGACCAGGTACAGCGACAGGTCGAGGCTCATTCGTCGCTCCCTTCAACTTCGGGTGGCTCACCGGGCCGGCCGCCGCGCTTCGGTGTCGCACGTGGCGCGAGGCTGTTGAGCACGTTTCTTGCGTGGGCAGCCGCCGCCGGCCGGGTCGGCGCCGGAGTCAACCCGAGGAGCCGCTGCCGGTGGGGTTCTCCGAGCAGGAGCGTGAACAGCGCTTCGGCCCAGTCGATGTCGGGCTGGGCGAGGCGGCCGTTGAGCGCGGCGATGTACCCCCGTGGTCCGTCTTCATAGAAACGGCGCGCGAGGTCCGGGAAGCGGTGGGCTTCGGTGATCATCAGTCGGTGCAGGCCGACGGCCTCATCCGAGTGCAGGGCGAAGACGATCTTGGCCGCGAGCTCGGCGAGGTCGTCCTCCTGCGCGGGCGGTTCGAGGGTTCGCTCACGGAGGCGTCCGACGGCGGCGAGGAAGATCTCGGTGCGGTCCCCGAAGTAGGCGTAGATGGTGCGTTTGGTCACGTGGGCCTCGGCAACGATGTCATCGAGCGTGACCTGCTCGAATCCGCCGGCGACGAACAGGCGGACGGCCGCGTCGAGGATGTCGTCGCGGCGCTGTGCGCGCTCGGCGTCGGTCGGGCGCCCGCGCTTGCGTGGCGTCTGCGGCGTGGCGGGTCCCTCTGCCCCATTCGCAGCCATCTCGGCCTCTCCTCCTTGGTCGACAGCGCCTGCACCACGATCATATAATGAACCGAGATTCGTTTCATTACAGGCCGCCGGCCGGTTCGCAGGTGCGGTTCGTCCGGGCGAGAAGGAGACCCCCATATGCCCCCGACTACCAAGGCCCACGCGCCCAAGAGCCCGGCAGGCAGGACGCCCGCTTCCCTGTCGGGTGACCAACTGCTCGCGTTCTACCGGCAGATGGTGCTGGTGCGGCGGTTCGAGGAGCGTGCGGCCCGCGCGTACACGGAGGCGAAGGTGGGCGGCTACTGCCATCTGAACCTCGGCGAGGAGGCCACCGTCGCCGGGCTCATGGCCGCGATGACGCCGGACGACTACGTGTTCACGAACTACCGCGAGCACGGGTACGCGCTCGCGCGGGGCATCGCACCGGAGCGCATCATGGCCGAGCTCTACGGCCGATCGGACGGGGTCTCGAAGGGGTGGGGCGGGTCGATGCACATGTTCGACGTCGCCCACCGGTTCATGGGCGGCTACGGGATCGTCGGCGGCCAGGTCCCGCTGGCCACCGGCGCGGCCCTGGCGATCCGCTACCGCGGCGGCGCCGAGGCGGTGGTGTGCCTGATGGGCGACGGGACGACGAACATCGGCGCGTTCCACGAGTCGCTGAACATCGCCGCGCTGTGGGGGCTGCCCATCGCGTACGTGGTCGTCAACAACGGGCTCGGCATGGGCACCACGGTCGAGCAGGCCTCCGCCGAGCCCGAACTGTACAAGCGCGCGGCCGCCTACCGTATGGCCTCTGCCCGCGTCGACGGCAACGACCCGGCCGCCGTGTTCGAGGCCGCGCGGGTCGCGCTGGACGGCGCGCGCTCGGGCAAGCCGTTCCTGCTGGAGACCGTCTCGGGCCGGCTCAAAGGGCACTCGGTGGTCGATCCGGCGCGTTATCGCAGCAGAGCGGAGGCCGAAGCCCTCAAGGCCGCGGACCCCGTCGCCGCGTACGCCGTGCGACTGCACGGGCAGGGGCTGCTCACGGACGAGCTCATCGCCCAGATCGACGCCGATGCGGTGGCCGCGGTCGCGGCGGCCGTCAGTTTCGCCGATGCGAGCCCGCATCCGGACGTGTCCACACTCTTCGACTACACCTACGCCACACCCGTGCCGAACGACTCCCGGCGCCTGCCTGGCGAGGCGTTGTTCCCCGCGCCTCCACGGCCGGCCTCGATCGAGGGGGTGCCGGCGTGAGCGTGATCACGTACCGCCAGGCCCTGCACGACGCCCTGCGCGAGGAGATGCTGCGCGACAAGGACGTGTTCCTGATCGGCGAAGAAATCGGCCGGTTCGAAGGTTCCTACAAGATCACCGCTGGGATGCTCGACGAGTTCGGCCCGAACAGGGTCCGTGACACCCCGATCGCCGAGGAAGGCTTCACCGGGGCCGCGATCGGCGCCGCCATGCTGGGGCTGCGGCCGGTCGTGGAGATCATGACGATCAACTTCTCCCTCCTCGCCCTGGATCAGATCGTCAACCACGCGGCGAAGATCTACGGCATGTTCGGCGGCCAGGCCCGCGTCCCGATCGTGATCCGCACGCCGGGCGGCGGAGGGCAGCAGCTCGGCGCCACCCACTCGCAGAACATCGAGCTCTACTACTCGTTCGTTCCCGGGATGAAGGTCGTCGCACCGTCCAGTCCGGCCGATGCGAAGGCGCTCATGCTCGCCGCGATCCGCGACGACGACCCCGTGCTGGTACTCGAGAATCTCGCCCTCTACAACACCACCGGCGAAGTCCCCGATGCCATCCAGGCCGCAGAGATCGGCAAGGCGGCCGTCACCCGCGAAGGCGCCGACATCACCGTCGTCGCCTACTCGCGGATGGCCGCCGTCGCCCTCCAGGTCGCCGAGCGCCTCGCCGGCGAGGGGATCGACATCGAGGTCGTCGACCTGCGCAGCCTCCGCCCGCTGGACAGGCAGACGGTCATCGCGTCGGTGCAGAAGACGAACTGTGCGGTCGTACTCGAGGACGACTGGCTCACGTATGGAATCGGCGCCGAGATTGCCGCGACCATCAGCGACGGCGCCTTCGACTGGCTCGACGCCCCGGTCCGCCGGGTCGCCATGGCCGAAGTCCCGTTGCCCTACGCGAAGTCCCTGGAGACCGCGGCCCTGCCCTCGGCCGACGACGTGATCACCGCCATCCGCGAAACGCTCGACGCCGTCGCGCGGCGCCGCTGAGCAGACAGAAAAGACACCATGATCGATATCCTCATGCCCCGCCTGTCCGACACCATGACCGAAGGGGCGATCGCGGCCTGGCACAAGAAGCCGGGAGACACAGTGCGCCCTGGCGACGTGCTCGTCGACATCGAGACCGACAAGGCGCTGATGGAGCAGGAGGCGTACGACGCCGGCACCCTGGCCGAGATCCTCGTCGCCGAAGGCGAGAGCGTCCCCATCGGCACCCCCATCGCCCGCCTCAACACCGGCAGCGCTGCTGAGCCTGCCGCGCAGACCCTGGTCGAGGCCGAGACTATGAGCGGGACCGCGGTGCCATCGGTGGCCTCGCCTGAGCGGCCGAAGCGTCCTGCGGCGACACCGCTCGTGCGCCGGACCGCACGGGAGCGCGGCATCGACCTCGCCAGCGTCACCGGAACCGGCCCGGGCGGCCGGATCGTGCGCGCCGACCTCGACGCCCTCCTCCCAGGGAGGCCTGAGACGCCGTCCGTTCCCTCCGCTCTCTCCTCGGAAGTGACGACGCCACGGGCCCTGGAGGAGGCGGCGGACCCGGATGGGCGGGAATCCCAGCCGGTGCCGTTCGACGCGATCCGCCAGTCGATCGCCGCACGGCTGACCGAGAGCGGCACCACCATCCCCACCTTCACCGCGACCGCCTCGGCGGACGTCGATGAGCTGCTCGCCCTGCGGGCGCGGATCAACCAGACCCATGCCGGGGACAGAGCGAAGGTCAGCGTCAACGACCTCCTCGTCCGGGCGGTCGCGCTCGCACTGCGCGCACACCCCGGCGTGAACGCGTCGTACTCGCCCGACGCGCGTGGGCAGACGCTCCTGCACCGACGGGTCCATGTCGGCATCGCCGTCGCCTCACCGGCCGGCCTCGTCGTCCCGGTCATCCGCGACGCGGACCGCGCCGCCGTCACCGCGATCGCCACGACGACGCGGGAACTCGTCGCGAAGGCGGCGGACCGGAAACTCACAGCCCCGGAGATGAGCGGAGGGACCTTCACGATCAGCAATCTCGGCATGTACGGCGTCGAGCACTTCACCGCGATCATCAACCCGCCCCAGGGCGCGATCCTCGCGATCGGGGCCGCCCGCGACGAACTCACCCTCATCGACGAGAAGGTCGTGGCCCGCAAGCGGCTCCGGTACACACTCACCGCCGACCACCGCATCATCGACGGCGCCCTCGCCGCCCAATTTCTCTCCACCCTCACCGGGCTGCTCGAGAGCCCGCTACGAATCCTCATCTGACGCCCAGCGGCGGCCTGCGTTGCGGGCCGCCGCTGCGGTCCATCTTGGGTCAGGAACCGACGCCGACGCTGATCCGCACCGCCCTCGATGCACCAGGTCGAACGGCGAGCGAGGCGAAATGTCTGCTGGCCGAAGGGCATCGGCTCGAAGCCCTGTACGGGTGCGCGCTGACCGTCGGCCTGCACCCCGGGGCGGAAGCGGCGAACACGCTGACCCTCCGACAACGCTGCCGCGGACAAAACCGTGGCTGGAGGCGGCCGGCCTGCGCGGCGTCCCTCCTGGCGTCGGGCCGCCTCGACCAAGATCCCTCGGACACAGCCCAACCAAGATCGGGTTGGCGGCCGCGGAGCGCCCGATCGGTGCTCAGGCTGTACGAGCGCCTGAGCAGCGCCGAATTTGGTGCGCCCGGTAGGACTCGAACCTACGACCTTGGGATTAGAAGTCCCCTGCTCTATCCACTGAGCTACGAGCGCGCACGTCGTCGCACAGGCTACCGCCATCCCGGGCCGAATTGGTTGCGGGGAGCCGGATTGCCGTGATGAAGGACAGCACGCCGCAGGGTGGGCAGGCAACAGGGTTGGCGGCGGGCGGCCGTTGATCGCCCCGTACGGCCGGCCCGCCGCCGTCCTCAGACGCCCGCGGGGACGCGGCTACGCGGCCCCTTGCGGCCGCGCGGAGGGTGCACGGTTCCCTCCTCCTCCGCGGGGTCCGAGGAGTCCTCGGCCTCCTCCGGCTCGTCCTCTTCCTGCCCGGCGGCCAGGGCCTCGAGCTCGGCCGCCAGCTCCTCGTCGGTGCGCTCGAACTCGGCCCCCGCCTCGTCCAGCGCGGCCAGCACGTCGCCGGCGAACGGGTCGTCCTCCTCGACGATCGTCACGTACCCGCCGAGATCCTCGTCGTACGCCCGCCGCCGCGGCAGGCCGTTGATCTCGTCCGCCGGCGCGGTCGGGGTCTCCCCGATGCGGGCCTCCGCCAGCTCGTCGTCGATCGCGCTCGTCAGCGTGTGCGGCTTGACCCGCGCGAACTTCGCCCGGCCGCGCGACAGGTCGTGGCCCACCGACTGCGCGTCGAGCTCGTAGCTCACGCGCCGCACGTGGTCCTCCGTCTCCCAGTCCCGGCTGTACAGCCGCCCGGTCACGATCACCGGATCCCCGACCTGCACGCTGCGCGCGACGTTCTCGGCCAGCTGCCGCCAGCAGTTCACCCGCACCCGCAAGCTGTCACCGTCGACCCATCGCTCCCCGGCCCGGTCGAACCGCCGCGACGTCGACGCCACCTTGAAGTGCGCCACGAGCGCCTGGCTGTCCACGATCCGCCGACAGTCCGGCGCGTTGAGCACGTTTCCGACGATCGTGAGTGTTCGCAAACATTAAACGACGTTTCCGCAGGTCAACAGCACTACTCGGCACTCGCATTGCTTACCAGCGCCAGACGAACCCGCCAACCCGATCTTCGATCGGCTCCCGCGGCCACACGCCGCGACGCACCGTGAACTTCACCAGCACCGTCTTCAAGCCCCGGTTCCGCTCCGCCTCCGTCATGTCGCCCCACAGGTCCAGCACTTCGTCGACCAGCTGCACCACCTGAGCCGGCGGCGGCGCGTCCGCCACCTCCCGGGCGTGCTCGAGCTGCGCAGCCAGCTTTGCCTCCGCATCGGCGAACCGCTGCCGCGCCGCCTCGTAGGCGACATCCGGCACGTCGCCACGCGCCCAGCCCTCCGTGAGCCGGATCAGAGCATCCTTGGTCCGGTTCAGCTCCCGCTCCAGGCCCTTGACGTTCCGGCCGGCCTGCACGACACGTGCTAGTTGCGCCTCGCGCGCCCCCGGGTCACCGCGCAGCTTCGCCGCGTACTCCTCGACGGCGCGCAGCACCTCCCGTTCGATCGGGGCATACAGGGGTGTGCCGATCCCTGGACAGTCGGCGTCCGGAATCTGGTTCCGGCGCGTGCACTTGATCCGCCGGGTTTGGTTGTCCTTGCCGTGCTCCGTGGAGTGCCATATCTGGAGGTTGCGTTTGCAGTGTGGGCACATGCCGAGGCTGGTCAGCGAGTAGGCGGCAGCGAGATGCCGGGGCGGGGTTTGCCGGTCGGTGGCCATGCGGCGCTGCACCCGCGCCCAGGTGAGTTCGTCGACGAGCGGCTCATGCTGGCCAGGGACTTCGATCTTGCCGCCGGTGGATGAGTCAAGGACGATACGGCCCACGTAGATCGGATTACGCATCATGACCTTGACGGTGCTTCTCTGGATCGGCGTGCCCCGGGCGGCACCGTAGGCGGCAACGATCTGCGCCACGGGCGCGCCGGCGGCGTAGGCGGTGAACATCTCCCGGACGGCGGGTCCAAGCCGTTCATCAACGATGTAGCCGGCGTCGGTGCGGGTGTAGCCCTGCGGGGCGTGGCCGTGTGGCCGGCCGAGACGGGCGCGGCGTTCGATGACCCTCGCCCAGGCTTGGCCGATCTGGTTGCTCTGGAGTTCGGCCATGTTGAGCCACATGCCGACCATGAACTGGCCTTCGGGCGTGTCGTCGATCTTCTCGGTTGCGGAGATGATCGAGACGCCGTGCTTGCGGAGCCACTTGATGAACTCGAGGGACTCGGCGAGGTTCCGCCCGACGCGGGACAGCGTGTAGACGGCGACGACGTCGACCTGGCGGGCTTCGACCATGCCGCGGATGCGCCGGATGCCGGGCCGGTCGAGGGAGCGGCCGGATTCGTCGATGTCATCGTCGATGACGCCGACCTCGCGCAGGTTTTCACGGGCGATGAGGTTGCGCATGCCGTCGGCCTGGACGTCGGGGCTGTGGAAGTCGTCGCCGCCGCGGCCCATGAGGGCGGAGACGCGGACGTAGAGGATGACCCGGCCGGCGTTGGACCTGGGGGTGCTGGAGCGGCGCCGTGGCATCAGTAGACCCTACTGAGATGCGGCTTTGCGGGGGCGGCGCGGTGGTATCCGTCGATGACGCCGTCGCCGTGCCGCTGGTCGCCGTAGGTTTCGATGTCGGTGCGGAGTACGGCGACTTCGGCGCGGAGGTTGGCGATGTCGGCGAGGATGCGTTCGGTGGCGGCGGCGGCAGCCCAGATGATCCAGGCGCCGAGGGCGGCGGTGGCGAGGAGTTCTTCGCTGTGCCAGCGTTCGAGTTCGGCGATGCCGGTGATGGCGCTGAGCACGGCTGCGCAGACGAGGGCGGGGATGCGAGCGCGGTCCATGGGGGGCTGGTCCTTTCGGGGGTCAGGGCGAGGCGGTGTGTCCGTCTCGCGTTCGGCTGACCCCCGATTGCTTGCGGCTGGCTAAAAGACCTATCACGGTGCTGTGTTCCGGTGACGGAACAATCGCGCTATGTGCATGATCGGCGGGCGTGATCCACCCGAACGGTCGATCTTCAGCTCGCCCTCTTGCGCAGCTTGGCCCGGTACGGCTCCATCAACTGGTCAGCCATGAACTCCAGAAACTTGACTTCCTCGGCCGTCAGTGGGGTCCCGGCGCCGATCATCTGGTTGAGTTCGACGGCGAGGCGATGCACCGGCGCCGGGGGTGGGGCTGCGCCAATGCGGTAGCCGGCGGCGTGTAGCAGGTTGTTGTGGAGTTCGTTGACGGCTTCCTCGGCTTCCGCCGACGGAAGGCCTGGCGGGCTTGTGGCTTCGATGAGCGCCCGGGCGATTCGGTGGAGGGTGTTGCTGTCGGGCCGCTCGACGCCTCCATAGATGAGGCGCGTGATGGTGGAGCCGCTGGTGTTGGCGGCGCGGGCGAGTCCGGCCGGTCGGAGCCCGGCTGTGCCCATGAGTTTGAGCAGCTCATAGCCGAATTCGGTTGGCTGCTTGTCGGTCGCCACGTGGAAAGACGTTACCGCATTCCGCTGGCGGAATGACCTGCGCTGAGGGGTGGCGCGCCGGGGCGACCCGAACGCATCCACGCTGATCACTGCCATGTTCGGAACAGTACACCCACCCTTCCGCCGTCGGAATTCCACCGAAGGAACGATGCCGTCCGACTTCCGCCGACGGAACACACCGTGTACCGTTCCGTCCATGGAAGGAAAAACCGCCACCACGCACCGCCCACGCAACACGGCGGCCAAGCGTCAGCGGTACGTCACCGAGACGTTCGACAAAGGCCAGGACGCCGTCCTGCTGCACGTCAACGCCATCGACGAGCTGTTCCGCGGCGAAGGAATCACCACGCACGCCGCCCGGGCCGACGCCCTCGGCTACCCGAGCACCAGCCTCTTCCGCGCGTGGAAGGGCTTCCCCGCGCCGTCGCCGCTCATCGCCGCAATCCGCCGCCGATGGCCCGACAAGAAGTACGAGGAGCTGTTCATCGACGGCCCCGCCATGGGTGAGCGGAAGGTGCCGGCCAATGCGCGTGCCAATCGTGCCGCTTGACCCGGACACCCCCGAAGGTCTCGCCGCCGCCGAAGCCCTGACCGCGTTCCTCGCCGAAGTCCGGCCCGCGGTCCGCCAGCGCCGCCGCGAACGGGAGGCCGCTGCAGTTGTCGCAGTACACGCCACCACGAAGCGGCAGCCGAAGCGCAGGGCCGCCTGATGACCCCCGTCGTCGTCGACCCGCTGCAACTGCTGACCCCCAAGGCTGTCGCCGGCCTCATGGACGTCGACGTCCGCACCGTGGATGCGCTCATCGACGAAGGCCTGCTGAGGGCCATCCCCCTCGGTCCCCGCACCCGCCGAATCTGGCGCGCCGACCTCGAGGCCTTCTACGTCGGCGGCGGACAGCCCCTGCCCCAGGTGCTGCCGGAGAACGTCGTCCCGCTGCGCAAGACCGCCTAAACGGCTTCGGGCCCCGGACGGTGGCACCCGCCGAGGCCCGCATCAACCCAAACCAAGCGAAAGGGGTCGACATGCTTTCCACGCATCGTACGACCAGTCCCCCGGCGTCCGCCACCGCGGTCGTCCCCGAAGAGGACTGGCTCCGCACCTACAACGGCTCATGGCGTGACACGGCGTACGGCCGGGCCGAGCACTACCGCCGCTGCCCCGAGTCGAGTCACCGCCGATGCACGACCACGCCCGCCGCCGAGCTGGGGCGTGCCGCATGACCCTCATTCGCGCCGTCGACCCGCAGGCAATCCACGCCCTCGACGTCAACCCGCGCTACGTCTACCGCCTCGCCGACGGGCAGGTCGTCTGCGTCCGCCATGACGGCGGCTCCTGGTCGGTAAAGGTGCGCCAGCTCGGCGACCGCTGGGTGGCGTTCGCGGTGCCGCGCGCCGGAACCGTCGACAAGCCGTTCGACCTGGCCTCCGGTACGGACCGGGACGCGGTGTGGAAGCTCGCGTGCCTTTGGGCGACGTCGGCGCAGACGCTCGGCATGCGGTACGACCGGGCGGTCTTCGCCGGCTTCGGTGACGCCACCGAAGAGATGCCGCACGACGGGGTGCCCGAAGCGCTGTTCGCGGCGGTGACCCGGTGACCGGCACGAAGGCGCAGGAGTGGTTCGCCTCGCCGCTGCGCGCCCAGATGGTCGACCTGCGGAAGCGCACCCTGCGCCTGTCGATCAACGGCGCCGCCGAGCTTGCCGGTGTGAGCGCACAAACCCTCGCTGCCTACGGGCGGGGCGACCGCGTCCCGCCCGCGCCGACCCTCGCCCAGATTTTCGCCCGGTACGGCCACGACCTGGTCGCGGTCCCGGCGGGCACCCCGGCGTCGCTGCAGGAGGCTGCGGTGGACGCTGCACGGCTGTTGCGGGATGTGGCTGACCGGCTGGACCGGCCGGCGCAGCTGCGGGCGGTGGCCGCATGACGACGATCGACCGCACCGCACTGTTCCGCCTCGGCAGCGAATGCCACCGGGGCACGTTCGTCTACGACACCGCCGAGCCGTTCGCGGTGCGTCTGCTGTTCGACCCGGACGTCGTGTGGGTGTTCGCCCGACAGTTGCTGGTCGACGGGCTGCGCGGCACGGCCGGACTGGGCAACGTGCGCTGCTGGTCGGACCACAGCCGGTTCTTCATCGACCTGACCTTGTCGGAGGGACGGGCGACGCTGCAGTGCCGGGCCGCCGACGTGCGGATGTTCGTGGCGGAGATGGCTTTCCTGGTCCCGGCGGGCCTCGAGTTCCTCGACATCGACCGGAAGCTGGCGCAGCTGCTGGACGGTGCCGCGTGAAGGCCCGAACCCGCGCCGAGATCGCCGCCGCGCCCGCGCAGGTCCGGCAGCTGTGGACTGTCTCGCCGGCCGCCGCCAGGCAGCATGTCGCCGACCGGCGCATGTTCGCCCAGGTGCACGCCGAGACGGCCGAGACGGGCGAAGACCTGCGGGTTGCCGCCGCACTGCACCTGGCCGCTGACGCCGCCGACACCGAACTGGCCCGCCTCGGCGCCGCCACGGACGCGGTGACCGCGGTTTTCGACGATGTGCTGGCCCTGGTCGGGCCGCCGCCGGGATGGGCGGGTGTCCGATGATCGTTGCGAGTGTCCCGGCTTTCCTGACGTTCGGCGCCCGCGTCGTCCCCCACAGCGCCCTCCGCTTCGACGGGCACACGGTCGCCCTCGTGCACCGCCCGGAACGGCCGTGTATTGCCCGGATCGTCGGCACGACGTTCAACTTCGGTGTCACCGTCCACGGTTTGGCCGAAGGCCTGGCCCGTGGGCACGTCGAGCCGTCCGGCCGGATCACGATCTCCCCGTCGGCGAACGACTGCGGCTATCTGTGGGTCGTCGTCGACATCGACACTAACGGCGGCGGCTCGCAGGTGTGGCTGGACGCGGAGAAGGTCGGCGAGTTCCTCGTCGACATCTCCCTGTCCCGCCTGCTGTCGCCGTCCACGGATGCCGAGCATGACTGGACGTTGCCGCGCCGCCGGGCTGAGGGCGGTGCGTCGTGACGGCCGTCAACCTGTCGATCATCGCCGACCTGCTCACCGACGAGCTCGCCCGCCACTGCGCGGACCCGTCACCGGTCCGCGACGACACCGAGATCGACGTCGTGGACCAGAACGCGGCGATCAGCATGCCGTTCGCGGAGCGGTATGTGGCGCGTCGGCTGACGCATGCCCTGCAGCGGCTCCGGACCGGGCTGGGGCCGGGCGAGGAGGCGTGGAAGACCGGCGACGCCGTGCACGACGGCCTGATCGTGCTGGGTGCGTTCGCCCACCTGCGGGAGCTGAAGGCGCAGGTGACGGCGTGACGTCTGCCGAGTCCCCCGCTTTCCGGCCGGTAATCGGCCGGCATCGCCGGCGTGGTGATTTCGGCTGGGACTTCTCTGCCTGGCTGGTGGCGCGCCTGCTGGACGCGGGCGAGGTGATGTTCACCGGCTTTGTCGCCGGTGTGGTTATCGTCGCTGCCGCCGCCGCGATTTTCACCGTTTTCGCCTATTTTGTTGGAGGTCGCTGATGCGCGCATGCCTGATCGGTGGCACCGCCGCTGCTGGCGTCCTGGCCGAGGCCGCTTACGTGGGGTCGGTCAACGGGGGGACGCTGATCGTGGCGCTGGCCGCCTGGGTGCTCGCCGCTGGCGCGGTGTGGTGCTGGCGGGCCGAGGGCCGGAAGATGGACCGGCTTGTCGCCGCCGCGTTGCACCCGAACCGGCAGGCCGACCGGGACGACCAGATCATCCGGGTCGCGAACGCTGCGCAGGTGCGGCTGTGAAGCGGGCGTGGCTGGCGGCCGTGGCGAAGCTCCGCGCCGCCTGGTCCGGGCAGGACACGGACCCGTGGGAGCACGGCCGGGAAACCCTGCACCAGCCGCACGTGCCGCAGGCGCTGCAGCACCTGCTGACCGACGCCGACGACACGGTGGTGCTGACCGGCCCGGCGCTGCTGGCCCGGCAGCCGGGCAGGCGGCGTTTGAAGCGGGCCCTGCACAGCACGGTCCGCGCCTACACCTACCAGGGTGTCCGGCGTGCCGGCCGGGACAAGGCGGGTGTGCGGTGATCCCCGCCGCAGCCAGCGCGGCCGGTGCTGTCCTCGTCATCGGCGCCGCATACTTCGGGGCCCGCCCGTTCCGGATGGGCCGGGCACCGCGGCTGCTGCGGGTGGTTGTCGCCCGCGCGGTCGGTGTCGCCCCAGTCCGGCGAAGCATTGACGTGAAGTCGCATGCCCGCGGCTGGCTGGACCTCGACCGCCGTACCACCGGCGCCGGCCGACTCGAGGCCAGGCACCGCGGCGACGGCCGGACGACCCGCCGCGAGGAGCGCAAAAGCCGGGCACGCCGGATGGTTGGCGTCGGCGCGCACCGTCGCCCCTCGTGGGCGTGGCTCGCCCTGGACAGGAAACCCGCGCTGGTTCGGGGCGGTGCCCGGTGACCACCTACAAGGTGTACAGCCGCTGCAAGCTCGCGCTCACCACCCACAACAAGGCCCAGGCGGACCTGCTCGCCGCGAACCTGCCCGGCGGGTACGTCGTGACGGTCGAGCGGAAGCCGACCGCTGGGGAGCGTCTGGCGGCGATGGCCGCATGACCGTCGTAACCGAGCCGGGCGTCTACGACATCCCAGACGACGTCTACTTTCGCGACCCGGTGCCGGACGGTTCCCTGTCGACCTCGGGCGCGAAGGTGCTGCTCGACTGCCCGGCGAAGTTCCGGTGGCAGCAGACGCACCCGCAGCCGCCGAAGCGCCACTTCGACCTGGGCCACGTCGCGCACAAGATCGTCCTCGGCAAGGGCGCCTCGGTCGCGGTCCTCGACTTCAAGGACTTCAAGACGAAGAAGGCGCAGGAGGAGCGCGACGCCGCCTACGCCGTCGGGAAAGTGCCGGTCCTGACCGCCGACTACGCCAGGGCTCAGGCGATGGCGGAGGCGATCCGGGCGCACCGCCGTGCGAACACGCTCCTCAACCCCGACCACGGCACCCCGGAGCAGGCGATGTTCTGGCGCGACGACGAGACCGGCGTGTGGCGGCGGGCCAAGCTCGACTGGTCGCGCCGCATCGGCGGCCGGCTCGTCGTCGTCGATGTCAAAACGTGCAACTCGGCGCACCCGGACGCGATCGACAAGGCCGTCGGCAACTTCGGCTACTGCATGCAGGATGACGCCTACCGCGAGGCTGTCCGTGCCGTCGGCCTCGACGACGACCCGTCGTTCTTCTTCGTGTTCGTCGAGGTCGAACCCCCGCACCTGGTGACACTCGTCGAGCTCGACGACGACTGGCGTGAGCTCGGCTGGCGGCGTAACCGCAAAGCGATCGACCTGTACGCGAAGTGCCGCGCCAACGACGAATGGCCCGGCTACGTGTCCGGCATCCACGAGTCGAAGCCGCCCCGCTGGGTGGCCCGCGAACTCGAAGAGATCTGAACCGCAACCCCGAAACCCCTGAACTGAGGAGTACCAGCATGTCCCTTGTTCCCCGTTCCGAGAGCAACGCCGTCGAACTGCCCGAGCAGCACAACGCCCGCAACCAGCAGATCGCGCAGATCGCCGACTGGGCGCAGGCCGCACAGGCCGCCCACCAGGTCGCGAAGGGGCTGTGCGAGACGAGCTTCGTGCCGCGCGCCTACCAGAACAAGCCGATGGAGGCGACCGCGGCGATCCTTGCCGGCGCCGAGGTGGGCCTGTCGCCGATGGCGTCGCTGCGCGCGTTCGACTCGATCCAAGGCACGCCGGCCCCGAAGGCGATGACGTTGCGGGCGATCGTGCAGGGCGTCGGCCACGAGGTGCGTATCGAGAAGTCGGACGAGACGGTCGCGGTCGTCGCGGCCCGGCGCCGCGGTGAAACGGAGTGGCAGCGGTCGACGTGGACGATCGAGCGGGCCAAGAAGATGGGTCTCACCTCGAAGGACCAGTGGAAGAACCAGCCGCAGGCGATGCTGATCGCCCGCGCGACGGCCGAGGTGTGCCGCTGGGTCGCCTCCGACGCGATCATGGGCATGCCGTACACGGCGGAGGAGATCCAGGACGGCGACGGCGGCGAGGTGCGTGAGGCGCCGCGGCGGGTGTCGCTCGACGACATCGACGCCGCCGACGACGCGACGCCGGTGCAGGCCACCGCCGAGGTCGGTCAGCGCGCCATCGAGGAGCCGAAGCCGGTTTCGTCGCCGCCCGCCGTGGTCGTCAACCCGGACCCGATGCCGGAGAACCGGCAGAAGCGCATGTTCGCCCTGTTCAACGACACCGAGTTCAAGGAGCGCGACGAGCGTCTGGCGTTCATCTCCGAGATCGTCGGCCGGCCGATCGGGTCGAGCAAGGAGATCGGTGCGGCCGAGGGTGAGCGAGTCATTGTCGCGCTTGAGGTGCACATCGCCGAGCAGAACCAGGCCGAGCCGGTGGACGGTGAGCTGCAGTGAGCGGCGCCGACCGGTACCACGACACGCTGCTCACTCTGGGCGCGATCCACAAGGCATCGAAGGAGACGGCGCTGACCGTCGACCAGCAGATCGCGGTCGCGCAGGTCGAGGCAACCCTCGCCGTTGCGGCGGCGGTTGCGCTGGGCGTGGTGACGCCGTTCGTCGGCGACAGCCAGGACGTCACCGACTGGGCGCGGCTCGTCGCCAGCGACGCCGTTCCCGGCGGCGCCCGTCGGCAGGCGCCCGCGCTGCCGGGGTACTGGCCGCCGCAGCTCGGCGACATGTGGGAAGACGGCAGCGGGGACCGCTGGGTTTCGGAGTCGAGCGGGTCGCTGGTGCGCCTCGCAGATCGGGCCGAACGTGACCCCGCCCAGGCGCTCCGGAAGCTCGGGCCGTGGCGGCTCAAGTGGCGGCCGAGCAAGTCGGCCAAGCAGGACGAGGCGCCGGTCTGATGGGCGCTTCATTCGACGAGAAGGCTGTGGCCGCGGCGCTCAACGTCGCGGCCCTGCCGCCCGGCCCACTGACCCGCCACCAGCAGATTCTGGACCTCGCGCCACAGCGGATCAATGCGTCTCCGATCGGTGCCGACCGGTTCCAGGTCGGCACGCTGACGCTGATCGAACGCGTCAAGGGCCGGTGGGCGGTCCGCGACCTGACCGTCCGGGGCCCGGTCCGCTACCTGAACACGACCGGGCATTGGTCGACCCACGGCGGCGACGGCCCCGACTGGGAGCGGGCCTACTGGCACGACTTCGACACCGCCGTCGCGCTCGCCACCGACGACCACCGCTGCCTGTGCTGCGGCACGCCGTACACGGCCGAGAGCCGGGCTGGCGTCCGCGACATCGCGGTCTGCGGCGTGCCGACCGAGGACGAGGCGCCTGTTCCGGGCTACGACGAGATCGAAGTCCCCGCCTGGTGCGCCGTCCGGCGCGCATTCGTCTGGCGTGGCGCCGAGGGATTGGAGTTCGACCGGTGAGCCGCCGTGAAAGGACGACGTCGATTCGGTGCGCCGAGGCCGGCTGCCGCGAGACGAAGCTGTCCGCGTACAGCTCGCAGCGCGAATACGCCGAGATCATGGACTGGCAGCGCAAGCACCCGTGGAAGTGCACCCGCCACGACCGGCCCGACGAGGTGCTGCGCCCCGACAACCCGTCGACCACACACGTACTGGTGGCGTCGCGGGTCCGCAGCTACGGGTACGAGCGGGACCTGGCCAGGTATGAGGCTGCGGTCGCTTACGGCTCGGGCTGGGCGCGGAAGCCCGACGAGTTCCTGTCCGGCCTGTTCTGGCTGCCGGAGGGCGGAACGTCCGGGAGCGGGTTCGCCTTCGGTCCCGGATTCGCGGCGCACGCCGACGACTTCCCGGAGGGCACCCGCCTGGTCGTGTCCACCCAGATCATCGCCCCGGAGGTGGCGTCGTGAGCGACCTGCTGGCGGCGCTGCGCCGCGACCTGGAGCAGATGCGCTACGACGCCGCCGAGGCGCGCGAGCAGGGCTGGGACGACGCGGCCGTCGGCGCGCCCATGTTCGGGGAGGTGGCGGCGTGAATCACGAGATGCTGCCCGCGCTGCGCCTGCTACGCGACGCCCGCCGTTTCGGCTGGCGGCTCGCCGACGTGAGCGGCCCGGTCGACAACCGGTCGGTGCAGTTCGAACGGCACGACGAGGACGGCCGGCATTGGGTGCGGTTCGACCTCGGCTACCTGCCGGGGCCCGGCGAGGACTTCGTCCGCCGCTACCGGTCCGGGTCGTTCGTGGCCAACACCACCGACGGTGAGCTGCGCGGCGCCCACCTGGGGGTCGCGCACACGGTGCGCATCCTGCGCGCCTACGGCGGAATTCCGGAGGCGGCGGCGTGACTCTCCCTCTGCCTCTGACGCTGCCCGGCGTGGCCACCACGGTCACGCCGGGCCCCGCCCCGACCGTCCGAGGGCTCGATTTCAGCCTGACCAGCACGGGCGTCGCCGGGAACACCGGCTGGGCTGACACCCTGAAGCCGCCGGCGAAGCTCCGCGGCCACGACCGGATGGCGTGGCTGCTCGAGCGGGTCGCCGACCACTGCCGCGGCGTAGACCTGGTCGTTGTCGAGGGCCCCTCGTATGGCAACCAGGGCGCGCAGCGCCAGTCGGGGCACCACGAGCGGGCCGGGCTGTGGTGGATGGCCACCCACGCCCTGTGGAAGGCCGGTATCCCGGTGGCGGTGGCGCCGCCGGCGTCGGTGAAGAAGTTCGCAACCGGCTCCGGGAACGCGGCGAAGGACGCGATGGTGCTGGCCGCGGCCCGCCGGTTCCCGTGGTTCGACGGCGACAACAACGCGTGCGATGCGCTGTGGCTTTGCGCGGCCGGCGCCGCCTGGCTGGGCGTGCCGATGGTCGACCTGCCGAAAGCGCAGCTGACGGCCTTGGACGGGATCGACTGGCCGGGCGGGATCGAGCCTTTGGAGCGTGCTGCCTGATGGGTGTTCCCTACTGCGACCAGGAGTGGTCGGAGATCCGGCCGGGCCTGTTCATGGGCGGCCACGACGTCATGGGCCCGGACGGTGCGATCCGGGACGTGGTCGTCGGCGACGAGTTCGACCTGGTGCTCAGCCTGTACGAGCGGTACGGCTGCGGCCCGGCCGTCGGCGTGCAGCGCCGGTACGGGCGCATCCCCGACGGCATCCTCAACGACGACGACATGGCGATCGTGCTGCGGTTCGCGGACCTCGGTGCGGAGGCGGTCCGCAACGGGCTGCGTGTGCTGTCGCGGTGTCAGGCCGGCTACAACCGGTCGGGTCTGCTGGCGGCGTTCATCCTGCTGCGGCTCGGCATGGGCGCCGGTGAGGCGATCGACCTGATCCGGGAGCGGCGATCGCCGTTCGCGCTGTGCAACCTGCACTTCGTGGAGCTGATCCACGCCGAGGGTGCGCGGCTGGCAGCGGAGGTTGCCGCATGACGGCACCGCAGACGGTCGCCGAGGCGCAGTATGCGATCGACCAGCAGTTGCACGTGATCGACCTCAGCTTGCGCGAGGTCGGCAAGCAGCTGCGGGTCATCGACGAGCACCTCGGCACCGTCAATCGGTTGCGCGCCGAGCTCAGCCGGTTGCGGCGGAGGCGGCCGACACGGACGTCCCTGTCGCGGGCCGAGATGGATGTGGCGCGCCGGTTCGCCTGGTCGGGGCTGTCGGTGCCGCAGATCGCCCGGGAGCGGCATGTCTCCCCGAACACGGTGAAGTCGCAGCTGAGGGCTGCGTATCAGCTGCTCGGGGTGCGTGAGCGCGCGGAGCTGAAGCAGGCGCTGCAGGCTGCGGGGCATGTGCCGGCCGGTGAGGCGGCGTGACCGCCGCGGTGCTGTCGAAGCGGCAGCGTGTGGTGGCCGAGTTGGCGGCCCGCCATCCGGAGCTCGACAACCGCGCGTTGGGGCGGCTGCTGGGCGGGATGTCGGCGAACGCGGTGGGGTGTTCGCTGTCGCGGATCTATAAGGCGTTGGGAATCGGGCGGCGGGCGGAGCTGGCGCGGGCGCTTGGGTGGGTGCGGTGACGCGGCTACTCGGCGGGTGGGGGGCCGGCCTTACGGGGCGTGCGCTTGACGGGACGGCGTCGCGGGGCCGCCTCGGGATGTTCGGCAAGGTCGGTTCGATGCTCGCGGACCCACGCCCGCACATCGACAGCGAGCCACGCCTTGCCCATGGCGAGGGTCCACGCGGGCGCGGGGAAGTCAGGGCGCGCGGTGATCTGCTGGACGCGTTGCCTGGATACACCGAGCATCTGGCCGATTTCGTGGGCGCCCATCACCTCTTCCATGGTCAGCAACATAGTCAGCAGACTACTAGGCACTTGACTAGAGGGGCAACCTCTAGTAAGACTAGTCATGTGACAAGTAGTCAAGTGACTAGCTCTAAGTTCGACTACCGGCTCGCGCCGTACTACCACCCGTCTTGCCAGACGCATGAGTCATACAGGCTCACCTGCGCCGAATATCGAGAGCTCCAGGCGGCCTCCGATGACCGCTGCGGCATCTGTAGGCACCGAAGCCCATGGATGAACATTGACCACGACCACAATCTCGGCGACCACGCAGTCCGTGGCTACCTGTGCGCCAGGTGCAATGCCGGTCACATGCGCCGCATCGACTGGGGCGAGCGACCAATCGACGAAACGACCATGCGGTACCTGATCAACCCCTGGTATCTGCGGCGCCACGGCAAGTCGCTCAGCTATCACCCGAAGGTCCACGTCTCAGTGAGTCAGCTGAGCAACGCCGACCAGCGCGAGCTTCACCGACTGTCGGCCGTCTACGTCAACGCCCACTGGATTCTGCGCGCTTCTCCCGTTTTCGAGCACCCCGGCATTGCCGCATGCCTCGCCGGGGGTGACACGCGTCCGGTTATGCGGCTGCTGTGGTCGTACGCCTACTGGGGGCTGCCGAACCTCGACATCGCCGATACGAGCGTCAACGTGCCGGGCGGTATGTCGCTGGCCGAGCACATCGCCGGGCGGGCCTCGTCATGACCACCTTCGGTTCGTTCTGCACCGGCGCCGAAGTGAACGCCTGATGCGCGCCTTCTACGCCCAGGTCGCAACCATCCGCCGCACCTCCGACGGCCTCCTCGACACCCGCTGGGGTTTGCGCGACAGCGACGGCCGGCCCGTCTACCTCGACCAGCCCGGCCCGTGGACGTGGACCGACCGCAACGGCGGCCACTGGACCCACATCGGCCGCAACGTCGACAACCAGCTCGCACTGCACCTGTTCGACCTGCTCGACGACGCCGACCGCTGGGCCGCCCAGCACGGCGGCATCGTTCACACGAAAGGACCCGACCGCATGACCACCTTGGACCAGTCCGACCCGATCGCCCTCACCGACGCCGAACAGCGCCTCGGCGGGAAGGCCCGCGACTACACCGCCCGCTACGAGCGGTACACCAACCAGAACGGCGTCAACGTGCGCCGGCTGGTGCTCACCGGGCCGGAAGAGGTCGACGGCGCCGCCCCGCAGGACGCAGCGTGAACCCCAAGGCACTGGAGATCGCCGAAGTTCAGTGCCGGCTGCGGCTCGGCCCGCGCCACAAAACACCCATCTCCGACGATGCCGTACTGACCATCGGCTACCACAGCGGAAGCGACAAGTCTGTCCTGCTCACCCGCGCCCGCGCCGCCGAACTGCGGAACTGGCTGGACGTCTGGCTCGAGCGCGGCTGGGAGGGCGTGCGGCAGGAGGACGGCGAATCGACGGCGGACGTCATCGACCACTTCCGCGACATCGCCGTCCGGTACCAGATCGAACGGGACCGCGCCCGCACCGACGCTGCACGCGAGATCGACGCAGCTCTGGCGCTCATCCCGGCCGAACTGCGCACCGTCGACCTGGTCAAGGTCGCCGAAGAGCAGTCGCGGCACTGGGCACGCCTGCAGGGCGAACGGGACGCGCTGGAGAACTTCCGACTGGCTTGCGTGTCGCTCATTTTCGACATCGACAAGGCGGGCCAGATCAGCGCTGACGACATTCGCAAGGCGCTGCACAGGTTCTTGGACCGCCACAACCATCCGGAGGCCAAGATGCCCGCCGTGGTGCCGGACGCCCCGATCTACGACCACGAGCAGCTGTGCCTCGACTTCGACGCACCCCAGAAGGTTGCCGCATGACCGCCGTCCTCACCCAGCTGGCCTGCACCGTCGACCAGGCCGCCCTCAAAGCCGCCGTCGGCGCCGTCGCCAAACGCCTGCCGTCCCGGCCCGCCATCCCCACCCTGGCCTGCCTGAAGCTCACCGTCGACGGCAACCGGCTCAGCATCGCCGCCTTCGACTACGACACCTCGGCCACGGCCACCCTCAGCGTCGACGGCCGCGGCGACGGGCAGGCGCTCGTCTCCGGGCGGCTTCTGTCCGCGCTCGTCGACACCCTGCCTGGCAAGCCCGTCCACCTCGAGTTCGACGACAGCCGCCTGAAGCTCACCTGCGGCACCGTCAAACTGACCTTCCCCACCCTGCCCGTCGACGAATACCCGCAGCTGCCCGAACTGCCGCCCGCCGTCGGCACCGTCGACGCCGCCGAGTTCGCGCGGGCCGTCCGCCGGGTCGCCGCAGCCACCCACCCCGGCGTCGAGCCGGCGTTCATCACCGGCCTGTGGATGGGCTTCGGCGAGCAGCTCACCCTACTGGCCAGCGACCGGTACCGGGCTGCCGCCGGCGTCATGCCGTGGCAGCCGACCGGGGGCGGTCACGCCTGCCCGGCAGCGCACCTCATCGCCGACATGGCGCCGCTGCTGTCGGGGCAGGTGGCCGTCCACGCCAGCGACACCCTGTTCGGCCTGTCCGACGGCGGCCTGACCCTCGTCACCGCCCAGTTCACGGAATTCCCGGCCGAGCAGCTGCGCCGCTTCTTCGACGGGCCGACGAGCATCGCTGTCGAACTGAACGCCGCCGAGTTCGCCGGGCACGTCGGCCGCGCGGCGAAAGTCCATGAGAAGGCGACGCCGATCATTCTCGACTTCGCCAACGGCGGGGTGGCGATCCGGGCGACGGGCGAGGACTCCACCGGCGCCGACGCCGAGATGTTCTGCGACATCGACGGCGACCCGATCGAGATCCGCATCAACCCCGACTATCTGACGGCTGCGATCAAGGCGGTTGGCACGTCCCGGGTCGTGCTGCGCATGAGCGGGGTGACGAAGCCGGTGCATGTGCAGCCTGCCGAGGCTGACGGCTACCGGCACCTGATCGTGCCGATCCGGAAGCAGTAGAGGCGGCTATCTGATGGCAACGAACACCAGCATCGAGTGGACCCACCAGCCCGGCACGGTCGCGGCGACCCTCAACCCGACGACGGGCTGCGACAAGATCTCGGCCGGCTGCGACAACTGCTACGCCCTGACCATGGCGAAGCGGCTCAAGGGCATGGGCCAGGCCAAGTACCAGAACGACGGCGACCCGCGAACCTCCGGGCCCGGCTTCGGCGTCACTGTTCACGAGGACGTCCTGACCGAGCCGCTGCGGTGGCGCAGCCCGCGGACTGTATTCGTCAACAGCATGTCGGACCTGTTCCACGCCCGCGTGCCGCGCGAGTTCATCCAGCGGTTCTGGGCGGTCATGGCGGACACGCCGCAGCACACCTACCAGATCCTGACGAAGCGGCCGGAGCGGATGGCCCGCATCCTCACGGACCGGTGCGAGTGCAAGTCGGGCGGGCACGTGGACGGGGTGCACTTCCGGTCGGCGATGGACTGGCACGCCACCCCGCACAGCCCGACGTACGTGCCGGGCGTCAAGTCGACGTACCACTCGGCGCCGTGGCCGCTCCCGAACGTCTGGCTGGGCACGTCGATCGAGCTGGACAAGCACACCGGCCGCGCCGACGCCCTGCGGAACACCCCCGCCGCGGTCCGCTTCATCTCCGCTGAGCCGCTGCTTGGGCCGCTGCCGTCGCTGGACCTGACCGGCATCGACTGGCTCATCCTCGGCGGCGAGTCCGGGCCCAGCTCGCGGCCCGTCGACATCGGCTGGTTCCGGGAGCTCATCGGCAAGGCTCGGTCCGCCGGTACGGCCGTGTTCGTGAAGCAGTTGGGTGCCGTCTGGGCGAGCGAGATGTGCTGGGGTGGCCAGCTGGTGTCGAAGACCGACAAGAAGGGCGGCGACTGGAAGTTCTGGCCGGACGAGCTCCGGATTCGCGAGTACCCGGCGGTGAGTGAGGCGGTGGCACCGTGAGCCGCGGCGACTCCTTCATCTTCCGCGAGCGGTGCGGGTGCGCGTTCGGCCTGACCGATGTCCGCCGCGGCGTCACCACCGAGGACCAGGCGTGGCGGTCCATGGAATACACCGCCGCCGAGAAGCGCGCCGCCATCGCCCGCGGCGTGACCGTGACCCGCGAGGCGTGGGACGACTACAGCCGCGCCGGCGTCTACGACCAGCTGTCCGGCAAGGCGCCGTGCCCGCACCGAACCGAGGTGGCGTCGTGAAGCGCGTTCCGGCCCTGACTCTCTGGCGTCCGTGGACGACGTGCTTCACCGACATCCCCGAGCCGGCCGCGAAGCGCATCGAGAACAGGTCATGGGTGACGACCTACCGCGGCGACGTCTACCTGCACGGCGGGAAGGCGTGGGACGACGAAGCCCTCTACCTCGCCGAGAAGATCTGGAAGAACACCGACCCGTACTACTACGTCGGTGACGTGCGGGTGTGCCTCGCCACCGACGAACCGATCCTGTCCGGCAACCCCGCCGACCACCCGGGCGGCGTCGTCGCCGTCGCTGAGCTCATCGGCATCTGCACGGCGTCGCTGAACAGCAACATTCTGCGGTGCGACTGCGGGCCGTGGGCGTTCGCCGGCCAGGCGCACTGGCGGTTCGACAAGGTCCGGAAGGTGCCCGAGGCGGTGCCGTGCCGCGGCGCCCAGCAGCTGTGGGCGCTGCCCGCCGACGTCGAGGCGGCCATCCAAGCGCAGCTCGCGGCGGTGGCGTCGTGACGTTCCCCGCGGTCTTGACCGCCGCCGGCACCTGCTTCGTCGAGGCCGATGACCTGTACGTGAGCTGGATGGGTGAGGACGGCGACATCGTCATCCTCGGCCACCACGACGAGTACAGGGTGCGCGGCAGCCTGCAGGCGTTCGACGAGGACACCAAGAACTGCCCGTACGACGAGACGTGGGCGGTCATCGTCCCGTCCGAAGACGACGCGCCGTGGTGGCTGCAGTGGAACGTCGCCGCCGACAAGCCGGGGGCGTTCCCTGTCACGGTGGTGATGGCGTGATGCCGGCCCGAATCCAGCGTCGGCGCGCACGCGGCTGGCGCATGCCGGAAGGCGCCATCTACGTCGGGCGTCCGACCGGCTACGGCAACCCGTACCGGGTCGGCACTCCCCTGCCCGGCTACCGCGCGGCCACCGACGCGGCGCACGCAGTCGAGCTGTACCGCGCACTCGTCGCAAGCTCGCCCGCCTTTCAGGCCATGGCCCGTCGGGATCTGGCCGGTCGCGACCTCGTCTGCTGGTGCCGTGAATCGGACCCATGCCACGCCGACGTCCTGCTCCGCATAGCCGCCGGCGGTGAGCCGTGAACCGCCGCACCTGCGCCTGCGGGGTCGACATCGTCTGCGCCGACCTCGACGGCCACGACGTGTGGCTCGACAGCCAGCCCCAACCCGACGGCTGGTTCCGGCATTTGGGCGGCGGCCGGATCGTTGTCGACCTCGACGGCGGATGGCGGCGGCACACCTGCGGCGCAGACCCGAAGCCCGTCGACGTCGACCCCGAGCCGCGGCCGACCGCCCAGATGGTCGGGTTCCGCAGCGCCAACAATGGCCGCGCCCGGCGGGCCGCCCGGCGCAGCTACACCGCGGCCCGGGAAGTTCTCGACGCTGGCCGGCCGCTCGCACCGGTCGACCGGCGTGTAGCCGAACTGCGCGTCGAGCGGCCCGACGCCGACTGCCGGGAACTCGCCGCGGTCGCCGGTATCACCACCAACGCGTGCCGGTCCGCGCTGCAACGCGTCAGCGTCCGCGCCAACAAGATCACCGCAGGAAAGGCTGCATAGAAGCACAATGACTCTCCTCGCTTCACGGCTCTCTCACCCCGCAGAGGTTGCCAGCCGGTCCTCGTTCTGGGCGAAGATCGACATGCTCGGCAACTGCTGGACGTGGAACGGTGCACGTAACGGCTCCGGCTACGGACACGTCAGCTACGGCGGACGGCATTTCAGTGCACACCGATGCGTGTACGAGTACGCGATAGGCCCGCTCCCTGAAGGCCGATTCGTCTGCCATCACTGCGACAACCCGTCGTGTGTCAATCCCTGCCATCTGTACGCGGGCACGCCGAAGGACAACACCGCCGACATGTACCGGAGAGGTAGAGCCGGTCTTGCTGGCGCGGTGGGGTCGGCCAACAGTCATGCCGTACTCACCGAGGAGGGCGTGGTGGAGATTCGCACTGCGTTCGCCCACGGCGACGTAACTCCGAAGCAGCTCGCCGCGAGATATGGCATCACGTCAGGCGCCATCAACGACATTCTCCGCGGCAAGACGTGGCGCAACGCCGGTGGACCGATAGCCATTGGCGATCGACGCGGACGGCATGGCCAGCATGTCCGAGGTTCCGCGCACCCGAAATCGAAGCGAGAGGAAGCAGCATGAGTCTCCCCACCCTGTCCGGCGTCGGACGCTTGATCGACGCGCCCGAGCTCCGTTTCATCCCGTCCGGAAAGGCCATGTGCAAGGTCCGCCTTGCGTTCAACTCCCGCCGCAAGAACCCCCAGACCGACCAATGGGAAGACGCGGATGTGTACTACGTCGACGGCACCGTCTGGGGCCAGGAGGCCGAGGCGGTGGCCGAGTCCTTGGACAAGGGCCACGAGGTGTTCGTGTCCGGCCGGCTCAAGACCCGCAAGTACGAGACCCGCGAGGGTGAGAAGCGGTCGGTGACCGAGCTGGATATCGACGCGATCGGGCCGACGCTCAAGTACGCCACCGTCAAGGTCACCAAGATGCAGCGGTCCGGTGGCCAGTCGACGGGCGGCACCGGGTTCGGTGGCGGCGGCGACGACCCGTGGGCTAACTCGGCGCCCGCCGGCGGCAGCAAGCCCTCGAGCTTTGGCGACGAGCCGCCGTTTTAACACGTAGCGGGTGCCGCATCGCGTTGCGGCGCCCGCCCCGTCCGTTCCGAACCACCTGCCTGGAGCATGCCATGACCAGCCGACACCTCGGCCCCGCCTGTGCCACCGCGGGCGTCGACATGTACCCCGACCCCGACGACAAGCCCGCCATCGCCGCGGCGGTCGCCGTCTGCGACCGCTGCCCGATCAAAGAGCAGTGCGCCGGCCGCGCATTGGCCAACCGTGAGGAATTCGGCGTCTGGGGTGGGCTTACCGAAGCCCGCCGCCGGGAGATGAACCCACACAAGAAGGTCCCCGCCCACGTTCCGGTCCGCCAGGCTGCAGCCGCCCGCCGGTGCGAGGTCGCGAAGCTCGCGGCACAAAACCTCGCCCCCGCTGTGATCGCCGCCCGGCTCGGCGTGCCCGCCAACCGGGTCCGGCGCGACCTGCTTGACGGTGGCGCCAGCGAGCGGGCCGAACGGGCCGCAGCACGGGCCGAGCAACTCGCAGCCCGTGACGCGCGGATCGACGCGATGCTCGCCGCCGGCGCTACGGCCTATCGAATCCGTCTGGAACTTCGCGTCGGTGCGAGAGCAATCAGCCGACGCGCCGACCTACAAAACGCGACAACGAAGGAAGCCGCTTGAAGACCGCATCCCTGCACGTCCGGGCCCTGGCCTGGACGCACTTCGACGCCGACGCCGCCCGGGAAGAGTCCGGCGGGTGGGAAACGGACGCCGACGGCGGCCAGGCCCTCGCCGAGTTCGCCGGCCGCGCCTGCTACCAGTCGTGGTCCAAGCCGAACCCGGCCACGGCCACGAACGCGGGGTACCTCAGGCACATCCTCGAGGTCGGGCACCTCTCCGTGCTCGAGCACGGGACCGTCACGTTCTACATGACCGGGGTGTCGCGCTCGTTCACGCACGAGCTCGTGCGGCACCGGCACTTCTCCTACTCGCAGCTGTCGCAGCGATACGTGCCGGGGCAGGATGCGGCGATGGTCGAGCCGGCCGTGATCGCCGAGGACCCGGCGCTGCACAAGACGTTCGTGGAAGCGAGCGAGGCGGCGCTCAAGGCGTACAACGAGCTGCTCGAGGGGCTCGAGGCCAAGTTCGCCGACGTGGCCAGCCCCACGCTGCGGCGCAAGCAGGCGCGGCAGGCGGCGCGGGCGGTACTGCCGAACGCGGCCGAGACGCGGATCGTGGTGACCGGGAACTACCGGGCCTGGCGGCACTTCGTGACCATGCGCGCGAGCGAGGGGGCCGACGTGGAGATCCGCGAGGTGGCCGTCGCCTGCCTGCGGGAACTGCAGCGCATCGCGCCCAGCGTGTTCGGGGATTTCGCCATCTCGACGCTGGACGACGGCACCGAGGCCGCGGCCAGCCCGTACGCGGAGCGCTCATGATGCTCTCCGACGTCTCCATCCGGAAGCTGCTCGCCGGCGGCCTGATCGAGCCGATGCCGCACGACTGGCAGATCCAGCCCGCCTCCGTCGACCTGCTCCTCGGCGAGATGGCCACGCCGACAGTCGGCACCAGCCCGTGGCTGCTGCAGCCCGGCGAGTTCCGGCTGGCCTCAACCCTCGAGCTGGTCACCGTCCCCGCCGACGTGGTTGCCATGGTGTCCGGCAAGTCGAGCCTGGCCAGGGCTGGGCTGACCGTGGAGCAGGCAGGGTGGATCGATCCCGGATTCTCGGGGCAGATCACCCTCGAGCTGTTCAACGCCACCCGGCATCCGATCCGCCTGGAGCCGGAGCAGCCGATCTGCCAGATCGCGTTCATGCGCTTGGACCAGCGGGCGGCGCGGCCCTACGGCACGCGGGGGCTGCGGTCGAAGTACCAGGGGCAGACGGGGCCGACACCGGCCCGACCTGGGAACTTCGCCCAGGACGGTCGCGGAGGGTGAGCCGAGCTTGCGTCTGCGGGTCGGCGGGGTCGTCCCTGCATTAAGGCACATTAAGACGCATTAGGAGACATGGCGTCACACCAGTCACTCCAGTAACAGGGAAGATCACGAATACGTGGCCCGGTTTTCTATACGGAGAGTGACTCTCAACCGGGTTGAGAGGCAAGCCGTACATCGATAAACAGCATTGGAATCGAGTCGGTCCGGCGAACCTGAAAGTCACCCGGTCGGGCCGGATCTCCTTGTCACAACCTACTTGTAGCGTTGCCAGGCAACGGAACAAGTGAGTCCGAGTCCACTACAGACACTCACATGCGACACGCGACATAGACTGGCGCCAACTCACGGTGAGTGATATCGTCTCAGCAACGTTGGCACGCCACGTGCCGACAAAGAAGGCCGGCGGGCTCTGTCCAGAGAGATAGGCGCCCGCCGGCCGGATGACCACCTCGAGCCGAAGCACGAAGCGTCAACCAGGTGTCTGCTGCGAACAGCACCCGGTCACGCCAGCGTTCCAGAGTCGCGCCCCCGGATCAAGACACCCGGCCGGGCAGCAGCCGAACGCAGGCCAGCGCTCCGCGTAGACGCTCGATCACAGCGATCGAGGAGACCGGATGCCCACACAGCTCTTCACCAGCGAAACCGGCCGCGAACTCGCCCAGCGCCGGCACGACGTAGCAACACCCGTGCAGCGGAAGCAGAACACCGCGAACGCCACCGCCGCCCGCGCCGGGGTTCCCGCCACCGTCGCCGACATCAACACCAAGGTCGACGTTCTCGGCAACCTCGTCCTCGACCAGCTCGCCGAACTCCGCGCCCTGCGTGACGAGATCGCCAAGCTGCACTCGGCGCACGCCGCTGCCTGAACTCCCGCCAGAAATGGCGAAGGGCGGCCCCGACAGCCGCCCCCAGCAGACCACCAGCCCGGTAAGTCCTGGCAGGATCGTACCCGATCCTAGTGATCTACGTAAATGCCAGGCTGCCGCTGATCAGCGGGAGCACCCTATGACCACAGTCATCACCCCCGACGGCATCGCCGAGCACGACGCAACGCTCGAAGACGACATCGAAGCGCTCCTCGACCTCGACAACGACGACTTCGCCGGCGTCATCTCCGACGCGCTCTTCTACGCGGTCGGGCCAGTCGAGAAGGAACCCGACTGGCAATGCCTGTTTCACCCCGACGTCGTCAAGCGAACCTACGAGGCGCTCATCGAGGCGAAGCGCGCCACCGAGGCCAACCTGACTGCCGCGAAGAAGAGCCGCAACCAGGGCGCCCTGAACGTCGAACGGCGACGCTGGGACGCCATCGAGCTGCGCCTTAAGCAGGCAAGAGGCTCCCAGGCGAAGTCTCCCCGGGACGCGCACATCGAACTACAGGAACGCAACGCGAGGGAAGCTCGCAACGCCGTCCGCCTCCTGGCCGTCGCCATCCACCGGCACCGGCTCGCCGCAGTCGCCGCCGCTCTCGACCCGGAGCCGGCCGACCGGGCACTCTGGGCGACGCTCGATGAGGTACAGATCGCCTTCCGCGACAGCATGGTGACCCTGACCGAGATGCTCGGCACCGGCGTGTGGACCGAGGAGCGCGGGTGAAGCGCGCCACCGCCATCCCGCTGCGCAACCCGCGCACCGTCGGCGTCTGCGTCCACGGCCAGTCGGCCCGCCTGACCCCAGGCGGCTGGCAATGCGTCCACAACGAGCCCGAGCCGTCAGAGATGGAACAGGTCGCGGCGGTCGTCCTGGCCTGCCGAATCTGCCGCACGCACCTCGACCCCGTCCACACCGGGCTCGGCACCCACCCCGAATGCGAACCGCACCCGTCGCGCCGTCGGCACTTGAGGGCGGTGAGCACATGACCGCCCCTGCCATCCGTCGCACTCGCCGCGTCGAACGGGTCACCGTCCGCCGGCACATCGACCCCGGCCGGCCACAGCTGCGGGGTATCCGGGTCGGCGTCCGCTGGCCCATCGGGATCGACGAGGCGATCAGGGCCGAGGCCACCGGCTACCTGCCGCTGCCCATCACCAAGCTGATCCAGCAGGCCGAGGCCCGTGGCTACACGCGCGGCAAGCTCGAGACCCTTCAGCGGGCCGCCGGGAACCTCGGCGAGCTCGACCTGCTCGGCGACGGCTGGCGGGAACGCTCCATCGACACTGCCGCGGAACGGCGGCGCCAGCAGCGGGCCGCCGACGAAGAACGCGCCCTGTTCGCCAACCGCCAGCGGAACATCGCCGCAGGCCGACACCCCGACTGGGTGTACCTCGGACAATCCCGCGGCGGCTCGGGGGCCGTCGACTGGGAAACGGGCTACCCCGTCGAGACCGTTGAGGCGTGGAAGCGGCGCCAGTCGCTCACCGTCGTTGAAGGGGCCGCCTGATGGCGCGCATCAGAACGATCAAACCGGAGTTCTGGGTCGACGAGAAGGTCGTCGAGCTTGACCCGTGGGCACGCCTGCTGTTCATCGGCATGTGGAACTTCGCCGACGACCAGGGGTTCATCGACTACGCGCCCAAGCGGATCAAGATGCAGGTGTTCCCCGGTGACGTCACCGACGTGGAACCGCTCATCGACGAGCTGCTCAAGCACGGCCTGATCCGGGCGTACCAGTCCCCGATCGGCCCGGTCCTGCACGTCACCAACTGGGGCCGGCACCAGCGTGTCGACCATGCCGCGCGGGCCCGGTTCGATGCGCGTGCGCTCCGTCCGTTCGATCCTCACGACCCCTCGGGAAGTCCTCGCGAGGGTGTTTTCGGTACAACCGAACAACCGTACACATCTGCAACTTGCAGATGTGTACCGAACACCGAACACGAAAACCCTCGCGAGCGCTCGCGAGAGATGGCGACAGACGAATGGCTGGAAAAGCCCTGGTCAGGAGACTCCAACGATCAGGGAGGTGCCGTTCTGCCGCTGTTCGCTGACGATCCTCGCGAGGGCTCGCGAACACTCGCGCCTGAAGGGAAGGGAAAGGAAGGGAAGGGAAAGGAAGTACATATTGCTCGGTCGACCGAACAGGCGCGCACCGTACAGCGCAAGCCCGCGGCCAAGGCCGCGAACAAGACGACCGGCGACCCCGACTTCGACGCCTTCTACGCCGCCTACCCGAAGCGGGTCGGACGAGCCCGCGCCCTTACCGCCTGGACCAAGGCGATCAAGCGGGCCAGCCCCGCGGAGATCACCGCCGGTGCCACCCGGTACGCGGCCGAGCGTGCCGGGCAGGACCCCGCCTACACCGCACACCCGGCCAGCTGGCTCAACGCCGACCGATGGCTCGACGAACCCAGCCGCCCCCAGGCATCCCAGCCGGGCAGAAGCCACATCTACCGCAACCCCGACACCCCCGACGCCTACGCCGGCTACGAGATGAAAGGCGGCCCCGATGCTGCGTGACACCAGCCTCCACGCCACCATCCAGCGCGTCTGCGCCGAACGCGGCATCCAGCCCGCCGAACGGCTCCCGTGGGAGCCCCTCACCCGGCGCGCCTTCCAAACCGAACAACTCGCCGCCGTCATCCACGAACGGTGGGCCGGGCGCTACGACCACGCCCAACCCGAACCCCGCGTCAACACCTGGATCGGCCAGCACCTCGCCAACCCCACCGGCCACCCGGCGCTGTTCCTCAGCGGCACCACCGGCTCCGGCAAAACCCACCAAGCCGTCGCCGCCGCCCGTGTCATCGCCTCCAGCCGGTTCGGCGGCCCCTACACGTGGGCGGCCACCACCCACCCCGACCTCGGCGACGAACTGCGGCCACGCAGCGACGACAGCCACGAACACGCCCTCGACCGGTACCTCAACGCCGACCTACTCCTCCTCGACGACCTCGGCGCCGGCATGACCACACCGTGGATGACCGACTGCGTCCAACGTCTCGTCGACCGGCGCTGGACCCGCCGCATGGCCACCATCTACACCACCAACCTGCCGCCCGACCAGCTCCGAGCCGCCGTCGGCGACCGGGTGTACTCCCGGCTCGGCGACACCACCCGCGTCACCCTCACCGGCACCGACCGGCGGTGGACGGCATGAGCGACTACGAACACGACTGGCCCGAACTCGACGAACCCATCCCCGACGACCTCAGCACCCTCGGCCTCGACCCGTCCTGCGTCCGCTGGAACACCCTCGCCGAAACCAACCTCGCCGCGCTCGAAGCCGCCGGGGAGCAGCAGGGCCTCGGCGGGCTCCCCACCGGGTTCGTCGCCCTCGACGACATGCTCCAAGGGCTGCGGCCCGGCCAGTTCGTTGTTGTCGGCGGGCTCACCGGCGCCGGGAAGTCGGTGCTCCTCGGCGACCTGTTCCGCACCTGGATGACCCTCAAAATCCCGTCGTCGCTCGTCACGCTCGAAATGACCCGCGACGAGGTGTGGCTGCGGCAGGCGTCCGCCGCGTGCAGCATCGACCACAAACGCCTCAAGGGCGGGCAGCTCGACGACAGCGACTGGACGAAGCTCGCCCGCTGGGTTGGTGACACCGACGATGCCCCGTCGTGGGTGTGCGACAAGCCGCGCATGACCCTCGCCGAGGTTGACGCGCTCGTCATGACCGGCGTCGAGCAGCACGGCTGGCAGTCGGTGATCGTCGACTACGCGCAGATCGTCCGGCACAAGGCTGGCACCCGCGAGCGTGAGGTCGCCGAGATTGCGGTCGGGCTGAAGGAGATCGGCCGCAAAGCCAAGATCCCGATGGTGGTCGGGGCGCAGCTCAACCGGGAGGCGAACAAGCGCACCGGCGGCGTGCCGAAGCTCTCCGACATGCGCGAGTCCGCGGCCCTCGAGCACGAGGCGGACATCGCGATCCTGGTGCACCGGCCCGACTACGACGACCCGAAGTCGGAGCGGAAGGGCGAGGCGGACTTCATTGTCGAGAAGAACCGTGGCGGCCCGAAGGGCACGGTCACGGTCGCGGCGCAGATGCACTTTCAGCGGTTCCGCGAGTTCGACGTTGAAGAGCTCACCGCCTGCGTCTCCTGCTACGCCCCGCATCCCGGCCAGGCCGGAACCAAATGCGGCCAGTGCAGCCGGAGGCGGTGATGGGCGAACCTCAGCGCCTCGGCGCCCTCATCGCCGTCTACGCCACCAAAGCCTGGCACCAACCCGAAGGAGACCCGATCGTGCCCGACCCCCGAGCCCCCCGCCCCGACTGCGAGCGCCACGGCTGCGGCCTGACCTGCCACGGCTGGACCCACACCGACGCCTGCAAGCGGGCGTTCAACGCCGACCGGCACGAGACGTGGCCGGCGCAGACGACCGGCAAGGAGGCGGGCCGATGAGCGCGTGGCACATCGGCCGGGCCTGGTCCGGTACGGAGATCGAGGACGGCTGCCCGTGCCCGAAGGCGCCGTGCGGGCTTGTAGTCGGCCTGCAAGCGGTCGGGGGGCCGTGCAGACAGCACACGGGAATCAAGACGATGCGCCAGTCGCACCCGGCGGACGTGTGTCCGGGTCGCCGGGCTGAGGAGGTGGCGCGGATCGCCCGCGAGCAGGCGGACGAGCGGCGGCGCCGCAACGACGAGCTGGTGGCCGAGCTGGGCCTGCTGAAGCCGGGGGCAGTTGCGGCGTCGCTGCGTGAGCGGGAGCAGGCGCGGCGGCAGCGACGGGCTGAGGATGCCGGGCGGCTGGATCTCGGGGGCGGGGCGTGACGACCATGGCCACGGAAGGTACCGCAATTCGGACATGGCGTGATTACCTCGATGACAGTGAATGGCTGCGTCGGGAGGTCGGGCGCCGCGGCGTCCGCGAGATCGGCGCCTTGATCGGATGCGGATCAAGCTCGGTTCACCGCGCGATCAAGCGCCACGGAATCGACGCCAGGGCTGAGCAGTACGCCGCCAAGATAGCCCCGCTTCTGGGCCGGAAGTTCGGCATGCTCACCGTCACCGGCGGGGCTCCTCCGCAAGAGCGCAGCGGCAATGCCCGCGTGCAGGCCACCTGTGACTGTGGCGGCACGAAGGTGTTGACCATCTGGGTGCTTGAAAACAAGGGGATGGGCTGGGACCACTGTGGGTGCCAGTCGGCGGCGCGATGGAGGGCAGTCGGGGAGGCGAACCGCGAGCGAGGTCATGGCCACCGCCGCCCGGTAGCCACGCCGACCTACAACTCGTGGCAGGCGATGAACGATCGGTGCTACCGCCCCTCGACGAACGGCTACAAGAGCTTTGGCGGCCGAGGCATTCAGGTGTGCGAGCGCTGGCGCAGCAGCTTTGCGGCGTTCCTTGAGGACATGGGCGTGAGGCCCGAGGGTAAGACCCTCGATCGGATCGACGTGGACGGCGACTACACGCCCGAGAACTGCCGATGGGCCACTCCGAGCGAGCAGATCAGCAACCGCCGCAAGGCAGCGTGGCTAAGCGCGAAGCACTGGGCCACCATCGAGCGGGCACTGCGCGCTGATGGGTCGCTCGAAGCGCTCGAGGCGCTCGCCGCCGTGGAGGCGTCATGAGCGGCGAAACCTGTGGTGCCAAGAAGTCTGGCGGCGGCACCTGTGGCAAGCCGGC
The DNA here is from genome assembly GCF_039532525.1 of Dactylosporangium salmoneum. Taxonomy (NCBI): domain Bacteria; kingdom Bacillati; phylum Actinomycetota; class Actinomycetes; order Micromonosporales; family Micromonosporaceae; genus Dactylosporangium; species Dactylosporangium salmoneum. The sequence goes on from NZ_BAAARV010000025.1 coordinate 241,915, forward strand.
AGGCTGGGGTACCCCGAACAAGACGGGCCGCTGCCGCCTGCACGGCGGAATGACGCCGACACACCTGCTCGCCGCTGAGCGTCGCATGGCCGCCGAGACTGCGGCCCGCTACTCGGTGCCCCGCGAGGTGCACCCCGTTGAGGGGCTGCTGGAGCAGTACCACCGCTACGCCGGCCAGGTCGCCTGGCTGGAGGCGAAGGTGAATGAGCTGCCGGAGGAGGCGCTGTTTTGGGGTGTTGAGTCGGAGACGGATCGGCGCAACCCGGACGAGGACGTCGACGGGGAGCGGCTGCGGACGGGGGCGGCGGCCGAGTTTGAGCGGAAGTCGAAGGCGGGCCCGAATGCGCTGCTGGAGCAGTTCGACCGGGTTCAGCGGGAGTACGCCAAGTTGGGTGTCGACATTGTGCGGATCGGGCTGGAGACGGCCGGGGACGCGTTGGCGACCCGGTTTGCGTCGCGGCTGCAGGTGGAGTTGGACGCGTTGATGGGCGAGTGTGCGGCGTTGGCGGCGGAGCAGCCGGGTGCGGATCTTGCGGTGGTGTTCCGGGCGCGGATGGTGGCGCGGATCGCGGCGTTCGCGGGTGCCCGTCCGGTGATCGAGGGGGTGGCGGCGTGACCGGGGGAACCTCAACCGGACGGGACACGTCATTTGAGGCGCCCGCCGCCGTCTCAGGATCCACAAACGGGCCGGGTGCATACCCGAGTGACCCCCCGGTTGATTCAAGGGCTCTGAGTGGCGCAGGCGGCGGTCAGCGTCTTCGCGTCGAGGGCGGCGACGAGGACGCCTCCTTCGGCGGGTGGTCCTCCGGCGCCTGCGCGGGCTCTGTCGACGGGTGGACCGACGAGCAACTCGTGGACGGTCTGCGCCGCGTGTTCGCCGCAATCGACGGCTATCCGCCGAAGCCCGCCGTTCACCCAAGCCACCAGCCGGAAGAGTCCGGCGCCGAACTGCTGCCCGGCCACACGACGTGCAAGGTCTGCTGCCGGTTCGTTGCCCACCACGGGTGCGCCAGCCCGCGGGGTGTCGCACCGTGCGCGGGGCCGGGCCGGATCGAACTACGGGAGGAGGGTCGGTGAACGTCGACACCATCCGCGCGGTGATCACCGCCGGCGCCGCACGAGGCGAGACCGGACGCCTTGACTACGCCGAGCCCGGGACGTGGGTGCCACTCGGCGGCAGCGGGTTCGAGATGCGGTGCGACACCCCGGCGATGGCCGAGTGGGCTGTCGCGTACGGCTGGCCCGCCCCGGACCTGGCCGCGTTCGCTGCCCGCCTTCAGGTGCCCGGCCTGTGGAGTGGCTGCCGTTCGAACGTTGAACCGGTGGCGCTCCTCGAAGGGCCGCCCCGACCCGGCCATGTCGTTGTTGAGATGGTGACCGCTTACGTCGAGGACCCCGACGAGCCGCACCGCTACAACAACATCGCGGTCCGTCGCGCGTTCGTTGTGGTTGACGGGCCGCCGCCGAAGGTCGAAGCCCAGCCCGGCTTCGGTCCCGGCTTTGGGGCCAGTGACAGCGGCGCCAGCAACCTCAAAGCCGCCGAGCCCTGCCGCCACTGCGGCGACCTGGACTCGGCCCGCTTCGACTTGCTCGCCGGTGGCACCGCGATCGGCGACCCGCAGCTGACCCGTCAGATGCGCTGGATTCCACCGGGCATCCACCTGCCGCCGTGCCCGGCCGTCCGGATCAACCATGGGCGGCCCGAGGTGTGCACCCAGCCCGGCGGGCATCCCGGGGAGCGGCACCTGACCGGCGCCGGCGTCGTGTTCGACGAGGAATTCAGCCCCAGCAACCACAAGGAGAACATCGATGTCTGACCCGACCCCGCAGCAGATTCTCAACCTGCGCCTCGACCCCGACAACGACTCTGGCGCTGACACCGTCAGGGGCTACCTCGTCGCGCTACTCGCTGCCATCTGGCATGACGGTGAGGGGTTCTCGGGGAAGCGCCCGTTCGGCAATAGCGGCTGGCAGGGCGACTTCGACAAGGCATTCATCGAAGCCGGGTGGGTGGCCGGTCAGCTCGACGAAGACGGCTACGTCGACGAGGTCGACGGCGAGGCGGTTGACCGGCTGGTTCGGCAGGCAATCAAGGCGCTCGCCGATGCCTGACCGCCCGTCCTGCCGTTGCGGCGCCCCCGTCGCCCGCCTCCGTCACGCCCTCCGCTGGCTCACCGAGTTCGCCGACGCGGTCGACGCCGGGCGGCGTCTCGACTGCGGCTGCCGCGACGACCGGACCCGGTACGTGTGCGGCTGCGGCCGGACCGCCTGCGAGCAGCACCGTTCGGACCCGCACGACCGTGAGGAGACTGTTCATGCCTGACCCGACTCCGCCCGAACGCTCGCAGTTCACGCCCACCGACGACGCCGAGGGCATGCTGCAGGACGTCATCGACTGGGGGCGCCTCGCCGACATCGACGCCGCCCGTCGCATCCTGCTGCGCTTCGCTGCCACCGACCCGGCCGGGCACCTGCCGTTGACCGCCGAACAGGCGGCGACGCTGGTCGTCGACGCCATCGCCGAGCAGATCCACGCCCGGGGCATCGCCGAGGGCCGCCGCCTGCGCGCCGACGAGATCGACGCCCTGACCCGGGGCGCCTACGCGGACGGCCTCGGCGACGGCCACAGCCAGGCCACAGAGGGCTGGGAACGCGAGTGGGGCACCGTCGGCGACGGATGGGCATATCCGGCGCGCAGCGAGAAGGCAGCTCGTGACGTGACGCGGTACAGCCAGGGCGGCGCAACCGTCTCCCGCCTCGTCGGCCCGTGGGAGCCCGCCGAGCAGCCCCAGCCCGCGCGGGCGATCGGCTGCACCTGCCCGCCCAACATGCCGCAGCACAGCTACCAGCCCGGCTGCCCGTCGTGCGAGGCATTCGTGGCCGGACTCAAGCCACAGCGCATGGAAGAGCCCGACCAGTACGGCGAGCCCGAGGCATGAGCCACGCACGCCGCCTGCGCCGCTGCCGCGCCCACGAGCGGTACTGGATCAAGACTGGCCACTGGGGAGAAGCCGCCGGTTCGGCCAAGGCCCACGTGTGCGACGACCAGGGCTACGGGCTCGCCGTGATGCGCCGCCGCATGCCCGACCCAGGGTGGGCGTGGCAGCGCCGGACGTGGTGGCTGTACCCAGCCCGCACCTTCACCGACGACGCCGGAGGCGCGCCGTGACCGCTGACCTTCGCCAGCCCGCCCCAACCGCTACCGACCAGAAGGAGCCGGCCGCCATGCCCGACGTTGACAACCCGCTGCTCGACCTCGCCCAGGTGCGGCTCGACCAGATGCTGGCTGAGCCCGCCCCGGGGACGCCGCCGACGACCCTCGACAGCGTGATCCGCCGCCTGTTCGACCCGGACGAGCGGGACCTGGTGACCGTCTCCGCGTTTTCGAGCTCGCTGTGACCGACGTGACCGCCCGGTCCCGCACGTTCGCCAACCGGTCCGCGCTCGCCGTCGCCGTCCTCGCCGGCGCCCTCGTCGTCGCGGGCGTGGGATTCCGGCTCGACATGTCCGGCCCGTGGGTTGGCGGGTCGATCGTTGCCGGGCTGGCGGCGTTCGGCGGCGCCGTGTGCTTCGGCCGGTCACTTGAGGCCGCCCACAACGAGAGGACACCCCGATGATCCTGCGGTGACGACAGCTGCGAGTTCAGGCTGACCGCCACCTGAGACAACGACGGCCCCCGATCCGCTAAATCGAGGGCCGTCTACACCGGCCAGATTCCCGCCCGCCCAGTGCTCCGTAGCAGACGATCATAGCCTTGAGCTGCACGAACGGAGCCGATAATGCGAAACCCCCGTCCTTTGTGCGCCGTCGACCCGTGCTTCATCCCCAACCGGCACGTCGAATCCTGCGACGACCGGGCCAAGTGCGGTGGCTGCCTTCCCGGCCTCGCCGCCGACGGCCTCAACCTGTGCACCCACCACGCCCGCCGCATCGGCCCCGACGTGCTCACCCTCGCCGCCCGACACCGGCAGCTCGGCCTCGCCCTCGCCGGCACCGGCCAGCCCGGCGGGGAACGCACCTCCGGCGGCGACAAAAACCCCAACATCAGCCTCAACCTGCGCGCCGCCGCCGTCCGCCGCGACATCGAAGCCCTGCTCAACCGGCTAGCCCGGCTCATCTGCTCCCAGCGCGGGTTCGCCTGGCCCACCGATACCCTGACCAGCGTCGCCGAACGGCCGTACGGGTTCATCGGGCCCATGCCCGCCACGACCCGGACCCGGCACACCTACCGGGTTCCGCCTCTCGCCAGGCTCGTCGCCCGGTCCGCCGACTGGCTCGCCGCCCACCAGCAGGCCGCCGAGTACTCGACCGCGCTCGGCGAGCTCGCCCGGCAGGCGTTCCGGACCGCGTTCCCCACCGGCACCCGCGTCTTCGAATTGCCCGGCCTTGACGGTGAACGTTTCCTCGCCTGCCCCGAAACCGTGCCCGGCGACAACGGTGACGAGCCCTGCCCCGGCAACCTGTGGACGATCATGCGCCGCGACGGTGACCGACTCCCACCGCAGATCATGTGCAACCACGACGAGCAACACCAGTGGCCGTCGACGCAGTGGCTCAAGCTCGGCCGGCGCATGCTGCAGGCCGCCGCGTGATCATCCGGGTGCAGCACGACAGGACCCTCGTCGACGCTGCCGCCCTGTTCGTGCACTTCGGCCGCAGCTACGCCATTCAGACGATCCGCCACCACTGCCAGGTCGAATCCGTGGACCCCGCGACCGGGGTGCAGCTGTACGACCTGGAGATGTCCGAGGAGGTGATGCGCCCGGTGCGGGCCCGGGCGCCGCACCGTCGGACACGCCGCACGAGTGACGGGCCTTGACGTTGAGGCCTTTATGGCGTACACCTTGGTCATCCTGATCGCAGTGTCGGTCAGCAAAGCCTCGGTGTACACCGGGGCTCTTTTTTGTGCTCCGGAGCGCCGCCGCCGTACCCGCTCGGGGGTTCGGGACGTCGTGCCTTGATGCGCCCGGACGGCGGCCCGGCTCTGAGGGGTGGCCGGGCCGCCAACCCCAACGTCGTGGGCCCGCCAAACCTCGGGTCAGGCCCGGCCGCCAGGGAGCGACCGGTGACGCCCCGCGAGTGCCGCCCGTGCAAGTCGGGCCGGGTCCGCCACCAACCCGTGAAGGAGCGCCCCGATGCTCCGCACCCTGCTCACCGCGGTCGCCGCCGCCGGCGCCTGCTGGATCGCCTACGCCAAGCTCAAGGAGCAGATCATGACCAGCAAGGACGAGGTCCTCGCCCAGATCGCCGACGTCAAGACCCTCCTCGTCGAAACCGGCAAGGACGTCAGCCGGGTCGCCGACAAGCTCGACCAGGCGCTCGCCAACAACGACCTGACCGCCGTCTCCGAGGCCGTCGCCGAGCTGAAGACGATCGCGCAGGGCATCGACGACCGCGCCGAGGCCTCCGACCCGGAGCAGCCCGCGACCGGGGAGCCGGCCGAGCCGGAGCAGCCGGGCGTCTGAAACGGGCGGGCCCTGCCGACCCTCCCCCCACGCGAGACCCGGCAGGGCCCGACCATAAACGGCCAGAATCCTTGGGGCGTAAGGGTTTTGGTTGATCGATTCAGGTAGAATCGTTGCTACATAAGGTGTCCCGGCGGTGCGGCTAACACCCCGGGACCGGCCGACCTGTGGAGTCGACATGTCGAATAGTACTCAGCCTGCCCTCACTTCATTTGAGCGGGCGATTCTCAGCGCAACCGTAAAGCGATTCACCGAGGAGCAGCGCTCCGTCAGGGATGCGCGGACGCCAGGTGAGCTGGCGAAGATGCTGGACCCCAAGACGGTGCAGACCGCAGCGCTTGACCTGATCGACTCGGCGCTCGTGGACGCGGCTGAGGGCCGATGCGATCGGCTGATGATCTCCTTGCCCCCTCAGGAGGGCAAGGCCCTCGCGCTCGACACCCCGATCGCAACGCCGTCCGGCTGGACCACCATGGGTGCGCTGCAAGTCGGCGACCAGGTATTCGACCGGCATGGAGATCCCTGCACCGTCACCTGGGTTTCACCAACCTGGACTGACCGGCCCTGCTACGAGGTCACCACTGGCGACGACGATCGGATCGTCGCAGATGCGGCGCACGAATGGAACGTCGTGCGCTGGGCCGGCGGACCGGAACGTCGAGTTGAGACCACAGACCTTGCGGTGCCTCGATCGAAGAACGCCCAGATTACCGGGCCTGCCGACCTCAATCTGCCCGACGCAGACCTTCCGCTCGATCCGTACGTTCTGGGCGTCTGGCTCGGCGATGGGCACTCCCTCGCTGCGCGCCTGACCTGCCAGGACTCGGACGAAGCCATCATCGAGCGCATCCGCGACTCGGGCTGGCCGGTCCGTCGCGACACCGGCACGAAGTACGGCTGGAGTCTGGTCCCTCCCGGGTGGCCCGTGGCCCGGAACAACCCGAGTCCGTTCCGCCGGGTTCTGCAACAACTCGGCGTGTGGGGCAACAAGCATGTTCCGGTCGCCTACCTGCGCAGCTCGACCAAGCAGCGGCTGGCGCTCCTGCAAGGACTGGTCGACACGGACGGTTACGTCTGTCCGCGGGGTCAGGTCGAATTCTGCTCGACGAACGAGGCGCTTGCCCTGGCGGTTCAGCACCTCGTGTTTACCCTCGGCGCGAAGGCCACGCTGATCGAAGGCAGGGCCGAGGTCGACGGGAAGGACTGCGGGCCCAAGTACCGGGTCCGGTTTTATCTCGCCGATGCGGCGCACCTGCCGCGCAAGGCCGAGCGGTGCAAGGATGCGAAGACTGCACGGACACGGTACGTGTGGGCGCGGCAGGTGCCGAGCGTTCCGACTCGGTGCATCGAGGTCGACAGCCCCGATCACACCTTCCTGGCGGGTCGGTCGCTGCTCCCGACGCACAACAGTGTTCGCGTTTCGCGGCGCTTCCCCGAGTTCCTGCTCATGCGCAACCCCAACCTGCGCATCGCGATCATCTCCTACGCCCACGGCGTCGCCCGGCGTCTCGCCCGCTCCATCCGCGACGACATCACCCTGCACTCCGGCCCGCTCGGCATCGCCGTCAGCCCCACCTCGTCCGCCGCGAACGAATGGGCCATCGCCGGACACGCCGGCGAGGTGTACGCCACCGGCATCGCCGGCAGCCTGACCTCGAGACCCGTCGACGTGCTGATCATCGACGACCCCTACAAAAACGGCGAACAAGCCGACTCCGAAGCCTGGCAGGAAGTCGTCCGCGACTTCTGGACCGAAGTCGCCGTTCCCCGGCTCGGCCCCGGCGCCATCGTCATCATCGTCCAGACCCGCTGGCGCGACGACGACCTGTCCGGCTGGCTCAAAGCCGAGGACACCGATGGTCATTGGCGGGTCATCAACATTCCCGCCCAAGCCGACCACGATCCCAACAAGGGCGAGGTCGACCCGCTCGGCCGCGAGCCCGGCGAATACCTCGAATCCGCCCGCGGGCGCACCGTCGAAGAGTGGGAACGCCGCCAGATCGAAGTCGGTTCCCGCACCTGGAACGCGCTCTTCCAGGGCCGCCCGGCGCCAGCGTCCGGCAATATCTTCCACGCGTCGTGGTTCCGCTACTACGACCAGCCGCAGTGGGTTGAGCGGCCTGATGGCTCCCGCTGGGCGGTCTCGTTCGATGAGGTCATCGCCTCGTGGGACATGACGTTCAAGGACACCGACGGCACCGACTACGTGTGCGGCCAGGTGTGGGGCCGCCGTGGTGTCGAAGTGTTCCTCCTGGACCAGGTTCACGACCGGATGACGTTCGTCGAGACCTGCCTCGCCGTACGAATGCTCGCTGCGAAATGGCCGCAGGCGATCCTGAAGCTCGTCGAGGACAAAGCCAACGGCCCGGCCGTCTTGTCGGCGCTCGCGCATAAGGTAAACGGCCTCGTTGCCGAGACACCGCAGGGTTCCAAGGTGGCGCGCGCCGCTGCAGTATCCCCGTTCGTCGAGGCCGGGAACGTCATCCTTCCGGCACCCGAGATGGCGCCGTGGGTAGACGACCTCGTCGAAGAGGTAAAGACCTTTCCGCGAGCGGCCCACGATGACCGCGTGGATGCCATGAGTCAAGGACTCAACCGGCTGTTACTGTCGCCGCTGCTTGCCGACGACGAGATCATTGAAGACCCCGACCAATACGAGGCAGAGGGCAGTATCAGCCCCTGGTGACGCCGTCCGGGGGTGCCGTACGTGGGCCGCTCCCGCCGCAAGGTCACTGTCTCCGAGTCGGGCCCGTCGCGCAGTGATCTGCAGGTGGCCCTCAACAACCTTGAGCTGGCTGAACGTCGCGCGCTCGACAGCGCGCCACTCCGCGAGTCGGTGACCGAGCTTGAGCAGCGGCTGTTCGACCCGGGCTGGCGGCGGTTTGTTGCGCTCACCGAGCAGGAGTTCACCGACGCCGGCCTGAGGCAGATGCGCGCCGTATGCCGTCTATCGACGATCGCCAATCCCCTACTGAAACGCGGGGTCGGTCTTCGGTCTGCCTACGTGCACGGCAAGGGCATGCAGCGGACCGCCCGCGCCAACGGGAAGGGCCACGACGGCGAGCAGGACGTCCAGGCGGTCATCACCGACTTCCTGTCTGACGAGGGCAACTTGCGTGCGTTTTTCGGTGCCGCCGCCCGGGACCGGCTCGAGCACACGCTGTCGACGGACGGCGAGTTCTTCGCTGCCCTGATTACCCGGCCGACGACGGGTGCGGTGCAGACCAGGGTGGTGCTCGCCGACGAGATCGGCGAAATCATCTGCAACCCGGAGGACCGCTCGGAGCCCTGGTACTACCGGCGCTGCTGGGTTGAGGAGTCCTACGACGCGCAGGGCGCGAAGCGGACTGTCCAGCGGGAGATGCTGTACCCGGCGGTCAACTACCGGCCCGCGCGCAAGCTGCCCCGGCTCGGTGCGGTCGAGATCGCCTGGGACAAGCCGATGCTGCACGTCAGCGTCAACCGGCCCGAGCACTGGCAGCACGGCATCCCCGACGTGTACTCGGCGATCAACTGGGCGCGGGCGTACAAAGTTTTTCTCGAGCAGTGGGCGTCGCTGGTCGCGGCCCTGAGCAAGTTCGCGTGGCGGACCACCGCTGACGGCGCGAAGCAGGCCCGTCAGATTCGGGCGGCGATGACCGCCGCGGCGCCCCGTTTCCCGGGCGACAACGACCCGAGCACGGTCGGCGGGACTGCGATCACCGGCGTCGGTCACGCCCTGGAGGCGATCCCCAAGAGCGGCGCGACGATCGACTCCGAGTCGGGCCGGCCACTCGCGATGATGGTTGCGGCGGCGCTCGACATGCCGGTGACGATGCTGCTCGCGGATCCGGGGCAGACCGGCGCCCGGGCGGTCGCTGAGACCCTCGACCGGCCGACTTGGTTGACGACGGGCCAGCGACGTGAGGTGTGGACGGCCTGCGATCAGCGGATTCTCCGCTACGTCATCGCCGAGGCGGTCCGGGCACCGAAAGGCCCCCTCAAGGGCAAGATCGTTCGCGACAAGTTTTCGGACGCCGAACAGGTCGAGCTCGCCGGCGACACCGACGCGACGATCGACATCATCTGGCCCGACCTCGACGACACCTCCGTCAAGGAGGCCGTCGACGCGATCGTCTCCGCGAACGGCACCGGGACGATCCCGCCGGAAGAGGTTCTGCGGCTGCTCCTCGCCGCGCTCGGCGTCCGCAACGCCGACACGATCATCGAGGAGATGGTCGGCGAAGACGGCACCTTCAAATGGCCGTCGCAGCCAGGCCAGCAGGGCGGACCCGGTCAGCCAGGCGCTCCAGGTCAGCCAGGCCAGGCGCCGGCCGCCGGTCAGCCCGGCCAGGTGGACGCGTTCGGCGACCTCGACTGGGGCCTCTTCGGCGGCACCGGCGGCGGCGCGAACCCCGACGCCGGCCAGCAGCCCCCCGCCACTCCCGGCGCACCGCCCACACCGGGCGTGCAACCTCCGGCCGCGGCCGGGAACGGCGCCGCGCCTCCGCCGACGCCCGCACCGGCCGACACCGCGGCCAGCGCGCAGCAGCCCGGCCCCAGTGACCCGTTTGACGTCACCAAGTTCAAGCCCGCGGCAGGTGGCGCACGATGACCGCCGCCACCCTGGCCCCGTTCCTGGACCTGATCCGGCTCGCTGAGGCCGGTGACTGGACGCCGTCGCTGCATCCCCGCGGCCCCGACGGCCGGTTCACGCATTCGTTCGCCAGGCTGATGACAGACGCCCAGCGCGGCCACGCCCGTCGGGCCGCTGCCGCGTTCAAACCGAAGCAGGGAATCAACACCCCCGACGGCGCCCGCGCGTACCTCGGACGCCTCGGACCCGCATCCCCGGCTGCCGCGACGTACTTCGGCGGCGGGCACAGCGAGGTCAACAAGGAGCTGCGGGCCGGGAACGACAACTACCCGGGCATCGCCGCGATGGACCACGCCATGCAGCCACTGCCCGACGACATCATCGTCACCCGCCGGGTTCCCGTGCGCTCGCTCGGCGATGCCACCCCCGAGCAGCTCGTCAACTTCCGCGTCGCCGACGCCGGATACACCGCCGGTTCGGTTGCGACGCTCGACGCCGGGCCCGACGACGTGCTCATGCACATTGCCGTGCCGAAGGGCACGAAGGCCGCGATCAATCCGGACAACGGGGCGATCGTCCTGGACCGCGGGCTTGAAATGTCGGTGCTGCACGTCGCCCCGAACGAGCGCGGCGGGAAGGATATGTTTCTGATCGTCACGCCGCACGGCGACGGCGACGAGCACACCCGTGCTGGGCTGCCGGGCCGCGGCGACCACACAGCCCCCGGCGACGCCCCGGGCGGTGAACACACTCCTGGGGCGCCGCGGCCCACACCGGACAGCCATGGCCCAACACCTGGCCAGCCACACGGCGACGCCCCGGCCGGCGGCAACAACACTGCAGGCCCGAAGAGCACGAGCTCGGTTCTGCGGGACGCCGCCGCGTCGATGCAGGACGGCGACCAGAAGAGCTTCGCCGAACATGACCCGGCGCTCCGCGACGAGATGCACCGCGCGTTCGATGGAACGTTCGGCAACCTGACCGCCACGATCGACGACGACGTGTCGCAGGTCTACTTCGACGCCGACGGTCACATCGTCATCCGTGCTGAGGGCTACATCCGGAACAAGGACGGCCGGATCGTCGGGTCGTTCCGCCGCGAAATCCACCCGGATTCCGGTGAGATCCACAACGACGTCTTCGCGCTGGCCGGGTCCGAGCAGGGGTCTGGGTTTGCGCAGCAGTTCGCGGCCCACGCGGAGCCGATCCTCGCCGAGCTCGGACTCAGCCACGCCACGGTGTCCGCGACTGGTGTCGGCGGGTATGCGTGGCGGCGGTACGGCTGGGACCCGTCGAGCCCAGCCGCGGCCGGTGACGTGCCGAACCGGCTGCGCAGCATCCTCGGCAAGTACGACCTGTCGGCGGACGACAAGGCGACCATGGAGCGGTGGCTGAAGGCGTTCGCCCAGCCGGACCAGTCGAAGTGGCCCACACCTTCGGAGATCGGCGACTTCGGCAAGGGCAAATACACAAGCAAGGTCGACGGCCGCGACATGTGGCCCGGCAAAGACGTCCTCGTCGGGTCGGCGTGGCAAGGCATGCGTGACCTGCAGACCGAGCCCGCCGCGGTCAAACCTGCGGCTGCGGCTGCCTGACGTTGCAGATCGGGGGCGCCACGGTGGCCGCCGAACTCACCGACCTCGACAGGCTGCTCGCCGACGCCACAGCCTCGGCGCTTGCCGCATGGCCGACACTGGCCGGGCCGCTCGTTGACGCGCTCGCCGACGGCGCCTCCGTGGCGCCGGCCGCCGTCGTGGACGGGCTCGCCGCCGACTTGACCGGGCGCATGCTGCAGGTCGCGACATCGTCCGCGGCACTCGTGGCTAACGATGCTGCAGCGCAGGGCATCGACGAACCGTCCGGGGAACCGGACCGGGACCGGATCGAGCATCTTGCTGCGACCTTCGCCGGGCTAATCGCCTCCGGATATGCCGCAACGGCCGTTCAGGCTTCTCTCGGCGTGCCGCTGGCCGAGGGCCCACGACTGAAGGCCGCAGCCGCCGGCGTCAAGGCCGCAGTACGGACCGCGCTGACCGCGCTCGGGTCTGCGGTGCGGGGGCTCGTCCCGACGCACGTGGGTGCGGCGATGGCCGCGGCCGAACACGAGGGCGCCCGGTCGGTATACGAGGCGCACCCGCCGCGCTACCTCGTCGCCGCCGAGCCCCACGACGTAGACCGCTGCGAGCCGTGCACGGAGGTCAACGGGCAGCGGTACGAGACGCTCGCCGACGCGCTCGAGGACTATCCGACGGTCGGGTACCGGCTGTGCAAGGGCGGCATCCGCTGCCGGGGCCGGCTGCGCGGCGTCTGGAGTGAGGACCCCAAGTTGCTGACCGAGTCGGCGCCCGCCGCCCTGGTCGAGGCCAGCGACGGCTCGGTGCACACCGGGGCGATGCTCGCGCTCATCCCAACCTCGCAGGACGCGGCCCGGCTGGCCGTCGACGGCGGCGAGGACCCCGACGAACTGCACTGCACCATCGCCTACCTCGGCAAAGCCGACCAGCTCGACGCGGCGGCGCGGCAGGCGCTGATCGCGTCGGTGACGGCGGCGTGCACCGGAATGCCGGTTGTCGACGCGGACGTCTTCGCGGCGGCGCTGTTCAATCCGGGCGGCGACGAGCCGTGCCTGGTGGCGCTGCTCAGCGGCGACCTTCTCGACGCCGTTCACCACTTCCTGCTCGAGACTGTGGCGCTGCCGCCGGTCGGACAGCACGCGCCGTGGATTCCGCACGTCACGCTGCGGTACGGCGACGACGTGCTGCGCCTGTCGGGCGCGCTGGCGGCGACCGCCGGCCGGATGCAGGCCGGCCAGGTCGGGCCGGTGCGGTTCGACCGGCTGCGGATCGCGTTCGCTGGCGAGCTCGTCGACATCCCCCTGCTCCCTGGTGACACCGCTGGCGATGATGACGACGGGTTCGATGCGTGGCTCGCCGACGAAGGTCTGGTCGAGGCTGACGATCACCCGGGCGACGGGAAGCTCAAGCGGTACTGGCTTGGGCGCGGCGCCGATAGGTGGACAGCATCACCACACCCCTGGACGTCCCTGTACCGGCACCTGCGGAAGTACATCAAGAACCCCGTCCTGCTGAAGAAGACGGTTTCGCGCTGGTACATCGACTTCTTTCATCACACCCCGAACCAGAAGCATGTGAGCCGGGAGGCTGCGAGCACGCGACCGGCGCTGGTTGAGGTCGCTATCGTCGAGTCCGGCGCCATCACCGACCTGAACGCCGGCGACGAGCCGCTCACCGACGACGAACTGGCCCTCGTCACGGCCCTTGACGAGCTCGATGCCGACCTGGTTGAGGTGTTCGACCCGGCCCAGGCCCGCTACCCGAAGGGGCACCCGAAGGGCGGCCAGTTCCGGTCGATGGTCGACCGGATCAAGGACTCGATCTCCGCGCACAAGCGCGGTGAACATCCCGGCAAGCACCCCCTTGACGGCTACTCCCGGGAGCAGCTGCGCCGGGTCGCGAGGGCCCGCGGGATCGACCTCAAGCGGGGCGAGGACCGCGACTCGATCGCGCAGAAGCTCCTCGACGACCACCACGGCGCCGGCAAGGCCAAGCCGAAAAAGGCCCATGCTGCGAAAGCAGTAGCCAAGGTCGCGCCCCAGTCGAAGCCGTCCGCGGAACTCAGCCAAGCCGAACGGCTCGCGCAGTGGCGGGCGGACGCGGCCAAGCCGGGCCGGGTGCGGCAGCCGGGCAATGGGCCCACAAAACGCGACGTGTACGTCGCGTCATGGGACAAAAGCATCGCCGACACGCAGGCCCAACTCGATAAGGCCGAAGTGTCCGGTAGCCCCGCCGAACGGGAACGGCTCCGCAGCCATCTCAACTATCTGGTCGGCGCCCGCGACGCGGTCCGGAACAACAAGGACCCGAAGCTCGACGAGCTCGACGGCGGGCCAAAATTCGCGTTGGCGCAGCAGGTCGACAAGTCCCGGCCGCTGGCCGTCTACGGCGACGTCCTGAATTTCGACGCCGCCGGCGACGACTGGGCCGCCGTGAACCTGACCGAGTTGGAGAAGGTCCCGGCGCATGTCCACGGGACCGTCGCCGCCCACCTGGCGGAGAGGGAAACCGGCGGTATCTGGATCGGCGAGTCCGGCGTCCCTGACCTCGACGACGCCCACGACCTTGCCGGTGAGCAGCCGCGTGGGTGGACGGCCGGGTCGACGTGGGCCGAGGTCGGCGGCGCGTTCAGGCCGGACCGGCGCCAGCTTCTGATCGGCCGGACCGCGAACTCGGTTCACCGAGGCGGGCACACCGCGACGCACGAGTTCGGGCATGCCCTCGACCGCGCGCTCGGCAACCCGTCCCACGGCGCCGAATGGGGTGCGATCCACCAGGAGGCGCTGCGCGGGACGTATCTCAGCCCGTATTACCGGCAGGAGGGCGGCGCCGGCGAACAGGAGTTCTTTGCCGAGGCGGTGTCGTCGTGGGCGAGCGCCCGGCAGTTCCCGCCCGGCAGTGCCCAGCGGTCGACAGTATTCATGGCGCAGTTGCAGGTCCCGCCCGGTCTCGCCGACAGGATCGACGCCTATTTCGAGCGGCTTCTCGGGGGGTCGTGATGGACGCCTACCGGGATGGCGGCAACATCGTCGCCCCGCGGCGGGCCGAGGGCCACGACGCGGTCGGGGATGCCTGGGTTGTGCTCGAACCCGGCTCGGACGAGTACGCGATGTGGGATGCGTGGCTGCGTCGGATCGCTGATGCCCCGTCGACCGACGTGACGCAGTAGCTGCGCCCCGCCTCTCTCTTCTCTGCCTGCCATCCGCGTTGACCGCCGGGAGGTCGTTTCCGCATGCCCAAGCACCGACCCCCGCGCCGGTTCGTCCGGCTTCGCGAGTCCGCACCCGCCGTCGAGGCGGCCCCGCTCGTCGAGTCCACTGCCGCCGGGCTTGTCACGCCCGCGTCCGGCGGCAGGCTCCTCGTGCAGTTGATCTCAGAGGGGTGGGGATCGAGCGGCTACTACGCCGGCTCCGTGCTCGAGCAGGCCGCCCGTGACCGCCGGTTCCCCGCCGGCCTGCCCCTCTTCTTGGACCACCCGAGCGCAACCGAGGAGCACGACCGCCCTGAGCGGTCCGTTCGCGACCTCGCCGCCGTCCTCACCGAGGACGCCCGATGGGATCAGAGCCGCCGCGCGCTGATCGCGGAGGCGAAAGCGCTGCCAACCTACCGGGATCTGCTCACCGACCGGGACTTTGTCGAGGCTGTTGGCCTCAGCATCCGCGCTGGCGGTCTCGCCGAGTACGGAACCGCTGAGGGCCGCGACGGGCTGATCGTCAAGGAGATCACCGAGGCGCAGAGCGTCGACTTCGTGACCCGCGCCGGCCGCGGCGGGAAGGTGCTTGCCCTGCTCGAGTCGGCCCGCACGAAGCTGCGGGAGGCGCCGACTGAGCAGGTCCGGGCCGCGCTCGACAAGGCCGTCCGCGACGCCTACAGCAGCGACGACCGGTACGCGTGGGTTCGCGACTGGGACCCCGACCGGAGCGTCTGCTGGTTCGACCTCGGCGGCCCCGACGGCGGCACCTGGGAGCAGCAGTACCTGACCAGCGGCGCCGACGTGGCCCTGCTCGGCCCTCGCCGACAGGTGACCGCCGTGACCGTCTACCGGCCCGTCGGCCCGCCGCCCGCCGCTGCGGAGCTCGGCGAGTCCGCGAACCCCACCACCACAGATGTGACGGACGGCGCCCCGCCGACCGGCTCACCCAACACACCCGAGGAGGAGCCCGACATGTCGGGAACCAACACCGGCGGACAGCCGGGGCAGGCGGGGACGGCGCCGGTCGTCGACACCGCCGCGATCCAGCTCGAGGCCCGCGAAGCCGCCGTCGCCCGCGACCGTGCGGTCGGCGAGCGCGACACCGCCCTGGCCGAGGCGGCCACGCAGAAGGCCCGCGCCGACAAGGCGGAGGCCGAGCTCGCACTGTTCCGCGCTGTCGAGTCCGCCCGGCCGCTCGTCGCCGCCCAGCTGGCGGAGGCTGGCCTGCCAGCCGCGGCGCAGGCCCGCATCACCGCCGGCGTCACGCAGCGGGTGCCGATGACCGAGTCCGGCCAGCTCGACCAGAACGGGCTTCGCACGCTCGTCGAGGCCGAAGTCACCGCAGAGAAGGCGTACCTGGCGCAGCTGCAAGAGGCGGCCGGCGCCGGCCAGGTCACCGGGTTCGGGCAGGCCCCCGCCCAGCAGCCCCCGGCCGCGACGTCGTGGTCGACGCCCGCCGTCGAGCCGAACGCCGCGCTCGTCGAGGCATACCGGGGTCGAGGCCTGACCGCTGAAGCCGCCCGCGCGGCGGCTCAGGGCCGAGCGGTCTGAGAGGGGACTGAACGACATGGCCAAGAACATCTCGCGCGAGATCGGCAACCAGCTCGCCGTCACCGTCTCCCACCCGACCAGCCCGAAGGCCGGCGACCCGGTCCGGTGGGGCGACAAGGCGGGAGTCGCACTGGCGGACAAGGACACCAAGACCAGCAAGACCACCGTCAAGTTCGACGGTGCCGCCACGATCCCCGTCAAGGGCGTCAACGGCGGCGGCAGCTCGGCAGTCGCCGAGGGCGACAGCCTCTACTACGTCGACGGCGACACCCCGGCCGTGTCGAAGAAGAACACGGGCAAGCTGATCGGCTACGCCATGGCCGCCGTCGGCTCGGGTGCGACCGCCACCATCGAAGTCCGCCTGGCCGGCTGAGGAGAACCCACATCATGACCACGAACACCCTGTTCTCGCAGGCCGTCGACCGGATGGACGCGGAGACGGCGTCGTACGCGGCGCTGTTCGGCGGCCAGCAGGCGGTCGCGCTGCAGCGCCCCCGTCTCGACCCGCGGCTGCTGGTGGAGGCGGAGCGGTTCCTCGACCAGATCAAGTCGGGGCGGCGCCCGCTGCACCACTTCCAGGAGGCGATGACCACCTCCGACTTCCCGCTGTACTTCGCCGACTCCCTGGACCGGCAGATGTACGGCGCCTACACGGCGACGGACCCGACGTGGCGGAACTACGCCCGCGCGGCGACGGTGAACGACTTCAGGACCGTGAAGCGGTTCGCCACGTCGGGTATCCGCGGACGCCTGGAGAAGGTCCAGGAACTGGAGGAGCACAAGCGGCGCGCCCAGAACATGGGCGAGTACGAGTACGCGGTCGACAAGTACGAGGCCGGTTTCGGTCTCTCCTTCGAAATGATGATCAACGACGACCTGGACGCGTTCATGCGGCTCCCGCAGGACCTCGCCCAGTCGGCGATCGACTCGGAGGAGCTGTTCGTCACGGAGATGTTCTGCGACGGCAGCGGCCCGCACGCCTCGTTCTACACCGGCCCGAACGACAACGTGCTCGCCGGCAACCCGGCCCTGACCCGGCCGTCGCTGCAGGACGCGATCACGAAGCTGACGAAGCGGGTCGACGACAACGGCATGCCGATCCAGATCAAGGCTGTCGAACTCGTCGTCGGTCCCGGCCTGGCGCTCGCCGCGGAGGAGATCATCAACGCGACGGAGTACCGGGCGGTCGGCCCGAACGGCGCTGTGACGATCATCCGCGGCAACGGCGTCAGCGCCAACCTGCGCGTCAACGTCAACTACTTCATCCCGGCGGTCGCGAAGACGGCGAACGCCGACACGTCGTGGTGGCTGTTCGCCAACCCGGGCGACTCGCGCCCGGCGCTCGAGTTCGGCCGCCTGCGCGGCTACGAGGCGCCGGCGCTGTACGAGAAGCTGCCGGACATGCGCCGCATCGGCGGCGGCGAGGTGCCGTGGAGCTTCAACCACAGCGCCGCCGAGAAGAAGGTGGTCCACGTGTTCGGCGGGACGAGAGTGGACACCCGCATGACAGTTTCCAGCAACGGTAGCGGGAGCTGATCTTCGATGCCTGACCTGCCGCGCCCGGTGAGCACCGACCAGCACTACTACGCGCGCATCGCCGACCTGCTCGGCGAACAGAACGATCTGCTGCGCCAGGTGCTCGCCGGCCGGCAGGACGACCAGCCCGACCCAACCACTGACGGGCCGCAGCCGGTCGAACTCCGCGAACCAAACCCGCCTATCGCGCCAGCCGCCGCAGACAGCCCGGCCCGGCGACCCACCGGGCGGCGTGCCGCCAAGAAGGGAACCTGACATGCCCGGACCCAAGCGCATTGCCTACGCTGGCGACATCGCGCTCGGCAGCGCCCAAGTCGTCGCCCAGACCGCCGACCTGGGCGCGCTGACGTCCACCGTCGCGGCCGGCGCCAACCCGACGAAGGCCGAGTACGACGCGCTGCGCGTGGACGTGCAGGCCAACCGCACGAAGATCAACGCGCTGCTCGCGGCGCTGCGCACCGCAGGCATCCTGGCGCCGTAGCCGTGGAGGCACTGCTCGCCCTGCTGGCGCTCGCCGCCGTCGTGTTCTTCGCCCTCGACGGGCTCAACGTCCGCTCGGCCCGGTTCGAGCCCCGCGGTTTCGGCCTGGCCTGCGCGACGCTCGTCGCGCTGTGGCCAGCCATCCACGCCCTGACCAACTGACCCATCGGCGCGCGGCGCCACCAATCCTTGGAGGTGCCGCGTGACGGCGAACCCTGTCCGGAACTGCGTCGGCTGCGGCCAGCGCGACGACGCGCCACGCCACGTCATGGTCGTCGGCGACACCTACGTGCCGTGGCACCTCGACTGCCACGTCATTGCCGCCGCCTGCTCGGTCTGCGAACACCAGCTCGCCGGGGTCGGCGGCGTCGACGGCAACCCGAAGGGCGACGCCCTCCGCGAACACCTCATCTCCCTGCCGCCGGTCGAGGTCGAGCACGTCCCCAACGGCGACGACAGCGACCTCTACGACCTGACCACCGCCGTCATCACGGAGGCCTGACATGGGCGCGCTCGTCACCGCCGAGGCCAACCGGCTCCTCGACGCCACCTTCGGGACCGCAGCTTTTGCGGCGCCCACAGGGGCCATGAAACTGGCCCTGGTCACCGCCACCGGCAGTGCCGCCGCGGCCGGCACCGAGGTCACCGGCGGCTCGTACGCCCGGCAGACCCTCGTCATGGGCTCCGCGTCGGGCAGTTCCTGCGCGAACACGTCCACGATCTCGTTCACCGGCATGCCCGCGGCCACGGTGACCGGCGTGGACATCTACGACTCGAACGGCACCCCGCGGCGCGCCTGGTGGGGGGCGCTCACCGCCAGCAAAACGGTCGGGGCAGGCGACACTCTGAGCTTCGCCTCGTCGTCGATCACGGCCTCGTTCTGACCTGTCCGCCGCCACTGCACGGGCCAGCTGACGGGGGCGGTCGATGGCGACGAGGAAGAACGCCTGCATCAACCCCAGCTGCACCAACAACGTCACCGGCTGGGGCGGCGGCAGCACGCCCACCCGACAGACTGGCCTGATCGGTTTTCCTGTCACCACCGGCGCCCGGTACACGACCGGCACGTACGCGCAGACCCCGGCCGGTACGGCATCGCCCGGGCTCGCCTACACGGGCAGCGTGTATCTCCGCCCCAACGGCAACAACATCGGCTCCGGCACCATCTACCTGGTATTTCAGCGGTCGACCGGCGGCGATGACTTTTCCCGCACCACGCCGCTCGGGTCGATCACCAACGGCAACGTCGCGCGGGTCTCGTTCGCGAACGTCACCGCCCCGGCTAACACGACCGGCATCTATTTGCTGATCGACGGCGTGAACTTCGGCGCTGTCGGCAGCGTCGACTTCACCGCGGTCTTGCTCGAGCAGGCCGCCGCGCTCGACACGTTCTTCGACGGCGATTCGGTCGGGGCCAGCTGGGACGGCACCGCCGGGAACTCCTCGTCCACCCTGACCAGCGGCAGCACGGTCACCGCGTCAGCGGCCCTGACCGCCAGCGCGACGTTGACCGCCGCCGGCACGCCGATAAAACCGGCAGCAGCTGCCCTCTCGGCGACCCCAACCCTGACCGCCGCCGCAACGCCGGAGCGCTTCACCGCGGCGACGCTCGCCGCCACGCCGACGCTGACTGCCGGCGCGACCGCCGCCGTATTCGCGGCAGCGGCATTGTCGGTGGCACCAGCCCTGACCGTGGCGGCCATCCGCGAACAGCCTGCCGCAGCGGCCCTGACAGCTACGCCGGCGCTGGCCGTGACGGGCGCTGTAACGGCACCGGCGGCCGTGGCGCTTGCCGTCGCGGCGGCGTTGACAGCCGACGCGACCCGCGATCAGCCGGCCGCTGCTGCGCTCGTGGCCGCCCCGACCCTGACCATAGCCGCAACCCGCAGCCAGCTTGCCGCCGCCGCACTGGCCGCCACCTCGGCGCTGACCGTCGCAGGCGTTGCCGCAACCGTGGCAGCCGCCGACCTGGCCGCTGCCGCAACCCTGCTCGCCGCCGCCGGCGTGACAACCGTCGGCGCGGTCACGCTGGTGGCGACCGCCACGCTCACCGCCGCCGCGCTCGGCGGCAACGAGGCTGCGGCCACGCTGATCGCCTCACCGGCGCTCGTGGTGTCCGCCGCCGTTGGCGTGCAGGCTGCGGCCGAGCTCGTGGCCTCGCCAACCCTGGCCGTCGGCGGTTGCGCCGAGAGGTTTGCGGCAGCGAACCTCGTCGCCGTCTCGACCCTGGTCGTCGCCGCCGACTCCACGACCGGTGCGGCAGTTGTCCTCACTGCCTCGCCAGTGCTGACCGCCGCGGCGTCGGCCGCCCGTACCGCTGCCGTGCTGCTGGCGGGCCGCCCGGTGTTGACGGCCACAGCCAGCTCGAGCGGTGCCAGCGGCGTTCCGGCCCGGTACGTCCGGCTGCGGTCCAGCCGCCCCACGGTGCAGCTCGGTACGGCCCGCCCCTACATCCACACCGGCACCGGACGGGAGGCGCTGTGACACCGGACCTCACGACTGGGGACAGCGAGCAGCCGTGGATCGACGTCGCCCCCTACCAGGTCGGCGACACCACGGCGACGCTCACCCTGCACTCCCCTGCCGACACGGACCCGTCCGGGACCAGCATCCCGCTGGACGGCGGCGTCGAAACGACCGCTGGCGGCCTGCAGGTCTTGCGGTTCACCACGGTCGGCTTGGTCCAGTACCCGGCGCCGGGCTGGTGGGTGCGGTCGTGGAATGTCGATGGCGTCGGCGCCTGTCAGCCCGATGAGCGGTTCTTCGTCGCCCCGAACCCGCTCGCGGGCGGGCCGCTGTGGACGCCGGCCCGAGCTCGGGTCGCCTCCTACGTGCCGTCCCGCCCGCTTGTCCCGGCCGTCGACGGGTCCAACGTCGACCTGATGACGTTCGACCAGACGACCCGGCCAACCGGGGCGCAGGTTGATCAGCTGATTGCCGACGCCGTCAACTGGGTCACCGACGAGACCGGCGACCTCGACCCCAGCCTTTACGAGTCGGCCACTGCCTGCGCCGCAATCCGCGCCGCTGGGTTTGTCGAGCTCGGCTATCCGGAGCGCAACGACCCGATGCGGTCGACGGCGAACAACACCTCGGACCGGCTCCTCAAGCAGGCCGACCAGATGCTCGTCAAGCTGGCAGCCCGCAACGAGTCCCTCACCGGCGTCGACCCCGACGACCCGGGCGCCGTGTTCGAGATCGTGCCCGCCTACCGCTTCCCGCCTCCGCCGGTCTACGGCGACTGGACCCTGTAACCCGCACTGGAGGAAACCATGGCCGACTACGTTGGCATCTTCCCGACCAACGCCGCCACCAACCAGGTCTGCACCCCAGTCGCCGTCTCCTCCAGCGACCGGGTCGACGGCTCCGACATCATCAACGGCGCCGTGCTCATCGTCCAGGCGGGCAACACCCCCACCAACGTCACGTTCACGGACCCCGGGAAAACCCCGGCCGGGACGGCGGCGGGCACCGTCACCCCGCAGACCGTCGCAGCGAACACGTCCCGCTGCTGGGGCTACCGCCAGCTCGTCGGCTACATCGACCAGGCTTCGAACAAGGTCACCGTCAACTACTCGTCGACCACAACGGTCGTCGCGATGGTTGTCGGATAGGACCGCAGCCATGGCCGACGTCGAGTTCCAGGAGGACCGCGCCGGCATCGCCGAGATGACGCGCTCCCCGGCGATGCTCGCCGCAATGGAGCACCTCGGCGACATCGTCCGCATCGACGCCGAGGCCACCGCCGCCGTTGACACCGGAGCGTATGCGTTCGGCCTCGACGGGAAACCGGGCGTGACCGGCGGCGGATTCACCGTCGACCCCCAGATCCGTCGCGGCGTTGCAAGCGTCGTCGTGTCCAACGACGTCCGGTCCGCGCCGTCGAAGAACTGGCCGGAAGGCTACCCGTACGGCGTCGCCCAGGAGTTCGGCAACGAATACGTCACGGCGCGCCACACCCTCGGCCGGGCGCTCGACGCCCTGTCCACCCACATCTGAACGAGAGAGGTGGCCGATGCTGGTCACGATCGTCGCCGTCCCCAACGCCGACAACACCGGCCTCGACGTCGAACGCATGGAGAAGGTCGAAGACCTCGCCCCCGAGCTCGCGCTCAAGATGCTCGAGGGCGGCACCGCCCGCCAGCCGTCCGAAGCCGAACTCGCCGCCTACCACGAGCAGCAGCAGGCCGGCCGTACCGACGACGCCGAGGGCGCCTCACAGACGCGGACCTCCCGCCGGCAGGCGAGCACCACCGCCGACGGCGCCGACAAGGCCTGACCTGAGGGGGTGTCGTGGGCAACTTCGTCACCGCCTACGCCCTCCTCACCGACTTCCTCAAATTCCACGGCCATGAGCGGGTCTTCCGCGAGCCGCCGCCGAACCTGCTGCATGCGGTGCCGCTGCTCGTCGTCGCCCGGTTCGGTGGCGTCGACACCGCCGTCACCATCGACCGGCCCCGCGTCCAGGTCGACGTGTACGCCTCCACCGAGGACACCGCCGAACAGCTCGGCGGGACGATCCGGACCCTGATGCGCACCCGGCTTCCCGGGCGCATGTTCGGCGGGGCGGTCGTCGGCCAGGTCGGAACGATGATGGCGCCCCAGCTTCTGCCGTACGCGGCATCCGGCGTGTTCAAGGTCAGCGCCCGCTACGAGCTCGCCGTGCACCAGTACACCGGCATCAGCTAACCGCCAGCCTTCCCGCACCACCCAGCAACCCCGGACCGCATCGGCCGGGGTCTTTTCGTGCGCCCTGAAAGGACACCCGCGCTGTGAGCGACAACCGCAACCTGCTCGCCGGGATCAACGGCACCGGCCTCGACGGCACCGGCCTCGTCTGGATGGCCCCCATCGGTTCCACGGCGCCGACCGACGCCAGCACCTCCCTCGCTGCCGCCTGGAAGAACATGGGCGGCATCACCGAAGCCGGCATCACCGTCAAGCTCGCCACCCAGACGACGAAGAAGAAGTTCTACGGCTCGGCCGCCACCCAGCGGACGATCGTCACCGACCAGGACTACTCCGTCGACGCTGTGTTCGGCGAGACGAACGCCCGCACGATGGAGGTCTTCTGGCGCAAGGCCCTCAACTCGATCACCCCCACGGTCGGCACCGGCGCGTTCGCGACCACCGCCGGAAGCTACACCCGGCAGCTGTACGCGCTCGTCACCGACATGGTCGACGGCACGAACCGGATGCGCCTGTACTTCCCGCAGGTCGAGGTCACCAACCAGAACGACGTCAAGGTCGCCAACACCGAGGCCGTTGAGTGGGGCGTCACCCTGTCCGCCTACCCGGACACCTCCGGCAACGCCATCTACCCGTTCTTCGTCATCCCCAGCCTGGGCTGACCGCCCGAGGAGTAGCACATGCCCCCGCGCAAGAGAACAGCGTCGGCCGCGACAGCCGGCGCCGCAAAGAAGAAGACCGACCTGGACGCGATCCGGGCCGAGGTCGCCAACGAGCCCGACGGAGGCGACCAGCCCCACAGAGGCGACCAACCGTACGTTGTCGCGATCGGCGACACGTCGATCGTCGTCAA
This sequence comes from Dactylosporangium salmoneum, assembly GCF_039532525.1. Classification (NCBI taxonomy): domain Bacteria; kingdom Bacillati; phylum Actinomycetota; class Actinomycetes; order Micromonosporales; family Micromonosporaceae; genus Dactylosporangium; species Dactylosporangium salmoneum. The sequence goes on from NZ_BAAARV010000025.1 coordinate 265,832, forward strand.
GCACTTCCTCGACTGGCCCGGATCGGCCGACGATGACCTTGCCGCAGGCCGGTTCGGCATCTGGGCGTCCAAGGTTCTGGATGGCGACAACTACGCCAAGGTGTGGAAGCCCATGGACCCGACGAACCGGCAGATCATTGCCTTCTTCGGCGACCTGGAGGTCATCTCCGGTATCCCTTTCGTGACGCGGTTCGCCTTGCCGACCAGCTGACCCGTTACACCCGCGCGATTGAGGGCGACCTGTTCCTGCGGGGCATCGACCTGCGGGATCTGCTCCGGCCCGGGGGCGGCCGGTCGCGGCTTACCCCGCGCCGGCTTGCCGTCGTCCTCGACGCGCTGCCCGGCGACAGCCTGTACAAGACCGCGGTCCGCGACGCGATCGACGACGATGACCTGGTCCGGATGGCCGCGCAGCCGACGGCCGGGCATGGCCGCTGGTCACACACCGACCTGCTCCTCGCCGACATTATTGACCGGCTCGGCCACCTCGGCTACGCCCTGCGCGCCTACGAGAAGCCACCGGAGGCGTACCGGCGGCCCGGCATCCCCGGGCGGCGCCGCCGCCAAACCAGCGACGCCGTCAAGGCGATGATCCGGGCGATCGCCCTCGAACACGCCGAACTTCACGGCTACAGCCTCGACGACGAGTAGACGCCGGGGGTGCACGTGGCCACCAACGAGGAGGGCATCTCCGCCGGCAAAGTCTTCGTCGAGGTGGTGCCCCGAAGCGCGGGCTTCTGGCAGCGCTTTGTCGCCGAGAACCGGGCTGGGGCTGCCGCGGCGGGCGACGACCTTGGCGACCGGATCGGCAAGGTCATCGCCGATCGGATCGCAAGGGGCGTCCGGGACGGGCTCGGCACCGGCGGCGGCAGCGTTCCCCGCACGCAGGGCACCCGCCTCGGCAACGACTTCGGCGGGGCGTACGCCGACGCCGCGAAACGGCGCATCGAAGCGGCGCTCAAATCCCTGCCGACCCCGCAGATCGGCGTCGCCACCACCGAGGCCGAGCAGCGGCTGAAAGATCTGCGCGGCGAGCTGTCGACGCTGTCCGGCAAGCGGATCGGTGTCGACATCGGCGTCGAGGAGGCCCTGGCCGAAGCGCGCCGGCTGAAGGTCGCCCTCGACGAGCTCGCCGCGAAATCGCCGCACGCCCAGGTACGGGTCGACGCCGGGCAGGCTTCGATCGAGCTTGCTGCGATCGACCGGGAGCTGGCCCGGCTTGATGGCCGGCGCGCGAACGCGAAGGTCGACGTCGACAGCACCAACGCGCTCAGCGGGATGAACGCGCTGATCAGCGCGGGCCTGGCGTTGGGCCCGGCGATCGTTCCCGCCGCCGCTGCTGGTGCCGCCGCAATTGCTGGGCTCAGCGTCTCCGCCCTGGCGGCGGTGCCTGCGGTCGGTGTGCTGGCGTTGGCGTTCCGCGGCGTCAGCGACGCGGTGAAAGCCCTCGGCGCGGCCGAGGCGGCGTCGGCGAAGACCAGCTCTGCCCTGGTCGGCCAGCAGCGTTCGCTCGCTTCGTCGGCCGATCAGGTCCGCTCCGCCGAGGCGTCCCTGGCGAACACGCGCGCCAACGCGGCCGACAGCCAGCGGCGCAGTCTGCAGCAGATCGCCGACGCTGAACGGTCCCTAACGCGCGCCCAGCAGGACGCGGAGCGCGCCCAGACTGACCTCAACGACGCCCGCGAGACCGAGCGGCGCTCGCAGCAGGACACGGCGCTCCAGCTGAAGCAGAACGTCATTGACCTGCGTAAAGCCGCCATCGAGATCGCGCACCTGCAGCAGGCGGTCGCTCACGGCGGCGGCGAGCAGGCGAGCTTGGCGCTCGAAGAGGCGCTGATCCGGCAGGAGCAGCTCTCCGCCAGCGGCGAACGGCTGGCCGCGGAGCAGGCCCGAAACCAGCAGACCGGCATCGAAGGTTCGCGTCGGGTGCAGGACGCGCAGCAGTCGCTGGTTCGCTCCCAGGAGCAGGTGGCGGCCGCAGAACGCGGCATCACCGAGGCCCGGCTGCAGGCGGCGTCGCAGGCCCGCCAGTCGGCGTTCGCCATCGCTCAGGCGCAGCAGGCGGTGGTGTCGGCGCAGCGGTCCGCCGGCGCGGCCACGGCGGCTGCCGCGTCGACCGCGGGCTCCGCGCTGGACAAGCTCAACGAAACCATGGCCGGCCTGCCCACCTCCACCCAGGCGTTCGCCCGCTACCTGTTCAGCCTGAAGCCCCAGCTGGCCGACCTGCAGAAGGCCGCCGCGGACGGGCTGCTGCCGGGCGTGCAGGAGGGTATCCAAATCCTGCTGCCGTACGTCGGCGACACCCGCACCGCGATCGCCGGGGTGTCGGCCGAGCTCGGCAGCCTAGCCAGGCGTTCCGCTGAGACGTTCACATCGCCGTACTGGCGCTCCTTCTTCGGCTTCATCTCGTCGCAGGCGACCCCCAGCCTCGAAGGCCTGTTCAAGGTCAGCGTCAACGTCGCCGAGGGCGGCGCCCACATGCTGCAGGCATTCGCGCCGTTCGAACGGCAGGTCGGCGGCGGCCTCATCAGCGTCACCAAGCGGTTCGTGGAGTTCTCCCAGAACCTCGACCACAACCAGGCATTCCAGGGGTTTGTTCGGTACGCGCTGACCGAAGGCCCCCGGGTCATCCAGACCATCGGCGCGATCGTCACCGCCGGCGCGCACATCGTCCAGGCGTACGCCCCGGTCGGGTCGGTGGTCGTCACCGAACTGCGGCTCCTGTCCCAGGTCATCGACGGCATCCCCCTGCCGGTAGTCACAGCGCTCGCGTCCGCGATCACCGCCTACAAGACTGCGGCACTGCTCACCGGCGGCGCCCAGGCGCTGCTGAACTCCGGCCTGCTGCAGGGCATCGGCCGGATGATCACCTACCGGACGGTGACCGACGCCGCCGGCGTCTCCACGACCGGCATGCAGCGGGCACTCGGCGCCGCATCGGGACTGATGGGCGGACCGTTCGTCGCCGCCCTGAGCGCCGTCGGTATCGCCATCGGCTACTTCGTCGCCAAATCGCAAGAGGCGAAGTCGCAGATCCAGGACATCAAGCAGGCCGCCGGCCAGTACGCCGACATCCTCAAAGGCGGCCTCACCCCGGCCGCAATCGAGCAGGCAAACTCGCTGCTGAAGCAGAACGCCAGCCTGCGCGGCCTTGTCGACGCCACCCACGACGCCGGGATCGCCACCGAAACGCTCGTCCACGGCCTCAACGGCGACAAGGCCGCCCGGGACGAGGTCGTCAACACCCTCAACGCCCAAATCCAGGCGGAGAAGATCGCCGCCGGTGAGGCCCGGCGTGGCTCCGACGCGGAAACTGTGGCGTCGCAGAAGCATCTCGATCGGGCCGACGCGCTTACGAAGATGCGCGATGCGTTCGACGCCTCCAATGCGGGGAACGCCGAGGCGTCGCGGCTGACGGAGGAGCTGAGCGCCGAGCAGTCGGCGGCGAACCGGCTCTTCGAGGACGCGTCGCCGACGGTGAAGAAGCTCGCCGACTCCTACAAGATCGTTGCTGATACGGCGTCGACCGCAGCGCAGAAGACGGATGCGCTGCGCGACGCCGAGGACGCTTTGTTCGGGGCGGCCCGTGCCGCCGACCAGGCCGCCGAGGACCAGGCCAAGGCGATCATGGCCGCGAACAAGACCCTCGACGACCGGAATCTGCTCAACGAGAAGGGCGCCAAGAAGCTCGACATGACGTCCGAGGCGGGCCTGCGGGTGCGGGACAGCCTCAAGGACGAGTTGAACGCGATCAACGCCACGTACCGGGCCAACATCGCCAACGGCATGAGCGTCGACGCGGCGACGAAGGCGCACGACGCCGAGGTCGAGTCGCTGAAGAAGAAGTGGGCGCAGAAGGGCCTCGACGCCACCGCCACCCAGAAGCTGATCGATATTTATGGGAAGGTGCCCACGTCGGCGACCACCGACGTGACCGTCACCGGCCTGGATGCGACGAAGGAGCAACTCAACGAGCTGCTCATCTACCAGTACGCGCTCCGAAACGGCATCACGGTCGGCGAAGCCCGGGACAAGATCGACCCGCTGATCCGCACCGGCGGCGGAAAAGGCAACGCCCGGGGCGGCAACCTGGCCACCGGCGGTCCCGTGGTCGGGCCGGGCACCGGCACATCCGATGACGTGCCCGCCATGGAGCGCAGCACCGGCGCCCCGTTCTGGTTGAGCAACGGCGAATGGGTGCACCGTACGGCCGCGGTCAACTACTACGGCCAGGGCGTCATGCGCGCCATCAACGAGCAGCGCGTACCCCGCGAGGCCATCGCCGGCTACGCGACGGGCGGCCTGGTCGGCAGCATCCTCACCGACCACTACCCGTTCCCGACGACCACGTCGATGACCCGCATCCCGTCGCGGTCCGAGGTCGCCCAGATCGTGCTCGAGGGCCCGTCGTCCGGCGGCAGCGAGGACATCAAGGCGTTTATCCGGTCGACCGGGTCGCTGCCATACGTGTGGGCGACTGCCGGGCCGCACTCGTATGACTGTTCGGGCCTAGCTTCGGCCGTGTACGGCCTGGTCAGGGGCTTGGGCGGCGGTCACGGCCAGCGGTATTTCACGACCTACGATTTCGCCAGCGGTGCGCCAGCCGGGTTCAAACCCGGTCCGGGCGGTGTCCTGACGGTCGGCGTCAACCCGCAGTCGCACATGGCCGGCAACTACGGCGGTCTCGGCTTCGAGGCGGCGTCTACCCGTTCCGGCATCAAGATTGGCAACCGGGCGCGGAAGACCTCGACGTTCGAGAAGCAGTTCCACCTGGCCAGCGGTGGTTTGGTGTCGACGGCGGTGCTCGACGAACTCGGCCTGGACATCGGCGGTGACCCGTCCGGGATCACCGTCGACGGGCGGAGGGTTCCGTTCGGCGTGTACGACACCGGCGGCTATCTCCCGACCGGGCTCAGCCTCGCTTACAACGGCACCGGCAGGCCTGAGGTGATCCGCACCGAGGCCCAGGAGCAGGCGCTCGCCCCGGCCGGGAACACCTGGAACATCTATGCCGGCCCGGACCAGTCCGTGCACGAACTCGCCAAAGCGGTGTCCGCCGAGGTCATGTGGCAGGGGGGCCTCTGATGGCGCTGCCAGCCCTGTACCGGCCGAACACCAGCACCTACACCCAGTTCGTCGGCGTGGCCATCGACGGGTGGAAGGCGCCCGGCCTGGACGACTACGGCTGCGAATGGATTCTGGAGACATTCGAAGGCTGGTCCGGGACCCCGGATCTGCGGGTTGGTGGGCAGGATCGGCCGCTGGATCACGGCCAGTTCGACCAGCCGTCATATCTGGGCAGCCGCGTTGTGACGATGCAGGGCACGACGATCTGCCCGACGCAGACGGCGGCGCTGCTCGCCTCCGACATCGTGTCGTCGATCTGCTCCGATCCGTCCCAGCTGTACCTGCTGCAGGTCGCGGAGCCGTCGGGAATCGTGCGGCGGGCGAACGTCCGGCTGAACACGCCGACGAAGGTCAGTGACCTGATCGACGGCACGATCCGATGGCAGATCCAGGTCAAAGCACCCGATCCGCGCCGTTACGACGACAACGAGACCGTCATCGTGCTCACCCCGCCGACCGGCGCCTCCGGCGGGATCACGGTGCCGTTCACGGTGCCGTTCACGATCTCGACAACGGGCTTGGGGTCGTCGACGGCGACCGCGGTCAACAACGGCACCTTCGCCACCCGGCCGGTGGTGACCCTCGCTGGGCCGCTCGTCGACCCGCAGATAGCCCACCTCGGCGTCGGCCGGTCGCTGTCGCTGACCATCACCTTGGCCGCCGGCGACGTGCTCGTCGTCGACTTCGACAAGCGCACGGTGACGCTCAACGGGTCCGCGAGCCGTAGCAACACCCTGACGGACACGGCCGCCTGGTGGGAGCTCGCCCCCGGCGGCAACGACCTGATGCTCACCGCGGGCGGCGGCTCCGGTACCGCCACCATCCGGTACCGCTCCGCACTGCTCTAACCCTGCCCTCTTCCCGGCCTCGCCTCGCGCCGCCGTGCGCCCGTCAACCGTGGAGGCCGCATGCCCATCGACCCGTCATTCATCGACGCCTCCGCCGGCTCCCCGTCCTACTCGGGGCAGAAGCTGCGGCTTGGCGTCATCACGCCGTTCGTTGCGGGCAGTTCCTCGAGCCTCGGCGTCCGATCCGGGGTGCGCCCGACCGGCTCCGGCACCGACCTGCTCGTGCAGGCCCAGGCGTCGCCGAACATGACCGTCAAGGTCAACCCGGGCGTCATCATCCTTCAAGGCGGCATCTCCACCACCCAGGGCGCCTACACGTGGACGCTCGACGCCACCAAAAACGTGACGATCGCCGCCGCGCACGCCACCCTCGCCCGCACCGACCTCATCGTGGTTCGCATCCGCGACGCCAACGTCGACACGTCCGGTGCGCGCGACGGGGACGTCATCGCCATCACCGGCACCGCCGGCGGCGGCGTCCCGAGTCTCCCGACCGACGCCACCTACCAGACGATCGCCCAGATCGCCGTCGGTGCCGCCGTGTCGTCGATCGTGTCGGGCAACATCACCGACAAGCGCGTCTTCACAGCCGGGCTGGGCGGCGTACTGCTGTGCACCTCGAGCACCGAGCCGGCCGCGAACACGGTGATGACCGGGCAGCCCGCCCACCGTTCCGACCGCGGCCTGCTGCGCTACAGCGACGGCAGCAACTGGCAGACGGTGCCGCGGAAGCTGGGCGGCACCCGCTGGACCGGCGGCGGCAACCTGGTCACCGGCCTAGTCGGCACCGAGACGGTCATCATGACCGCCGCCGCGGTGTATCTTCCCGCGAACTCGCTGATTCAGCTGTCGGCCGGTATCCGGCTGCTGGCCAGTGTCGCCGCCGACACGTATGTGTTCCGCATCCGCGAGACGAATCTGGCTGGCACGCAGCGCGCCGAGTACACGTGGACGGCCCCCACGGCCTCGAACGGCTACAACCAATACTTCATCTCCGAGTTCGAGACGACCAGCGAGGTCTCGGCGCAGGTGTTTGTCCTGACCGCGCAGCGGATCGGTGGCACCGGCAGCCTCACCATGATCGCCGGTAACGCGATCAACAGCACCCATCTGACCGCCGCCGTGGTCGCACCGGCCGGCGCGGTCACCATCCAGCCGACGCCGTAGCCGTGGCCGCCTTCTACCGGTACCTGTTCTGTGACGCCGCGACCGGGGTGCTCATCGAAGAGCTGCCCCTGGACTGCCAGTCGTTCTCGGCTACGATCTCCGGCGCCGGGCAGTGCACCGGCACCCTCACGCTCGGCGACCTCGGCCCGGCGCGCTGGCAGCTGGCCACAATCCCGAAACGGTCGCTGCTGGTCATCCAACGCGACGACCAAATCGTGTGGAGCGGCATCATCATGCGCCGGCGCGCCACCAACGGCGGCACCGCAGCCGAAATCACCGCCGAAACCCTTGAGGGCTGGCTGGCCCGGCAGGAAATCCAGGCCGACCTGACCTTCAGCAACGTCGACAAGTTCGACATCGTGCGAGGGTTGGTCGCGCACGTCGCCGCCCAGGCCGGCGGCAACATGCGCCTCGACACCGGCGCCAACACCGCCGGATTCGGCGACACCATCTCCTACCTGGGCAAAGACTCGACGAAGCTTGCCGACGCGATCTCGAAGCTGGCAGAGCCCACGCCGGGCTTCGAATACACGGTCACCTGGACGCGGTCGGCGGGTGTCTTCACTCCCCACCTGGCCTTGGCGACACCAGCCCTGTCCGCGGCCGTCGACCCGATCGTCCTCGAATATCCGGGATCGCTCACCGACTACGACTACCCGGAGGACGGGGCGAACGCCCCCAACGTCGTCACGGCGGTCGGCTCGGAGATGGTCGGGGTTCCGCTGATCGCCCGGGTCGAAGACACCACCGGTGAGCTCGCCGCCGGCGTGCCTCGTTTCCCCGGCCAGCTCGCGGCCAAGGACGAAACCGACTGGGTGCGGTTGAACGCCCGGGCGACGACAGCGCTGCAGGCGGGTCTCGCCGACTCGGTCGTACCAACGGCCGAGCTGCGAGGCGACGCCGACCCCAGCTTCGGGTCGTTCCCGATCGGTGTCGCGGTGAGGTTGAGGGCAACGAGCCTCTACCACCCGGCGGGCGTTAACGGCAGGCCCGGCCTGGATGTGGTCCGGCGGGTGACCGGCTGGACCGTCACCCCGGGCCGCGGCGAGAAGGTGACGCTGGCGCTGGGCGCAGCCACCGGCAAGGTAGCAGTCCCGCCGTCACAGCGGGACGTCGCCACCTACCTGCGCGAACTGGACCGGCGGATGCGCTCCGTCGAAACCCGCATGTGACGCCCCAACCAGCCCTACGCACCGCCTTGGAGGCGCCATGCACCGTGCCCTGATCGCCCTGCTGGCCACCGCGCTCGTGTTCGTCGGTGCCACGCCGGCCGACACGGCCCCCGGAACGACCGTGACCCGCGCCGCCGATCCGTCCACGAGCACAGTGGTTGTGGCCGGCGACTCGGTCGTGGCCGGCACCTACCTGCCGCCGGGGCAAACGTTCGCGGCGCTGCTCGGCGCCCGCCTGGGCTACCCGGTGCGCAGCGTGGCCCGCCCCGGGCAGCGCTGCTGGGCCGGGCCCGACAGTCTCGAGGCGCAGTGGCCGTCGATCGTGGATGCCGTCCCGCGGCCGACGACGATCGTCGTGCACATCGAGACCAACGACGTCGGTGCGCCGGGCGTCAGCAACCAGCAGCTCGTGGACTGCTGGCGCTTCTTGTACTTCGATCCGCAGTACGGGGCGGTCGCACGCGGCATTCGGGTCATCCCGATGCTGATCGTGCCGACCGCGCCGACGCGGACGGACATGAGCTCGCAGCGCACCTTCGTCAACGCCTGGTTGCCGGGGTTCTTCGGCGCGTCCGCGGTGGCCGACACGGTAACGCCGCTGGCCGGCGCAAACGGGACTTGGGTGCAGCCGTCGTACTGCTGGGACTACTACAGCGGATCGGGCGTGCACCCGTCGTGGCTCGGCGTGCAGGGCATGGTCGCGTATTTCCCCGTCGGCCTCATCCAGTAGGGGGCGAGCATGGCATCACGGCAGCATCTGGCGTGGCTCGCCCGGGGCGGCAAGTGGCGCCTGTGCGCGCCCGGCATCCAGCTCCGGGACCAGCTCCGGGCCGCCGGGTACACGGTCTACGACCTCGGCAACGAGGAGCACCTCGACCACCAGCCGCCCGAGGATCACACGCCCTACAGCGCGACCGGTTGGCCGGCCAGGACGGCCCCGTACGGCGTCGTCTTCGCCGTCGACATCATGCCGCCGGACAACGTGGCTCGGGCCAAGGCCGGGAAGCCCCCGCTGCCGTCGCTGCAGGTGCTGGGCCGGAAGCTGCACGACGACAAGGCGGCCAGGCTTTTCCCGCCGATCAAGTACATCAACTGGGGGCCTGTCGACGACCAGCATGCCGTGCACTGCAGCTGGCAGCCCGGCCACGCGCAGACCAGCAGCTCGGACACGGGCCACATCCACATCAGCTTCCGCACCGACATGGCCGACTGGTCCGGTGCGTACGACCCTCTGGGAGGGGACCTCGGCATGAGCGCATCGGAGATCATCGAGGCGTGGGCCGTCGGCATGCCCAAAACCTCTGGCGGCAGCACCGTGGAGCCGGTCAAGTGGCGCGTTCGCGACGAGGCGTGGCAGGCGGCGACGTCCGCGCAGCTCTCCGCCCTGACCGCCGCGATCCAGGCCATGGCGAAGGGCGGTACGAGCGTCGACACCGCCGCAGTGATCGCCGCAGTGCGGGACGCCGGCACGCAGACCAACGCCGTCGTGCAGGCACTGCAGGCCGAGGTGGAGGACCTGCGCTCGCGGCTGGCCGCGGCCGGTGCCGGGCTGGCCGGCGGCACGGCAGCGCACTGACCCCTGTGGTGGCCAGCCAGCAGCCCGTCCTGTGGCGGCGCGCCGCCGGCTACTACGCCTGGCGAACCCTCACCGCCGCCCTAATCGTGCTGGTTGTGGGTTGGGACGCGGTCGGCCTCACCTTCTTTCCGGAGGTCGGATACCGCAGTAGCGCCTACACGCTGCTCCGCAACGTCAGCCCGTGGGGCATGGCGGGGTACGGACCGCCGCTGATGGCCCTGTTCCTGGTCAGCCTGTACGCATACGGCCGGCACCACGGCGGCCGGGGCCACTCATACGTGCTGCTGCGGCTGACGCTCGGCACGATCGCCGTCTGGTACACGGGCTGGACAGCGGGAATCATCGGGAGCTGGCTCCTCGTCGGCGAAATCTCCTCGCTCGGCATCGGAAAAATCCTGTTCATCGCCGTCGCCTGCATCATCCTGGCCCGCCTCACACCCACATCGCTGCCGCCCGGAAAGGGGTGAATCGGTGTGGCCGGGCGCCCAGCTCATCGCCGAGGCTGCCGCACCAGCGTGGCAGCAGTACGTCCTTCCCGCGGCGATCGCCCTGCTGGCGACGGTCGGCGCCGCCTGGCTGGCACTTCGGGGCACGTTCCGGACGGCGCAGACCACCCATGAGACGGAGTTCGACAAGCTCGTCCACGCCCGCATCCAGGCATTGGAGAAGCAGGTCGACGAGAAGGACGCCCGCATCGAGGTTTTAACCGCCGACCGGGACCGGTACCGGGAACTGCATGCGCAACTGCGGCTCGACGTGATCGCAGCCGGGCTCAACCCTGACCAACTGGGGAAGGGCGGCAATGCGCAACGCAATGCCCGGCGGCGAGACTGAGCAGCTCCATCCGGTCGCCACCGACCAGCCAGGTTTGATCCTGCACAGGCCGTACCAGAAGCTGCGGCAGATCGCCGTCATCTACGCGCTGCTGCCGCTGCTGTGCGCCGGCATCGGGGCGTGGATTGCAACGCAGGTCGCCTATACGCGGGCGGAGCGGCACACCGACGCGCGGATCGAAACACTCGAGCGGGATTTGGCGCAGCGGCGGGCGGCGCGGGCGGCGCAGGACGCGGCCCGGGATGAGCAGACCCGCGAGCTGCTGAAACTCGTCTGTGACCTGCTGGATCATGCCACGCCCCGCGACGAGACCATCGAGGCCGACCGGGCTTTGTACGGATGCGCCGGCAACCCGGCCTCACTACCGCCGTCGGTGACGTCGAGTTCGGTGGCGCCTCCGCGGACAGCGCGGACCACGGCGGGGGCGCCGCAGCCGCCAGCGGTTCGTACGACTGCCGTACGGCCGCTGCAGCCGTCACCGGCCGGGCCGCCACCGACAACAGGCATGCCGGCGCCTGGTCCGCTGCTGTGTGTGGACCTACCGGTCCTGCCGCCCGTCTGTCTCTAACCGGCAGGCGTCGGGGTGGCCGTCGGCGACGATGACGTCTCCGCAGCCTTCAGCTCTGCACGTCCAGGTGATGTGCCGCCGGTAGCGGCCGTTGCCGGGGTCGCAGAGTTCGGTGCCGATGAGCACCTGGCGGGGCCCGAGCGGATGCCCGTTTCGGCAGTGTTTCGGCGCCACCACGGCGACCTCCTGGCCGCGGCCCGTCGGGCGCAGATCACCAGGCCGGTATCCCATTCCGGCAGCGTAGCCCCGGCCATGCGGCACCCGCATTGGCCGAGCCCTGAATCGCACAACCCGAAAGACGCACGTGGCACATCGCGCACCATCCCCCAGCCCGCCATCCGACAGGAGCACGCCCATGTGGCGCAAGTACGGCAAGACCCTCGCCGCCGCGCTCGTCCTCATCGTCACCGCCGTCCAGGCTGCCCTCTCCGACGGGCACATCACCCAGGTCGAGGGCGTCCAGATCGCGATCGCCGGCACGAACGCGGCCCTCGTCTACCTGGTGCCGAACACCAGCCGCTACCCGTGGGTGAAGCTGGCCCTCACCGCGGCCCTGGCCGTGCTGCAGCTCCTCGCCACGCTGATCATCGACGGAGTGTCGTCGGCGGACGTTTCGGCGCTGTTCCTCGCGGGGCTACTGGTGCTGTCCGGTGCGGCACCGTCCGAGTCCGGCCAGTCCGGCGGGGGCGACGCCCGGCGGGATGCGCTGGCGGAGCTGTGAAGACCGCGGTCGCCTGCCCGGAGCCGCCAGCGCGGCGGAACGAGCCGGTGGCGTGGTTGGCCAACACGAGCACCGGCAACTCCACCACCGCGTGGCTACGCATCGATATCAAGCAGTAAACTGAGGTCGCGGCTCGCCTCCCCCGTGGTGAGCCGACCAACGCGAAGCGCCCCGCCTCTCCCATCTCGGGAGGGGCGGGGCGCGCTTTCGTCGTGTCAGGCGACCGGCGTCATATAGATCTCAGCCCCCGTGTCGAAGCGGATCTTGACGCCGGGTCGTTCGCGCCCGTCGGCGCGCCCTTCGACACCGACCGCGGTCGGCGGCAGGTCGGCAGCGAGGACGTCCCGCATCAGGTTGCTGACCTTCCGGTCCAGGTCCGCATCGGACTGGCTGCGCGGCGCCTGCTTCCCCGCCGCGGCCCGGGCCACATAGGCGTCGTGTTCGGCCTGCTCCTGCTCGGTCGGTTTCGGGTCGCCGGTCCCAGACCCCTTCGTCAGCCGGACAGCCACGTTCCCACTCCCGGCCCGCAGGAGAACGCCGTAGAGCAGGCTCGCCCCGGCCTCGTGGTAGCTCTGTGCCTTCACCTGCCCGGTCGCATTCAGCCGCTCGATGAGCATCCGTTCGAACGTCACCAACTGCATGTGTTCCCACCCCCCGGCTGCCGAGGCTATCCGGTGACCAGCCACAGCAGCGCACACGCCACGGTGATCACGGCCACGATGAGCTGCCGCTCCCGCCTCTTGCACGCACGCAACAGCGGCTGCAAAGCCACCGCGCCGGTCGCGGCGATCGGGAACGTCCGGCCCGGCACGGTGAGCCCGGCAGCAGCGGACAGCAGCCACAGCAGTCCCGTCAACGCCGGCCACACGGCGGCGTAGGTCAACGCCCGGTTGCGGCGGTGTCGCCACTTCGCGGACTTCGCGGGCGTCACCGGGTCGACTCGCAGCGGCGCCCACTGCCGGGGCGTCAGCCCGCGCGCCACATCCCGGCTGTCGCGGTGCCGGCGGGCCTCGAGCTTCCTGATCCGGTCGCCGCGGGCCTCATTGCCGCGGTCGTTGTATCGGGGCTGCAGCTTGGCGATCCAGTACCGCTCCCGCTCGTCGAGCTCGGCGTCGGTGTACATGCCGGACTCGAGGATGACCGGCGAGCCGGGGGTGGCCAGATCCGACCACGGCGAAACGAGCGCCGGGTCGCCGCCCTTACCCCGCCGGTGCTCGTCGTCGCGGACACCGAACGGGCGGGCCGACTTGCCGACGTAGCCGTTCTCAACGTCCCCGCAGGGCATGCCCGCCTGGTCGACGCGGAAGGTTGGGTAGAGGTAGACGTGCCCGGGGCGGCGTGCCGACGCGCGCCGCCCCAGGGTCGAACGGTAGGTCTGGGTCATCGCCGCGTTGACTCCGGCGCCGGGGCGTCGATCTTCGCCCCGTGCTCCTGGCACCAGTCCGGCCTGACCAGATAGTCATCCGGGTTGCTTGTCGCGACCCTCTCGCGGCAGCCCGTCGTGGCGACCGTCGAACACGCGAAATAGACAAGTTTCGCCGTCACGGGACGAACGCCTCGACGTCGTCGGACTCCTGCGGCTCCTGGCCGAGCGCGTCGGCGATCGCATACAGGTCGTCGGCGTGATCGTCGCGGATCACCTGACAGACGTTTTCCCACGTCGGCTGGATCACCACGGCACCCGCCAGTCGGGCATCTGGTTGTTCCACTCCGGGTTTGTCGGCGCCCACGCCTCCCGGGCCGCAGCCTGCACGGCCGCGCCGTCCATCGGCCCCTCATAGGCGACGGTCGCGTGCCCGTCACTGGACGCTAGCTCGGTGCTCCCAGGGTCGCCCGGGTCGGTGCATACCAGGTATTCGGTCTGCTCGAGCAGGACCCGCCCGTCGCCTGCGTCGGTCACGTAGTAGGTCCGCACCACCACCGACCAGTGCCCGCCGTCGAGGCGACGGACCCACTTCGCGTTGTACGCGTCGCCGATCTGCC
>NZ_BAAARV010000025.1:279894-385791 GCF_039532525.1 Dactylosporangium salmoneum
CAGACGGTTGACGAGCTCCAGATACTCAGGCGACCCGAACGGCGGGCACTCGCACGGCGCCTTGCCGCACAGGACGCACCGCACCAGGCCGTGCGGCATGCGGCCCTCCGCGTAGGCGTCGAAGTCGGGTGACCAGACGGCGCCGAGCTCGTTGAGGGCGGCGACCGGGTCGGCGCTCACTGTGCACCTCCCGGCACGTCGTAGACGCCCTGGCCTACGGCAACCAGCTCCTGCCGCAGTACCGCGGCGTGTAGCTGCTCGCGCAGGTCGGCATCCCACTGCATGACGTGCAGTTCAGCCGCCAACTGCGGCACGGTGTGCGCGCCTTGCTGGACGGCGCGGACCAGGTCGGTGGTGGTCACGACGTCACCAGCCGCACCGCGGCCACGTCGGTGTGGTCGATGTCGAACTGCCACAGGCCGCCGCCGGCAACCCTGGCAGTGAACTTGGACCTGCCCGGCTCGCACGCGGTCGTGGCGAACGCGCGCAGGGCCACCGCGTCGTCGCCGGCCGCCACAACCGCAACCGGCGGACGGCCATCCCGGTACTCGATCACCGCCGCTGCACTCGTGGCGGTCACGACGTCACCGCCTCGAAGCGGCAGTCCCCGCGGTGGACGCACCCCCACAGGCAGCCGACGGCGCGCACCCGCCCACCCTCTTGCAGGCGGTCGATAGCGCCGCCGAACAGCCTGCGCTCGGCAGCACCGGTCGTTACGGTGTACTTCAGCTCGTCCCAGGTGGCCGTCCCGCGGCTCAGCACCTCGACGATCCCGGTCTCGATGGCGTGGCTCATGATGATGTTGCCCTTCTTCCTGATGGCTGATGGGTGGCTCCGGGCCCGCCGACAGCTGCCAGGCATGGGGGCGGGCCCGGAGGCGGTACTACTCGTTGACCAGGGCGTCGATCGCCTCGTCGGCCGACGCGAACACCTTCGTCCCGCCGTTCCCGTCGGTGACCGTCCTGTCGCCGGGGCCGTCGTTGACCGCGATCCAGCCGCGGTGCGAGTTCCACACCCGCCAGTTCCCGGACCCGGTCACGACCCGCGCCGACCCGTCGTTGTTCCGAACTACCTGGGCGTTCACGCCGGCACCTCCACGCCGAACGCAGCCAGGGCCTCGTCGCGGGTCCGGAACGTCGCCCGGAAGTCGGCGTTGAACCTCGACCGGAGGAACCCCTGCACCGGGTTGTCCGCCGTCCACAGGCCGTCGTCCATCTCGTGGACCGTCCAGTCGCCGACATCCGGCGGGCCGGGCAGCGTCACCGACCCGTCGGCGTTGATTCTGTACGTACTCATCGCGTTCCTCTCCTCTCACGCCGCCCTGTGCGGCGTCCGGGCCTAGTCGGCGAAGTAGTCGTCGCCGAGCTGCGCGCGGGCCGAATGGTCGTGGCTGGTGCAGTAGCCGTACCGGGACCGCGGGTCAGGCGGCTGCTGGCACGGGTCGACACGGGCACCGGCCGGGCATTTGCGCTGCACGATCCGCGCCCACTCGGCGGCGGGCACAAGCTGCCGCAGCCGCGGATGCAGCACCGTCACGCCGCCGCGCCCAGCACCGCGGCAACCGCAGCCTCGGCCGACGCGAAGTTGATCGCCAGCCTGGTGCCGCCGACCGGAATCAGTTGCGGCGCCTCGCCGTCGAACACCGCCCAGCTGGACGTGCCGACCTCCAGCACGTCAACCGCACCTGACGGCTGCCGGATCGTGTACCCGCCGCCGGGCCGCTCAGCCACCCGCGGGTCTTCCAGAACCTTGCTCATCGCACTCCCTCCTGCGGCGCATGCTGCGCCAGCTATTCGGTCACAGCCCTGCGCCGTGACCACGTCAAATGTCAGACGGCGCTCTCGGCACCCGAAGCCGTCGGCGCCTCCTGGCGGCCTCCGCCCGGCACCTCGTACACGCCGTTCCTGATCCGGCGGAGCTTCCCCGCCGCCACCAAGTCCGTCAGCGCCCCGTTGCGGGTGCCATCCGGCATGTCCTTCGTCGCCTGCTCGATCGCCTTCTTCGTCACCACCCCGTCCGAACCGGCCGCGGCCTGCGCCGCCTGCAGCACCACATCGCGGGATGTACCCGGCATCTCCGGGGCGGGCTGAGAGAGCCGCACCACCGTCCCCGTCGCCGCAGCAACCGCCGCGGCCTGGATCAGCTCGACAGCCTTCCCGCCCGGCAGCAGATCCTCATCGGCGCGGCCAGCGGCAAGAAGGCGCTTCACCCGCTCACGCCGGTCACCCCACAACACCCCAGACTCGAGTTGCGCCTCAGGCCCGAACACGCCCGGGGTGGGGTCCGCCAGCCACACCGCCATGTCGTCGCCGGTGTAGTCCGAACGGCCGTACACGTCGCGGGCGTTCAACCCCTGCACGAACATGAGCCCGGCCGTGGTCTCGCCGGCGTTGCAGGTGTGCTTGCCCCAGCGGGCGGGCAGCTGCACCGGGTCGATCGGGCAGTCCCCTTCGACAGCGGACCGGCCCGCAATGTCGGTCATCGCCCGGAAGATCAGCGTCTGGCCGGCCTTCAGCTGCTCCTTGATGTACGTGGAGCCGCCCAGGTTGTAGGCGGCCGGAACCTGGGTGATGAGCCGCATCTTGATGCCGCACTTGCGGCCCTGCCCAACGAGCTTCTCAACCAGGTCGAGGATGACCGGGTCGTCGATGTACGACTGGACCTCGTCCAGGGTGATGGCGAGCAGCGGCATGTCCTTGGTGGGCCGCCACGTCTTGATGTTGTTCTTCGCGAGCTCGTCGTTGCGGCGCAGCATCTCCTTCAGCGCAGCCAGCAACATGAGCGTGATCTCGGTCTTGTCCCGGGCGAACCAGTCGACGGCGTCCTTCAGCAGCCCGTAGGACTGGCCGCCCTGCGGGTCACCAACCCAATCCAGGACGAGCCCGTCCGAGTGCAGTGACGTCAGCAGCAGCTGCGCGACCAGCTCCGACTTCCCGGAGCCGGTACATCCGGAGATCAGGTCGTGCGCGGCGCCGGTCGACGTCCACCACGTGTAGCGGATGTCGGCGCCGTCGTCGTGCCGGCCGATCCGCGACACGCCCTTCTTCCAGTCGGACGCCCCGGCACCCTGCCACATCTTCACCTCGGCGAGCAGGTTGTCCGGCTGGACCCGCAGGTAGGCGACACCAAGGTCGGACTCGTCGGCGGTGAACGACACGTCGGCATAGGTGCAGCCGTACGCGGCGGCGATCCTGCCGAGCAGGAGGGGCCGCTGCTCCCGCATGTTGATCGTCCCCGGGTTGGCTGCGACGACGGTCGCGGTCCAGTTCGGCAGGACCGTCCGCTCCGACGCCCGGATCGGGCAGTTCGGCAGCCGTCGGAAGTCGGCGAGTTTCGTCCCGGCGAGCGGGCCGCCGTTGCAGCCGATGATGGTCGCCCATGTCGACTCGGCACGCAGCTGCACCGGGTCAGGGGCCGCGGCCACCTCCACCTCCGGCTGCGCCACCGCGACCGGGGCGGGCACGCCGCGGAGCCTCCGCGCCTCCGCCGCATCCCACCACCGCTTGCAGCCGATCGCCCAGCGGGCCATCGCCGCAGCCCACACCAGCAGCCCCGGCAGGGCCATAGCGTCGGTGGCGGCGAACGCGGTCGCCCACAGGCCAGCCTCAGCGCCGTACTGGGCGGCGTCGACAGCCTTACGCCGGATCTCCCAGACCCGACGGCCGGATCGCTGGCCCTTCTCAATCCGGCCCCGCTTCACCGCGCGCCGGGTCAGGGTCCGCTTCGTCACGAAGAACGCGCCGGCCGCAAGCACGGGCGCCGCCGCCAGCGTGGAAACGCCGGTATCAGCCAGCGACAGGGCGACGTCGGCGACGCCACCGGCCGCGGGCAGCGTCCACGGCCACAGCGACGCGCCGTACCTTTCGACCGCGGCCTTGGCGACGATCGCCGACTGCCCGCGCTCGGCGGGCGGCTGCAGCTTCTCGCCATGCTTCGGACAGAACGGCGCCGTCTCGCCCGGCAGCAGCCACGCGGCCGTGTCGCAGGCGGTGGTGCCGCCGCCGTTGGCGTTGATCTTCTTCGGGCACAGGTGCCGGACGTGCCCGGTCGGCTCGTTGTCGTCGTTGACCGGCACCGGGTGCGGCATCCGCTGCCGGATGCCGGTTCCCGGGTCGATGAACCAGGACTGCATCCGGGCCGCGCCCGCCGGCGGGGGGACCTTGCCCTGCCCGCTGCTGGCCGCGCCGAACCCGCCGCCGGCCTGGACGGTCGGCAGCGAGGCGGGGCGGTGGTCGGTCTTGGCCATCGAATCCTCCGGGTCAGCTGTTGAGACGGTCGAACTGGCGGGCGACGCCGAGCAGCTGCGGGCCGACCTCGCTGGCGCATCCCTTCGCGGCAGCCTCGGCGGCGGCGGCGGCCTCGGCGGTGCTGGCGAGGGCTGCGACGACACGCGAGTGGACGGCCTGCTGCACTTCGCCGACGGTGGCTTCGCCGAGGTGCTGGATGCGGCGGCGGGCCGCGGCGATCGCGGCGACGTAGGCGGCGGTGGCATTGTCGATGTCTCGCTGGATGGCGCGGGCCTCGGCGGCGCCGGAGACGACGCCGGTGACGTGGACGACGGCGGTCATGGGTTCCCCTTCGGAGGCGGGTGCTGCTGTCGGTGTGGGGGTGGTGTCGCGGATCGGCTCGCCGACCGTTGACGGGACCCGGATCGGCTCCGGGCCGGCCGTGGTGGCGGCCGGGTCCGGGTTGCCGCTGCCGGGCTGGGCGGTGTCAGCTGTGTCTGTCTGCGGTTGGTGGGTGGGGTCCGGTTCGTGGATGAGCGGCGGGTCGTTGTCGGGGTCGGCCGCGCCCGCAGCGGCGGTTGCGCGACCGGCGGCATCCGGCATGGTCGGGCCGGGTGTGGCGGGCGGGCTTTCCGGCCGCTCCCGCCACCGGTTCGCCCGTTCCGTGACCGCAGCGTCGATATGGTCGCGGATGCGGTCGAACAGGCCCGCGGTCTGCTTCCCGGCCGCTTCGGCAACCCGCCGGGCGGCCCGCCGCTGGCGGCGGTCATGCTCCAGATCCAGCCACAGGTCACGCCACGCGTTGCCGACGTACTGCCGCATCGGCCCGCCAGCCGCCGGGTCGATCCCGGCGTCCAGCAGCCGCTTCAGCCGGGCCTCGGCGAGGGGGGACATCTCGCCGCGCCGCGCGAACTCGAGTTCGGCGATCGCCTCCGCGACTAACTGCGGGCCGTGCTTGAACAGCCAGTAGGCGAAGACGCAGGCGACGAGGAGTTCCACTTACTTGCCCATCTGCTGCATCTGGTTGCCGACCTCACGCCCACTGTCGGCGATCTGGCCTCCGACGGCAGGCAGCGAAGCGGCGCCCATGATGATGAACAGGGGCAGCGCGAACGACGCGTACAGGGCGGGCTTGTCGGGCTTCTTGTCGGCGAGCCAGTCGACGATGATGACGCACGCGCAGACGATCAGTCCGGCGACGCCGACACCGGCGAGCCACTGGGCGCCGGCGATCCAGTTGCCGACGATGGTGCCGAGGAAGAACAGCCCGGCGAGGAACGCCGAGATGATCGACGTGTGCTTCATCTTCTTGTTCTGGGACTTGTTCATCTTGATCGCGACGAACAGCAGCGCCGCGGCGATCAGGAGCATGCCGAACCGGGAACCTACGGACAGCATGGCTTCACATCCTTCCGATGAGGTAGGTCACCGTCAGGGCGGCGGCGACCAGGTAGAACCCCACCCGGCGGGTGGGGCGGACGGCGATCCAGCGCAGCGGCCCGGTGAGCGCGGTCGGCAGCAGCAGGATGAGGGCGAACATGAGCAGCCGGTCTGTCCAGTTCGAGACCTGCCACAGGGTGTGGAGGGTGCCGGACTGGGCGGGGATTCGGGTGTTGTCGACGGCGGAGAGCCGCCACAGGGCGCGGATGCTCATCGGCCTGGCGGTGAACCCCCACCAGCGACGCCATCCGGCGGTGATCGAACCGGTCAGCCCGGGGATCTTGCCGACACGCTCAGTGATCGGTATTCTCGCGCGCGCAGGCGCGCGCACAGCCGGGCTGTAGAGCCGCGGCACCGCCCCGTTCGTCGGGGCAGGAATTTCACGCTCCGTCACCGTGGTCACTGTTGCGCCACCTCCAATGCGGCTTCCGCTTCCGGGTCGAGTTCGTTGATGCGGCCCCACACCAGCGCGACCGCCCCTTCCAGTTCGGTGGGGCCACGGTCGCCGGCGAGGGCGGTCAGCCACTGGCCCATGGCCAGGAGCTGCTGTTTTCTGGTCGGCGCTTTCGCGACCTGCGCGGCGTGATGCTGCCGCTTGTTCTGGGCTGGGCTTTTCTTGCGGCCGGCCATCAGCTGGCCCCGAGCCAGAAGGCGAAGGCGAACAGCGCCGGCAGGGCTAGCAGGGCGTACGGCACCCACTTGAAGGTGGCGATCTTCTGCTGCTGGCGGCGGGTCGTGGTCACGTCGGTCATTTGGTCACCTCCGATCCGATCTGGGCGGTGATCAGCCGCAGGGCGGCTCGGGCCTGGGCGGCGCTGATGGGCGCCCACTCGTCCGCCCGCCCAGTGGGCTGGCGGCGGGCACGGTGGGCGGCCCAGTTGTGGGCGGCGGCGTGGGCGATCGACACGCCCAACGCGACCCCGCCCAGTACGACGCCGGCGTAGCCCTGGGCGGGGCAGCCCGCCCAGTGGGCGAGGGCGCCCACTGCCCAGAAGGCGGCGGCAGCGCCGAACGCCCAGTGGGCGGGCTGCCCATGGTGGGCGGTGGGCTGGATGGGCTGGGCGGCCCCGGCGGGCGCCAGCCCAGTGGGCCGGGCGCCCAGGTTGGGCGTGGGCTGAGTCGAGTGGGCGGGGTGGGCGTGGGCTGACCCGCCCACCTCCGCAGTGGGCTGGGCCGGGTGGGCGCCCTGGGCTGACTTCCGCCCAGTGGGCTGGGCGCCCATGGTGGGCGTGGGCTGGGCGGTCACTGCTCCCCCTCGGTGGGCGTGTGGGCGTGGGCGGTGGGCTGGGCGTCCGCACGCTGGGCGCGCAGCAGGTTGATGAGGGTCTTGGCCGGCTCCTTCGACGACCAGCCCTGGTAGCCCTGCTCACGCATGTGGGCCATGACCTTGTCCCGGCCGGGCAGGTCGCCGGGGAACTCGCGGGCGAGGTCGGCCAAGCGGGACTGCTGCAGGTCGGTGAGCCCGGGAATGGGCGTGGGCGTGTGGGCACCCTGGGCGGCCGACTTGGGCTGGACCGCGGTGGGCTTGGTGGGCGGCTTGGGCACCCTGGGCGGGGTGGGCGTGGGCTGGGCGGTGGGCGCCTCGGCCTGGTCGCCCAGGTTGGGCGTGGGCTGGGCGTCGCCCCGGTGGGCGCCCTCATCACTGGCCGCCCAGGTGGGCTGGGCGGTGGGCGTGGGCGCAGTGGGCTGACTGGTGGGCGTGGGCTGGGCGCCCAGGTGGGCGCTCGTGGTGGGCGCCCACATCGGCTCGAGCGACCCCGCCCAGTCCGCCCAAGCCTGGGCGACCCCATCCCCGCCCACAGTGGGCGTGGGCTGGGTGGGCGTGTGGGCGTGGGCTGACCCGCCCATCTCCAACATGGGCGTGGGCGTGTGGGCGGTGGGCGCCTCGATCACGGCCGGGGTGGGCTGGCCCACCGACGACTCGACCCGCACCACGCTGGTGGGCGCCTCGGCGGCCAGCCGCGCCGGAGTCAGGTCGGCAGCGATGAGAGCGGTCAGCCCGTCGTAGTCGGCGCCGTCCGCGAGACGCACCGCGACCTCGTCGAGGTTGTAGGCGCTGATCGCGATGTCGGCCGTGGTCGGGTCGACGGCGGCGCGGATCTTGCGGTGCAGCACCTTGGCGATCGCCGAGGTACGCCGCTCCTTGCGCTTCTCCGCCTTCGCCGCCTCGATCGAGCTGTACAGCCCGAGCTTCTGGTTGGCCTTGGCGAGGTTTTTGGCCCGCAGCGTCAGCCACGGGTGCCGCAGCCAATGCCCGACCATCTCGTAGGCAGGAGTGGTGGGGGGCAGGTCGCCCTTCGCGCGGAGCCGGTCCCGGCGCTGGTTCTCGGTGTGCATCAGCCACACCAGGTAGCCCAGGGCCGACATGCCGGCGAAGAACCCGCCGAGCAGGTGGTTGGCGTGGGCCATCCAGTTGAAGACGACAGCACCGGCGGAGATCGCCGCGGACAGCAGCCGGGAGGCGACAGCGCGCTCGCCGAGGCGGCGGCGGACGTCAGCGTTGTTGAGGACGACGACAGCGCCAACCTCGAGGGCGGCGACCGGGCCGATCGCGACATACCACTCCAGGCCGAGGGCCTCGACCGCGCCGGACACCTGACCGCCGAGGGCGGTGGCAAGAACGGCGGCGTAGAACAGCTGCCGCATGTAGCCGGACTGCCGGACGGCCTTCGCCAGCTCGGCGTCGAGCTTGATCTGCTCGGCGGTCGGCGCGGCGGTCTCGACGGTCGGCTGGGCGGGCGCGGCGTCCTGCTCGGCGGTCGGCTTCACGATGGGCCGCTCAACCCATTGGGCGACCTGGATCGGGTGGATGAGCGGCGGCTGGTGGCCGTTGGCGCGGGCGCCGAACGGGGAGGCCGAAGCCCGGGCGTCTGTGAACAGCGTTGTCATGTGGTCACCTCCTTCACGCGGTTAGGCCCGGCCGGGGGCGCGACGGGGGACGCAGCCTCCCGGCCGGACGTTGGGGCCCAGCCGCCGCCCTCTGACGGCGGCCGGGGGCTTGTGGGGTTTCACTGGGGCCGGACGTCGGTGACGACGACACGGATGCCGGCGCCGACCTGGCCGCGGCTGAGCATGTGGTTGCGGATGGCCTCGGCGGTCCCGGCCCAGTAGCCGGCGACGGTCACCGGGTCGGCCCCGTCGGTCGGCATGACGCCGGACATGGCGAGGTCGCCGTGCCCGCAGAAGGAGCCGTCGCCGTTGATGGTGACGAACCGGACGGTGAACATGGTGTTCACGCCAGCACCGCCTCGCGCTGCTCGAGCCCGGCCGCGTACGCCTCGGCGGCGTACTGGTCGAGCTGGTCGCGGGTGACCGCGTACAGCGGGTTCCGCTCGTAGTCGGCGTAGCGGGCCAGCTTGTCCTGCTCGAGGTCGTCGCGTTCGGCCTGCGACATGAACACCTGCGCCTGCGCGATGTGGTCGGCGAGCTCGGTCAGGATCGTCTCGGCGAGCTTCAGGTGCGCTTCGACGCCAGAGTCGACGCAGACGCCGAGGTCGGCGGCGGCGAGGTGCAGGCCACCCTGGGCGCCGGTGCAGATCGCGGCGGCCTCACGGAGCTTCTCGGCGAGGCTGGCGCGGGACAGCGGGTCGGTGACCTTGGACGCGGCACGGCGGGCGAAGCACTCGGACTCGTTGGCGTTCACGCGGCGATCCCTTCGGGAGTGGCGGGCCGGGTCAGGTGGAACACCCGGGCGCGGGACAGGCCGACCAGGCGCGCAATCGCGCCGGCCGAATGCTTGGTGCGGGCCTCCGCGAGCGCCAGGCGCCGCAGCTCGTACAGCTCCGGCGACAACGTGCCGCAACGGCGCGCAACTCGCGTGATCGCAGCCGCCCGCTCCACGGGGGACTTGATCGCGCGCAGCTCGTCGACCGACGGGGCGGCGCTCAACGTTGGACTTGACACCTCAACTCCCGTCTAGTGCGCTAAACGATGTGGTTAGAGCTAACCGTACAGCGCGCTAAACGACTTGTCCAGGGCTAACCAGTCACGTCGTACAGTGGCCTATACACGTCCCGTACCCTCTGCCTATGAGAGATCAGGACAGGCCAACGGGCGGGCCGCCCCAAGAGGCGGACGACCTCGGCGACCTCGTCCGCGCCTACAACACCGCCGGCAGCCATGCAGACGGCGCCGCCGACATGCAGCGCCGATTCGAGCTATGGAACGCGCTCACCGAAAAGCTCAGCGAACTGCACGACCTCGCCATGAGTGCACGCGACCGGGTCGTCACCGAGATCTGGCAAAGCGAAAGCCTGTCGCTCGCCAAACTCGCCGACCGCGTCGGCCTGTCAAAGGCCCGCGCCGACCAGATCATCCGCGAACAGACCGGACGGCCCGCCTCGAAACGCACCCCCCGCAGGAAGGACACCAGCCATGAGTGAGCCGATGACCGTCTACCCCGAAGTCTGGCCGGTAGCGGCCGACGCCAAAGGGCTGTGGCTGATCTCCGGCGACGGGCCATGGCGGCCGGCACTGCCGATCTACGCCGACGGCGACGTGCACCAAGAGGTCGAGCTCGAGCTGTCCAGCAACGGCATCGACCGCGCCGACGTCGTGCTGCTGCACTCGACCAGCTGGCGCGCCGACGGGCCCGCGATCGTCCTGACCTACATCGCCATCGTGCGCAAACCCGGCTACGTCCGGCAGAACTGGCCCGGGGCGGAACCCATCAGTCCACTCCTGCCGGCCGCAGTCGGAAAGCCGCCCACGCACGCCGCCGACGAGGCGCCGGCGCCGCGGTACGTCGACTGCCTGCTCCACGCGATCCGGCACGTCGCGTTCCTGCGGGACCGGGACGCGACCGCCGCCGCGGTGCTCGACGAGCACTGGCTGTCGGCGTTGTCGGGCCTGGACCCGGCGCTGGCCGGGATGTACGCGGATCAGCACTGCCGCCGCGCCGCCTGACCGGAAGTGAAGGGCGCCCCGGCCTCTGCGGAGGTTCGGGGCGCCTTGCCGTTTCAGGGCGTGTTCCGGCTCGTCGTGGCTGGGGTTGAGGCGGCGAGGACGGGACGAGTCGCTGAGCCTGCTTCGCGGGCCGCTTGCGCCGCGTTGGGTGCGGAAGGGCCAGCCGAACGCTTCGATGTACCAGGCGTACCAGGCATGTACCAGGCACGTACCAGGCGTGTCGATCAACGTTTCCCCTGGTCAGAACCTGATGTACCAGGCGTACCAGGCACCTTGACGTATCAGCGTCATACGCGCGAGCAGTAAAGCAACTCAACCGTTCAGCTGATAGGCGGTCGCCGTTCGCATGATTTGCATTTCGCTGCTCCTCCATAGGAGCAAGTAGGCGCCTGGTACGCCTGGTACGCCTGGTACATCGACGCTGACCTGCACAAACAGCCCGCAAGCCGCCTGGCACATGCCTGGCACGCGCCTGGTACACCCACCCGGCCGCCTGGTACATCGACGCCAAAAAGCCCCAGCCACAACGGCCGGGGCTTCAGCACGAAGTGATCAGGCGGCGGCAAGCCACCGCTGGCCAGCCGGCGGGCCGGACAGCGACCCGGGCCACAGCTCATCCAGGCCGAACACCGCCTGATAGCGGTCCTCGCGGCTGCCCTCGCGCTTGAACCGCAGCAGCCCGTTTCCCGCCGACCGCAGCGCCTGCGAGAACTGGTTCTTCTCCATCCGATGCTCGCGGCCGTTCTTGTCGCACCACGACAGGTAGGCGGCGAACACGTCATCAACGGACCGCGGCGTTGCACCGTCCCGGCGCTCCGGCGAGAGCGGCTCGGCCCGGTCCTGCAAGAAGCCGGCAACCGGCGACCCGGAGCGCTCCATCTCCTTGCCGATCTCCTCGGCTTCCTCCGGCATCGTGAACCGGCCGGCCGCGCGCAGCCGCGTCAGGCCCTGCATCGCCCACAGCAGGATGCCCGTCATCTCCGCAGTGAGTTTCCCCTCCAACTCGATGTCCTCGCGCCCGGCGAACGACTCTTCGAACATCAGCGGGATCAGCCGCAGCTGCGCGGCGCCGGACGCGTCGGGGATGACCGGCATGTCGTTGGACATGAACGTGAATCGCACCCCGAGCCGTCCTTGCCACGCCTTGCGGTTTTTGCGGGGCACGCTGATCGAGTCCTCGCCGCTGATCGTTTTGACCCGCTCGGCCGCTTCAACGCCGTCCCGGATGCGCCAGTTGACGTCGCCCATCAGCACGAGCGTCTTACCGATGAGCTGCTCCAGGCCGAAGTGGGATGCGAGTTCCCCGAGGGTGGGGCTGGTGACGTTTTCGCTGCCACCCATCAGCGCGAGCAAGATCCGGCCGATCGTGCCCTTGCCGCAGCGTCTCGGTCCGATCAGCGCGGCGATCTTCTGATGCTTCGTGTCGCCGCTGAGCAGGTAGCCGAACCACTCCTGCAGGAAGGCAATCGAGAGCGGCTTACCCGGGAAGACCTGGGCGAGGAACGCAAGCCAATGCGGGCAGGTGGCTTGCGGATCGTAGTCGAACGGGAGGGCGGTGAAGTTGAACCGGCTCGGGTGGTGCGGGAGGAGCTCGCGGGTGGCGAGGTCGACGACACCGTTACGGCAGTACAGGCCGATCTCCGCTTCGAGGTCGGCGCCGCGGTGTAGCACCCCAAATTGCAGCGCGTGGAGTAGCGCGTTGATGCTGCCCATGTACGGCGACCACGGTCTGACGGTGTCTTCGTCGTCGACGTACTCGGCGTGCTCGGTCGCCTCGTAGAGCCGGTTGATAATGGTGGACTCATCCATGGGCTTCCAGTTGCAGCCCGTGTAGCGGTACCACTCGCCGCGCCAGTAGCGAACGTGCGGATGGCCGTCGGTGCTTCGCCAGCGGGACACCAGTTCCCGGGAGACGTCCATCGGCGCGCGCGGCGGCGGTAGCAGGGTGCCACGTTCCCTGGCGATTTCGACCTGGGTGTTGCGGTTGACGACCTGCGCTTCGAGGGCGCCGGCGGCGCGTTGCTCTTTGCGCTCGCGACGGATCGCCCTGACGATGGTGTTGAAGTCGCCCTTGTTCAGGCCGTGGCTTACGGCCCAGTCTTTCCATTCGAGGAGCTGAACGTCATCGCAGAGGGCGATCTGGGCGACGATGCGGCGAACTTCGCCGACCCGTTCGCCTTCAGGGAGCGCGAGTACTTTGAGGCTGCAGTTGTCGCGGCTGAGGTCGGTCACGAGACGCCCGCCGTTGGACGTATCGCGCCGGGGCAACGTGTTGTCGTATGCTCATCTGCGAGCACGGTTGAACCCCTCATGTTCAATCCTGGGCCCGGCATATGCGGTGGGGATTACCGCGCCGGGCCTCTGCTTTTGTGGCGTCAGGACCCGGCCGGGAGCCGGATTTCGAAGAGGTCTTCGAAAGTGGGCGCGTTGATCCGGCGGCGCCTCGCGACCGCTGCGGTGCCAGTCAGGATTTCGGCGAGACTGCGGTCGCCGACCCGGTATCCCTTGCGGGCGCGGTAGAGGTTCAGGGAGCGCATGTGAAGCTGCCTTGCCTGGCCTTCGATGCTGAGGAGCGCAAGTTCGCCGAGGAAGTCTTCGAAACGGTCGAGCCGGAGGTAGATGCCGCCCTCGACAGTAGATCCAGCTTTCATAGCTGGAAGTCTACCACCTATTCATGAAAGCCACCGTCCATGACGGGGCTAGCCGCCACCTGCGGAAGAGTCCAGGCATACTGGCCGACGTGGCAGAGGGCACGCGCACACCGACCGACTTCGGGGCCTACCTCCTCGGGAGGATGAGCACGAAGGGCATGCAGCGTCAGGTCGACCTTGCCAGGGCGGCCGGCGTCGGAGACGCGACGATCAGCCGGCTCATCTACTCCAGCGAGTTCACACCCGACGTCCGCACCTTGGAGCGGATCGCTGAGGCGCTCGGTGTGCCTGCCACTGACCTTGTTGCGCGCCGAATGGGCGACCTTCAGCCGCCGAAGGTTCTCCCGCCGGTCTTGGTCGAACTGGCCGCCATGCTCGACCCCGAATCGCCGCTTCCCGCCGAGGATCGCCGGCGGCTGGAGTCGATGCTCGAGCTGCTCGCCGACGCCAACCGCGGGGCGATGCTCCGTAAACGGACGGCCTAGCGGTCCTTCTCGTCAACCTCCGACGAGTGGGCCACGAACACCATCTCGATGTCGCGGCTGCCGTGCCGCTTGATCTGCAGGTCGTACTCGTGAAGGTTATCGATCTTGCCGCCAGCCCGCTTGACGGCGTCGACGAACAGCTTGGTGAGGAGCCCGTCGATGCCAAGCTGTTCGGGGTCGTCGAGGTCAAGGGTGCGGCTGAACGGGTCGAGGCGTTCGTTGTATTGGTTGCGGCGAAGCTGCATCGTGTAGCGCTGCAGGGCCATGGTCACCATCCGGGGTCGAGGGGTCTCGTCGGGTGATCGAAGGGTAGCCGACCGCCTGCTCGCGCGCTTCTATCTGGCGTGTCGCCTCCCGCCCGGTGCAGGATCCGCGGATGGCCGAACATCCCGCTGTTGCCGCCGCCCGTGCCGCCCACGCCCGCGGCGATGCCGTCTACCAGCACACGCTGACGCTCAGCGCCCACATGGGGCTACAGCCGAAGGGGTATTCGCTGCCTGCGAAGGCCGACGACATCAACCCGGTGCTGAACGCGGTCGCGGTCGCCGGCTGGGAGCTGGTCACGGCCGGCATCATCAACCATGCGGGCAGCACGGCGGTCAGCATGACCTACGTCTGGCGCCGACGCTGACCGGCCTGGTCAGGACGCGTCAGCGTCGCCCCGCTTGGCCACCTGCGCCACGACCGCCGCGGCACCAAATGCGACGGTGGCCGCAACGCCGCCGAGAAACATGACGCTGATCGCCGGGGCCAGGTCCGCGGGTTTCGTCTTGGCGCCGTAGCCGCCGTCGTCCGGCCACAGGTTGAGCCCGCCGATGACGGCGAGGACCACCCACAGGGCGCCGAGGACGTTCATCGCGACGGCGATGCTGGGGATGCCTCGCGTGCGGCTGGCGGGTGAGATCACTGGGCCTCCTCTATCGCGGAGCCTCGATCCTGCCGAGGTGGTGGCCACCTGGCAACCGGGCAGTTGGCCGCCTGACCGGGCCGGGAGACGACCGGAGGGTGGCCGGTCCGGTGACCTGTTCCGCGTCGCTGTCGACTGGCGAATCCCAGCGCTGTAGTTCACACATGCCCCTTGAACTGCGCGAACTCCGAGCGATCATGGGCTGATGGTGGAGGCGGTGCTGCACGCCGGCGGGTGGCGGGTCGAGGCGGTCTGGTGCGACCGGGACGGCACCGGCGAACGCATGTGGCATCTGGCGGCCGACCCGCGTGGCGGCGAGTACTGGGTGACCACCAGCCAACTGGAACGGTTGCTTCGCCGGAGCGGACTCGACATCGGAGACCTCACCCCCGTCACCACGCCTACCCAGACCGTCCGCGGCAGCGACCGCTGCGAGTAGCGGCGCAAAAGAAAACGCCCGAGGTCAAACCTCGGGCGTCACTCCAAATCCCCTGCCTAGCCCGGCCCCGCCAAGCCAGGCCATACCCGGCCTAGCCTCGCCCCGCCACGCTTGCCGTTCGATCCTAGCCGAGCCTCGTGGCCCGGCGGTACCCTGAGGTCATGGCCGACCAGCAGCCCGACACCCGCGGCGACTACGTCGACGAGCGCGGCGTCCTGATCACCGCCGCCGGCCGTGCCCGGATGCGGGAAAAGCTGGACGAACTCGCGAACCGCTGGACGCCGGAGCAGCGCGAGGAACGCCGCCAGGCACTGCTGGCCCGGCTCCGCGCCGCGTGACCGACGCCCAGCTCGCCCTCGACACTTCCGCTGTCCTCGCCTACGTCGCCGGGTCGACCGGCCTCGGGGAGCTGCTGGGCGAGGTGACGGAGGAGAAGCACCGCTTCGCCATCCCCGCCGTGTGCCTGGTCGAGGCCGGGCTGAAGCTGGATGAGGCGTCGTGGCCGATGCTCGACGTCCTCGCACGGCACCCGGCCGCGGTGGTGGTCGGGCTGGACGCCGCCGGCTGGAAGCCGCACGCGTCGGCCGCCGCCCTGTTCGGCAGCCCGGGTGCCGGCGCCGCGGCGCTTCTGGTGGCCGAGGGGCAGGTCTGGTATGTGGCGACCCGAAGCCCTGACGTGTACGGCGACGCCGTCGACACGGTCCTCATCGAG
The DNA here is from genome assembly GCF_039532525.1 of Dactylosporangium salmoneum. NCBI lineage: Bacteria > Bacillati > Actinomycetota > Actinomycetes > Micromonosporales > Micromonosporaceae > Dactylosporangium > Dactylosporangium salmoneum. The sequence continues at coordinate 295,660 of NZ_BAAARV010000025.1, forward strand.
GACTGAACTGCCAGTTTGCTGCCAGCTGCGCCCAGACTGGCAGTTCGGCTACCGCAGCCCGTCGCGGCACGATCAGCTCCCGGCCGGAATCGAGCTGGGCTCAGTCCCAACCGACAGTCGATCTGCGGCCAGCCCGCAGCGACACCACCCGATCAGCCGAAGCGCCCCCGCTGCGACGCGAGTAGGCAGGAGGCGGGCCGGCGCGACGGCCAGGTGGCTCCACCGGAGTCGCCGCCTTCCGCAGCACGGCAGTCGTCGCGCCGGCCGCGAACAGCACGACGCCCCGGGCCGCGTAACGAACGGTCCGGGGCGTCGCAGTCTTGAATCAGAACGGCCACTCGCCGTCGCGTCCCGCCTCCAGCAGCGGGATCATCTGGAAGCCGGCATCGGTCAGCCCGCCGAACGTCCACCGGTTCCGGCCCGACGCCGTCGAACCCACCTGGTAGCCGCCGATGTTCCACACGTATGCCGGCACCGTCCGCGGCAGCACATCGTCGATTGTCCGGTACCGACCCGGCTGGTTCTGCTCGTCCGTAACGATCACCACCCGGTCATGCCGGTCGAAGTGCTGCGCGATCGCACCGAACGTATCCGTGCCGTCGATCATCTGGAACTTGCCCATCAACCGCAGCACCGCCTCACCCTTCGCGAACGGCACCCGGGCGCTGGTGTTGCCGTACCCGACGAGGGTCGCGTCCGCGGCCCGCAGGGCGACCGCCGCGCCGAACAGCTTCGCCAGGTCGGCGTTGGAGATGTCCCGGTTCTGCTGTGCCGTCGAGAAGCCGTAGCCGGGGAACATCGACGGCGACTGGTCGACCAGCACCAGCGTCCGGCCCGGCAGCGCCGGCACGTTCGCCAGCGACGCCCGCAGCGCCTTCTCGAGCGCGTTGCCCCACCGCAGCGACTGCACCGCGCTGTGTGCCGCGTAGAACCGGAACGGGAACTGCCGCGACTTCGCCACCTGCTCCGGGTCTGCAAGACGTACCGCGACCTGGTCGGCGACCTGGTCGGAGACGCCGGCCTCGTCGAAGTTGCGCAGGTTCCGCAGCAGCGCCATGTACCCCATCGACGGGATCAGCGCCTCCCACAACCTCGCCTTGTCAACCCTTCCGCCGGCCAACGATAGGGCGTTCTCCCACGTCCACCCAGCCTCGGCCAGCCGCTCCGGGTCGAGCAGCACCGCCGGGTCGGCCACGGCGTCAAGCCGCAGCTGCAGGTTGGCGATCAGCGTCGACAGCGTGCCGGGCACAGTCACGTCGTCGCGGCACGGCCGCCAGTCGAGCGCCACCTTGAACAGGTCCCCCTGCCACGGCGCCGCCGGCTTCGGGTGGGTCATGTCGATGACGTCGCCGAACCGCCAGCCTTTCGACACGGTGTCGTACTTCAGCAGTGACCGCTCCGAGTAGAGCCGGACCGCGGCGTCGGCGACACCGTTCTTCACTGGCATCGGAATCTTCCGGCCGTACCGGGACGTCCAGTAGGCGAGCGCCTCGCCGGGCTCGTCGGCACGCTGCAGCACCGACGCGACCACCTGCCGGCCGCCGGGCAGGCCCGCGGCGAGCATCGCCCGGGCGGCTTCGAGCCCGCCGACGAGGGACGCGGAGCGCATGTTGGCGCCGGCGCGCAGCCAGCGCAGGAACCGGCTCGTCCAGTCGGGGTCTTCGACGGCGACGGCGCGGACGAGCTCGGTGTAACGGGAGTCCCGGCCGTTGGCGGCCTCGTAGAACGTGGCTTCACCGACCATGTTGGCGACGGCGAGCAGGAACAGCTCCGACTTGACGTCACGGGCGTAGCCGACCCCACCTTCGTGGGTGGTACCGCTCGGCCGCTGCTCGGAGATGATCGGGCCGGTCCCGGACGCGGCACGGGTGGCCGTGGTGTTGAACTTCGACATTGCCTCAACCCTTCGCATGGGGAGGCTCATCAACTTCTGAGCGGTGCCGAGAACCAGGTCGGCGAGGGAAACATAGTTGCTCTGCCAACTGAGCTACACCGGCCGAAGCCGGCGGCGGGACTCGAACCCGCGACCAACCCATTAAAAGTGGAAGTAGCCCTCACCTGCGCACAGGCACCGCTCATGAAGTTGTGGGCCGTCCCGAGAACAAGACGCCGCGCGGTGTTTTCAGCCAAAGAAGTAACCGCATGGCTTCACAAAGGAACAGCAGGGGTCACGGTAGCAGCGACTTAAGGCGATGTCTCGCCGATTCGCCCGGAATACCGGAAGGTGGCGCCGTCCAACGCAGCACGGCAGCCGCCGCGCCCACTACTCGCACGCCACCCCGTCACCATCCCGGTCCAGACCAGACCGATAACCCGGCTCACCGCGGTACAGCGGCGCCGCACCAGCCGCCCGCGCCGCCGCACAGTTCTTGTAGTAGACGTTCTCGTCCGGCTCCGTCGGATCGGGCGCTGCCGTCTCCGTCGTCGGCGGAGGTGGCACGACGACGGCCGTCGTCGGCGGGACCTCAGCCGCCCCGGCACAGTCGCCGTTCACCAACCGGCCGCTCGCGCAGAACGTCGGTGTCGGCCGCGGCGATGCCCCACTGGACGGCGACAGTGTCGCGGACGGCGACACAGTGGCGGACGGCGACGCTGCGGGCACCGCCGCGTCCTCGGGATGATCGCCGCAGCCGGTGAGGGCGAGAACGGCGAAGGCTGCGGCGGCGACGTGGCGGAAGGTCATCCGCGGATCCTGTTCGCGTTCATGCCGGAATGGGATCGGCGTACGGGCAGCCGAATCGCCTGCAGCAGCACAACGCCCCGACCGGAAGGCCGGGGCGAAGGCGGCGGCTCGGGGCGTCTCAACCGGACGGCGCCGGAAGGGCCTGCCAGCAGGCCTGAACTTGACCGACTCGCAGCCATCGCAACCAGCAAAGAGGACGGCAACATTTTGAGATGTTGGCTAGAATATGTAAATGACATCGGAGGCGAGCAGGCTCACCAAGGAGCGCTGGTATCAAGCTCTGAAATCCACGCAGGCCGGCGGCTTCACCGGCCTGGCAGGTGAGACATTCCTGGCGATCCGAGAGCTGGGCAACGACGTCGGCACGCCGATCACCCCTGACGTCATCGACCGCATCACCGCCCGTCTCGGTCCACAGAACCGGGACCTGGCCCTCGACCTGCTCGACGCAATGGATCAGCATGGCTGGCTAATCAGGATGGACCTCGACCGGTACGAGTTCGCCATCCCCAGCTACGCACGCCCCCTCCCGACACCCGGCAAGAAGCCGGTTTTCGCGGTCGAACGAGCCGCATCCCACCAGAAGCCAGTAGCCGTTCAGGCTCGCGCTTCGGCGCCCATCGTGTCGCAGGGCGTTCAAGAAGAACGGCGTTGCGCGCTGTACAGGTGGCGCGACCAGAAGCAGGCCCTGCTTTACGTCGGGATTACGGAACACGTGGCGACGCGCTCCTACGCGCATGCAGCTACGTCGATCTGGTGGGCGTTCGCCCGGCGTCAGGACGTTGAGTGGTTCCCGAGCCGTGCTGAGGCCGAAGTTGCCGAGCGCGCGGCGATCCGCAGCGAAGCCCCGATCTTCAACAAGGCACACAATGCAAGCCCCGAAGCGGCGCAGCGCGTCGTCGAGTACCTGACGCTGAGGAAGCGCCTCGACCTGCTGCCGGCGAAGCTTGCGGCCTAGCCCTGCGACGCACCTCGCGATGTTGGTGGAAGCAGCCCCAGCTCGCGCGCCCGGGACACCAGGTTCGATGCCCCGCCAACCGTCAGGCCGAAGTGGTCGGCGACCGCCGACGTCGGCTTGCCGCTGGTGGCGTACGCGGCCCGGTAGATCGTGGCGGCCTCCTGAAGCCGCTCCCACGTCGACTGTCGCAGGCTGGGGGGCTTCGCCGGGGCCACCACCTGCCCGGCGTCGAGCCGTTCCCGCTCAGCACGGATGATCTCGCCGAGCTTCAGGTCGCGGACCAAGGTCAGGGGTAGCGGCACCCCAACCGTCGGCATCTGCAGGTGGGGTGGAACCGCCCGGTTCTCTGCCGGGCTGGCCATAGACGACAGCTTCATCCCCACGCATTCGGTCCGGCCGTCGATCTGCTGCCAGTACAGGCGCAGCATCCACGGGCCCTGCTCCTCGTCGGGGAAACGCTGGAAGGTCAGCGTGACGTCACCGAAGTCGCGCAGCTCGGCCGCGTCCACACCTTCGGTGCTCGCAGCCTGGTCGACGTGGACACGGGCCGGCATTAGCTTCTCCCCCACGCCGCAACCGTAGGCAGTTCTCAAGAGGCTGGCAAACATCTCCCGCCGACCCGCCGCACTTTCCAAGATCTTGCCAAGTTTTCAAGAGGTTGCACACCACTCAAGAAGCTGCCATCATTGATGACATGACGAAAGAAGCCCTGCTGGGCGTCGCCGCTGCGCGCCGTTACGCCAAGGACGGCACCGGTCGGGAGATCCGCAAGCGGGCCCGACTGTCAATGCGTGAAGTAGCCGCAACCATCGGCGTCAGTAGCCCGACTCTCTCCAACTGGGAGATCGGCCTGACCGCCCCTCACGGCGGACCCGCGGTCAAGTGGGCTGAACTCCTCGGCGCTCTCGTCGAGCAGGAGTGCATCGCTGCGACCGAGGCCGCGAAGGCCGCCTGACCCCTCAAAAGGACTGAGCCGGCAGCGCCTCGACCGCGCGTACCGGCTCTCAACGGAATCGGAGTTTCCGTGATGTCTGCTCGCAACCGTACCAAGACCAACAGCACCCTGGCCAGCGACCCGCAGACCGCGCACCGCGCCACGCGCGCCGAACTGCGCCACCGCTACGAGCTGCGCGACCTGCGTGACGCCCTCAACGAGGCCCGCGGCCTGATCCACTTCGACCGCGTCCTGGCGAGCGCCTGATGGCCGGCGCCTACTGCAAGTTCTGCGGCATGCGGTGCTTCGTGCTGCGGGAGGTGATCGTCGGCGGCGCGCTGGTCTGGGCCGGGCACATGGCGACGTGCCAGCGCGGCAAGGAACACGACCGCAACGCAACGGGAATGGACGCCGACACCGCGCACAACCCGGTGTGGGACGGCTGCACCTGCCCGAACGTCTGCGGCACGCCCGGCGGTGCCCGATGAACGTCATCCTCCCCGAGCCCATCGACGCGGTCGCCCCGTTCCCGAACGGCCAGTACATCTGGCTTGGCGAGAACCGGTTCCTGCGGGACGCGCTCGAAACCGCCTGGCTTGTTCTCCAGGAGGTCGGCGGGGACCGCTATGCCGCCGCTGACGCCTTGTGGCGCCACGGCTGGGATCGGGTCTTCACCAAAACGTACGTGCTGGCCGCCGAGGGCTGGACCGGCAACGTCGTGGAAGGTGAGGTCGCGTGAGCGCCCGGGCCACTCTCGACCGTGCGTGGCGCTGGCTGAACTGGGTCGTCTTCGGCACCGGCATGGCGCTCGTCGCGGCGAGCCACTGGTGGCGGCCGCTGCTGTGGCCTGGTGTCGTCCTGTGGGTCGGCGCCGGGCTCGTCAACGTCGGCTACGGCGTTGCGATCTTGCGGCTGCTGTGGAACCGGCGCGGCAAGCGCCGTTCGGCGCGACCGACCAACTGACCACCCCTCCCGACGCCCGAGGAGGGCCCACCCAATGTGCAGCACCATGCCGGCCGCCCGCAGCGGCACATCCCTGCGGGCGGCCGGCCGACGGGGGACCAAGTGACGACGCCCGACATTGAGACGTTCGGCGCCGTCAAGCTCGCCGACCTCGCCGAACCGGCACTCCGCGGCCGATTCCGCTGGTGCCCCGAACTCGGCTGGCTCGCGCACAACGGCGCCAAATGGGCCACCGAAGCGGAACCCGAGGTGCTCCGGGCCGTCGTCGAAGTCATCCGGCTCTACACCGCAGACATCGTCGCCCAGCGACCGCTGAGCCGCGACGACTGCCGCGAGCTCGCCGGGTTCTCCGCTGGAGCCACACAGAACCACGCGATCAAGATCCTGCGCGGCGCGGCCGGCATTCGCACCCATTACACCGAGTTTGATGCACTACCCGCGGTTGCGCTCGGCCAACCGTGGACGCTGCCGTGCGCGAACGGCGTCACCATCGAGCTTCACGCTGACGGCACGAAGAAGGTCAGGGCAACCACACCCGACGACCTCAACACCCGTACCGCCTGCGCCTACGACCCAGACGCAACCGCGCCGAACATCGCGGCAGCGTTCAAGCTCTACCAGCCCGACGAAGACGTCCGCAGATACCAGCTGCAGATGTGGTGCCGCGGCCTGTCCGGAATGGGCGCCGAGAACTTCATCGCGAACATCGGCGAAGGCGGCGGCAACGGCAAGGGCACCATGTGGGGCTGTGTCGCCGCGGCCGGCGGCGAGTATGCGGCCGAACTGCCGATCGAGGTAATCCTCAAGTCCCGCGGCGCCGCCAGGGAGGTGTACCGATCGGAACTGGCGAAGCTGCGCGGGTGCCGGCTGCTGTTCTGCGAGGAACCCGACGAGGGCGCCCAGTACGACCTCGGCATCCTCAAAAAGATCACGGGCGGCGGGACGCTCAGCGGGCGCGCGATGGGGAAAGACGGGGTCGAGTTTCCGGCGAAGTGGCTGTTCGAGATGGCGGCGAACAAGCGGCCCGGCTGGCCCGCCGACGACGCGATGACCCGCCGGTATGTGGAGATCGCGTGGAACTTCTCGATCCAGGGGTCCGTTGCTGGGGGCGGACGCGAGGACTTCAAGGAGGCGCTGAAGGCTGAGGCGTCGGGGTTCTTGAACGCGATTCTCGACCAGTGGACGGGTGCCGCCAAGCCGGTCATGCCGGATGTCATCGACAAGCAGACGCGGCTCGGTACTGCTGAGGCATCTCCGCTTGCGGATTTTGCCAAAGCGGCGCTGATCGCCGCGCCGGCGGCGATGAGCGCAGCGAATGACCTGTTCGCGGGATACCTCGTGTGGGCGAAGACGGCGAACGTCCTGTCGCCGATGACGCAGACGAAGTTTGGCCGGGAGCTGCCGCGGCTCGGCTATCCGAAAGTTAGCGACCGCAAGGGCACCTGGTACGTCGGCGTGACCCTCAACGAGAAGTACGAAACCGGGATGTTCGGTGCACTCCGGGCAGCTTGACCGGTCAAGTGTGGTGGGTGTGGTGGGTTGAGGCCCATTTCGGGGTCGGCTTTCACCACGCATGTAAGAGCTAACCCAAAAACGGGGTCAAACCCACCACACCCACCACAGTCCATTGCCATCCCCGCCGCTTCAACCCCCGACAACAGCAAGGAGCCGTCCATGTCCGCCGAAGTCATCGACCACGCAACCGCCGTCGACCGGATCGCCGACTGTTACGCCGACCGAACCGCGTTCATCGTCCTCGCCGGCCTGAACCTCGACCTGCACGTCGCCCGCCGCCTCGACCCGTTCGCAGCCTGGACGGCGTACGTCATCAACACGTCCGGGATGGTCCTCGTCACCGGCGACCTGCAGCTGCTCATCGCGCAGAGCACGCTCGCCGACATCGTCGGCGCCCAGTCGATCACGATGTTCACCGTCCCGAAGACCGTGCCCGCCCGGAAGCTCAGCAAGGCCCTCGGCCAGGAGATCCCCACCGATGGCTCGCGGGACATCCTGATCTGTTCGGCGCCCGGCGAGCCGATCGTGTGGCCGATGGTGTTCGTTGAGGTGCTCCGCCGCGTCGACCCGAAAGCCGCCGCCTCGCTGGAGGCCAACGACCTGGCGAGGCTGTCGTGACCACGATCCCCGCCCTGATCCGGGCCCTGCACGCCGCCGGCTGGCGGTACCGCGTCACGCACGAGGAGTCGCCCCGCGACCTGGACGGCGCGCCCTGGCACGACGGCTGGTATGTGCACCGCTGGTCGCGCGGTACGGCCGAAATCTCCGTCATCCGGCTTGTTGGCGGAGACATCGAAGGGGGCGTGACGTATAACGCCGACGTTGAGGACGATGGCGGCGACGGGACAGGCGGCACCGGTCACATCCACGTCGGCCTCGGCCTGGTGAAGCGTCACGGCGCCGAGATCCTGCGCGGCCTCGGCAACTGCGCCGACGTGTTCACCCCGGTTGAGGTGCTGGCCCGCTGGCGTCCCCTCGAACTGCGGCTTCCGGCCGACCGGTGGGGCGACTGGATGTGGATGGGCACCGTTGAGCACGACGGCTTGCGTATCGAGCAGTACAAGCACCACGACACCCGCGGCTACCTGAACTTGGACGCCGACGGCAACGCGTGGCGGGTTGTGTTCCGGGAGAAGGACTGGGACCCGTGGTGCGGCGTCCCCTACGACTCGGTGCCGGATGTGCCGCCGGAGTTCACGCAGATCCCGTTCGGTGCGGCGCTCGCCGCCGCCGTTCACTGACTACGAAAGGCATAGACATGACCGAAGCCCCCGAACAGGCAACCGCCCGGACGACCGCCGAGGACCGCATCCACGCGCTCGGCACCACCTACGAGGGCGTCATCGTCCACGAAGGCGGGAAGCGCTGCGGTCTGCAGTGGACGCCGTGGGTGGGCGACTGGTTCGTCTCGTATTCGCCGCGGAACGGCAACAGCCACGCCGAGGGCCACTGGGACCACTGGGTCGACCTGGCGCTGTACATCCTCCGGGACCCGATGACGGCGAAGGTCCGGCCGGCCGCGCACGCCGCGGTTGCCGGCGTCGAGCCGCTGGACCTGTACACGGAGACGGGCGCGGACCTGTCGTACGAGGATCTGGCGGAGCGGTTCGCGCCCGAGGTCGACCGGGCGAACGGCGGGGTCCGGTGACCGCCCCGAAGCCCGTCGAGGACATCGCCCGGGATGCCGAGTCGATCGGCTACGTCCGTGGCCTGCGGAAGGCCGCCGACTGGACGCATGCGTTCGATCAGGACCTGCCCGGCTTCGACCGCCCGACGTGCGTCAACCTGGCGACTGGCCTGGCCGAGATGCCCCGGCATGCCGGGGAGCGGCTGGGAGTGGCGATCGACTTCAACGAGCCGCCTGCGCCGATGTTCCACGACTGCTGCGTCCACGACGAGCACGGCGACCCGGCCGAGGTGTCAGTGGAGTGGGAGGTGCGCTGGCTGGCCGCCGGAGGTGGGATCGCCATGGACGCGCAGCAGCTGTCGTCGCGTGAGGCGGCGGAGGCGATTGGTTCGACCAGGGTTGGCCTGTACAACATCGTCGGCTTCACGGTGCACCACCGTACGCACCGCAGGTTCCCGGACGGGTCGGCGTGGATCGGGCCGTGGCTGGATGCGGAGCCGGCCGACCCGTGGGCGGAGGCGGCCCGATGACCGCCGCCCGCGTCACGCTCCCGGTCCCCGCCCACGCCCTGCCAGCCCGCACGCCCCGTGAGCTTCTGGTGAAGGCTCGGGAGGGTTTGGCCGAGGCGGCGGAGATCGGCACCCCCGGCATGCGGTACGCGACCGCCCACCTGGCGGCGTTGCGCTGCGCGGCGGCGGTGCTGGCCGCTCGTGCCCTGCCGGCCCCGGGCAGACCTCGTGCACGGGTGACGTCAGTCTGGTCGCTGCTGCCGCTGGTGGCGCCGGAGCTCACCGAGTGGGCGTCGCACTTCGCCGCCACCTCAAGCAAGCGGGCCGCGGCCGAGGCGGGCATCCCGCAGGCGGTGACTGGCGTCGAGGCGGATGCGCTGCTGGCGTCGGCGACCCAGTTCTGTGCGGTCGTCGAGACGGTGCTGGGCGGTGCCCGGTGACCCCGCCCAACGTGTTGCTGTCCGGCATTGTCGGATCGACCGCCTACGGTCTGGCTGGCCCCGACTCCGACGTTGACCGCCTCGGCGTGTTTGCGGCGCCCACGGCCGCGTTCCACGGTCTGACCACGCCCACCGAGTCGGTCGTGTCGTCGAAGCCGGACACCACGTTCCACGAGGCCCGCAAGTACTGCCAGCTGGCGCTCGGCGGGAACCCGACCGTGTCGGAGCTGATGTGGCTGCCAGCCGACCTGTACGAGACCACGACGTCTCTCGGCGTCGCGCTGATCGGGATTCGCCGGGCGTTTCCGTCGGCGAAGCGGGTCCGTGACGCCTACCTCGGCTACGCCACCCAGCAGTTCAAGCGGCTGGAGGCGCGCGGCGACGGCTCGTTCTCCGCCGACACCCGCAAGCGGACGGCAAAGCACGCCCGGCACCTGCTTCGGCTGTGCGACCAGGGCTATGACCTGTTCGCGACGGGTGAGTTGCGTATCCGTGTTGCGGACCCGCAGCGGTTCCTTGACTTCGGGGAGCGGGTGGCCGGCGGCGACATCGAGCACGCCCGGAGCGTGATGGCCAAGTATGAGGCGCTGTTCGATGAGGCCACGTCGCCGCTGCCGGTCGACCCGGACCGGGCTGTGGTTGAGGCATGGCTGCTGCAGGTCCGGCGGGAGTACCTGTGAGCGGCTTCGCCGCGGCGCCGACCGCTGCCCTGGAGGCGGTCCGCCTGAACCTGCTGGCCGGCCTCGACCGGGTCGCCGGGTCGCTCGACGACGGCACGTTCACGACGTGCGGTCCGAAGGGTGCGGCACCGCCCGCCCAGTCCGGCCACCTGACCCTCGCCCTGCTCGACGGCGTTGACCGCGAGCTCGAAACCCGCACCGACAGGAGCCCCACCTGATGCCCACACTGACGATCACCCGCGGTCTGCCGGGCAGCGGCAAGACGACTCGCGCCCGCGCCTGGGTGGCGGAGGACGACAAGCACCGCACCCGCGTGAACCGCGACGACCTGCGCATCCAGCTGTTCGGCGGCTGGACGGGTGTTCACGAGCACGAGGAGGCGGTGACCGCTGCCCAGCACGCCGCGGTGTCGGCGCTGCTCCGCCGCGGCCTGGATGTCGTCGTGGACGACACCAACCTCCGCAACCAGCACGCCCGCGCGTTCCGGACGCTGGCAACCGCAGCCGGCGCCGGGTTCGAGGTGTGGGACCTGACCGACGTGCCGCTCGCCACCTGCCTGGAGCGCAACATGGACCGCTTCGACACGCCTGCGTTCGTGCCGCCGGAGGTCATTCTCAGCATGCACGCGAAGCACATCGCGCCGCTGAAGGGTCGGCCGATGACGCTGCCGGCCGAGCCGGCCGATGTCCTGCCGTCTGCGCTCTATGTCGCGCCGGAGGGCGCGCCCGAGGTGGTGCTGGTCGACATCGACGGGACGCTCGCCGACATGGGCAAGGGCCTCCCGGGGCGCCGCAGCCCGTACGACTGGGCGCGGGTCGGCGAGGACGCTCCGATCGAGCCGATCGTCCGCCTCGTCAGGGACCTGCTCCAGGTTGGCGAGTCCGTGGTGTTCATGTCGGGCCGGGACGAGTCGTGCCGCGCCGAGACCGAGGGATGGCTGTCCGAGCATCTGACCGATGCGTTCCCGCCGGTGCTTCACATGCGGCCCGCCGGCGACCAGCGCAAGGACTCGATCGTGAAGCGGGAGCTGTTCGAGGAGCACATCGCCGGCCGATACGCGGTCCGGTTCGTCCTCGATGACCGCGACCAGGTCGTCGCCATGTGGCGGGCGATGGGCCTGACGGTTCTGCAGGTCGCGGACGGGGCGTTCTGATGACCGGCTTCGACTGGGAGGACTCGTGCACCTGCGAGGACCCGTTCGCGTCGTCCCCGCCGGCGTTCGAGGTGTCGTGCCCGGCGCACGGCGCCGAGGTCCGCGACGTGGCGCAGCGGCTCGGCCGGTGGCGTGCCGACCTGTCCGGCCCGGTGTTGGCGACGACCACGCACCTGCGGCTGCGGGCGGCGGTGGACGCGTTGGAGGGGCTGCTGGTCGGACATTGGCGGCACGAGGCGCCTGGCCCGGCCCCGTCGCCGTCGGGTTCGTGTGGGGCGTGTGGCGGCACCGGCGAGGTGTTCCACGGGTTCGGCGAGGACGGGCCGGTGTTCGGCGGTGTGTGCGGCTGTGAGACGCCGTTCTGTGGCGGGTGTGGCGGGGCTTGGCCGTGCGACCCGGTGAAGACGATCGGCGGGGCGGTCGGGGCGCCGTTCGCGATGGAGGACGTCTGATGGCCGCCCCGTCCGTCGTCGTTGCCGTACTCCCCGACTGCGACATCCACCGCCAGATGTTCGGCACGCACCGCTCCGCCGAGTTCGACGCGCCGCTCGCCCACGTCCCGGGCCGGCCGGGCGCCTACCTCTGCGGCGACTGCCTGCCGACGTGGGGGCCGGGCGAAGGTTCCGGCCTCGTGCAGCGGCTCACCCTCTGCGACTTTCAGCCCGCAACGACCCCGAAGGAGATCTCATGAACTACGACCGCTACAAGGCGATCCTGCGCGACGCCAACACCATCTTCACCAGCGACATTGCCGGCGCCGAGATGACGGTGCTGCACGACGACGGCCTCTACCGGCACATCCGGTTCAAGGGCTCCGGCTTCACCTGGTTCGACCTGGTGACGTGGCCCGGCAACCTGACCGTGAAGGGTTCGCACGGCACGTACACGTTCTCCCGCGAGACGGACATGTTCGGGTTCTTCCGCCAGTCGAACGGCGTGAACGTCGACTACTGGGCGGAGAAGACCCCAGATGGCCGGCAGTCGGTGAAGGTGTACTCGGAAGAGGCGACCACGAAGCGGCTCGTCGAGGTCTACACGGAGCACGGCCGGCAGGTTGATGAGCTGCAGGCCCGGTACGAGGTGGACCTGTCGACGTGGAAGGTGACGCCGCCGGACCAGCGATACCCGCGCGCGTGGCAGGGCGTCCGCGAGCCGGTGAAGCCGAAGACGGTCGCGGAACTCCGCCGGGAGGTGGCCGAGGCGCGCCGTGATGGCGAGCTGTCGTACGAGGACGGCGCCCGCCGGTTCCTGGCCGACTGGGAGTCCGTCGACATCGTGTCGGGCGTCTACGAGTGGGATCTGCGGGAGTACGACTTCCACTTCGTGTGGTCGTGCCATGCGATCGCGTGGGGCATCCGGCAGTACGACGCGGTTAAGGCGGCGCCGGTGGGCGAGCTCGTCGAGGCGGTGGCCCGGTGAGCGGAGAGCGCACGTACCGCAAGGCGACCGCTGAGGACATCACCGCGCTGGTCCGCCGGGCCGGGAAGCCGTTCAGCGGCGGCGCGATCCTGTCCGGCATGGGGCTCGGCGACGCCCAGCGCGGCATTGCCGCCGCGTTCAACGAGGCGGTCGACGCAGGGTTGATCGTCGTGCATCACGTCGAACCGGGTCCGCTGCACATGCCCCACGAGTTCTACGTGCCGGCGGAGGTGGCCCAGTGATTGCCGCAGACCTGCCCTACTCGATCCGTGTCGCATGTTTCTGGGGCGACGTCGACGACTACCAGAAGCTGTACCTGATCGGCCCGTACCGGACCGCTGAGGCTCGCGACGCAGCGCTGCAGCATCTGGCCAGCCTGCCCGGCAACTACGGCTGCCCGGCGAGCGGATCGCCGGGCTGTGGCGTCGGCATGAGGAGAGCCGATGAACGCCCGTCGCTGCGGTTTCGGTGTGCCGCTCGACCAGCTGCCCGACGGCGACCGGCAGATCGTGGCCGACTTCCGTCGCTGGCTGGCCGGTGAGCTCGCCGCGGCCGAGGACGGGACGTTCGTGTCGCTCGACGACCCGCGGGCGGTGCACGTCGTGCCGCCGATCAACAAGGAGGGGTCTGGCCATGGCGACCGTTGAGGACCGCAAGGCAGCCCAGCGAGGGCACGTTCGCACACTGTTGCGCCTGATCGACGAGGGCGAGATCTCGTCGATCGGCGATGACTACTGGTACATCTACGACGACACCGTGCCGCAGGGGTACCGATTGCCCGACGTCGACCGGCTGATCGAGCGCGGCTTGGCCAGACCGGACGGGTACTACGCGATTCACCTGACGGAGGCGGGTGCCGGGAAGCTTGCCGAACTCGCGGCGGGTGAACGGTGACGCGCCGAGCGGTCGTGGTTGCCCCGGCCCGCATTCGGTGCCGCTCCAAGAGCCCGTTCGGCGACTGCGGCCTGTCCGTCCACCACGGCGGCGACCTGCACGCGGTGCCGATCGGCGACGACTTCTGGTTCGCGTACGAGGGCGGCGGCCGGCGGGCGACCAGGGTCGGATACGGAACGTTCCACGGCGGCGAGTGGTGCGCTGCGCCGTGCTACTGCAACGAGGAGAGCGCATGATCGGCCCGTACGTTGTCGACCCGAAGTCGCTCGCCGACCGGCTGATCCGCTTCGTCGACGGCACCACCTCGCCGGAGTCGGTGCTGGCGACGGCCCTGCGCGCCGCGCTGCTCGAATGCGACGCGGAGCAGCAGGTGGCGGTGATCGGTCTCGGCCTGGACCAGAGCCTCACGTCGCATGCCGTCTACCACGGGCGGCTGGAGATGGCGAACAAGGTGGTGCGCCGGATCGGCGAGGTGCTCGAGCGGCTCGACGACACGCCGCGGCGGATGAAGTCCGACCCCGGCGCCTGACCAACCCAACCGACGAAGAGATCCGTTAACGGCGTCAACAGCCGGTGTGCGTGTTGACGCCACCCAACCGAAAGGACTAGCCATGGCTGACACCGTTCACGTGCACCGCGCCGACGCGACCCGCACCGAGCCGGTTCCCGCCGTCACGATCGCAGTCGATCTGACCCAGCCGGCCCACAGCGGCGACAACTTCGCCGCCGATGCGCAGGCCCTGTTCGATGGCGATGCCAAGAAGATCGCCGACGCCCTACACGAGGCGCTGCCGGGCGGCACGCTGAAAGCGCTGATGGCCGAACTGCTGACGCGGCAGGTCTGCCTGCTGCGGGTGCCGCTGCCGCAGGCGGTGACCCGATGACCACCGTTCCCGACGCCGCCGTCGACGTGTTCCGGGCGACCGAGGCGCAGGCATGGAAGGACGCCGCGCCCATCACGCAGGGCGAGGCGGTTGAGGTGGCCCGGGCGGCAACCCGGGCCGGTCTCGAGACTGCTACACCGCTGCTCGTCGCCGAGGTGTTGCAGCGGCTGCACTCGACGGTGCTCGGTCAGGTCGCGACCGTGAACGCCTACGAGGGCCCGCGCAGCGACGCTGCGGACGCCCTCGACTGGGTGCTGCAGCGACTCGACGAGGAGATGAAGCGGTGACCGCGCGGTTCGTGATCGTTCACACCGACGCCGAGGGCGTTGAGCGAACCCTCGGCAACGTCATCTACGCAGACGAGGCCCGGGCATCCAAGCGGGTCGCCGAGCGTCGCGAGCGGGCTCTCGCCGAGGGCTGGCCGGACCGCTACGACCTGTGGCTGCTAACTCCCGTGCCGACCGAGGCTGGGGCGCCGACGCAGATGGAGGTAGAGGCATGACGGACTACGACCGCGACCCGGAGGCGATTGCGTGGGCCCGGGCGAAGGTGCAGCGTGAGGTGGACAAGCTGCGCGGCTGGGAGCGTACGGCGGCCGAGCGCGGCAACGCGGAGCAGTCGATGCAGTGGCGCAAGATGGCCAACCTGCTGCAGATGCGGTTCCTCGGCACCGGCAACTGTGTGATCGCGGCGTTCGACGAGCGGCTGCCGGAGTACAAGGCGATCCGCGATCGGGCGGTGAAGGCGTGACCGGCGGCGTGACCGACGAGATCCTGGCGCGGCTCGCCGACGACCCGCTGCTCGAGCTGCGCATGGCCGTGATCAAGCTGCGGTCGCGGGCGGAGGCGGCGCGGCGGGAGTTCGCGGAGGGCGACAACTTCTCGTACACCGACGACTGGGCGCGGGCGTGCGACAACATGCTCGGCGGCCCGATCGGCGAATTCACGGGCGTGTTCAGCCCGTTCGCCGGCCTGGAGCTTGCGGGGTGGTTGGAGTCCGTGGTGAAGCGGCTGGAGCGGCAGCAGCCCGGCCAGGAGGCGCGCGGTGAGGGTCCGATTGCGCTGGCGGACAAGGCGGCGGCGTTCACGATCGCGCGGGCACTGCTGGGGAGGATGCCGTGAACGCCGAAGATTTGACGCCGCCGCTCGAAGTGTTCCAGGCCCTGGCGGCTGATCAGGCGCGCCGCTGGGACTACACCGCAATTCTCGACGACCCGGAGAGCCTCGCCGCGTACCTCCGCGAGCGGGCCGCCGACCCGAACCTGCGCGCGGACGTGGAGACGGTGTGGCGGTTCGCCGTCTTCCACTTCACCGGCAAAACCCGATCCGGAGGTGTGCTGTGACGGTCGAGGCCGGCAAGTCGGGTGCTGTGTGCATCCTGACGCATGCCGAGCACGCGCGGCGGTGGCGTTCGTGGCGCGACGACTGCGTCGACCCGGCCACCGGGTGCGGCTACGCGCAGCAGGACGTTGACCAGTGCCGGCGCGGGCACCCGGACGATGGGGTGACGTGGTGCGGGGCGTGCGGGCACGGGATGGTGGCGTGAGCTACTCGGCGGGGCGTCTTGGCCGGCCCTTCGGCTTCGGTGTAGGCCAGTGCGGTTTGACGGCCTCAAGTTGCCGGTCTGGTTCGGCGGCGAGCGCGGCGAGGCAGGCGACGACGTAGTCCTGTGCGGTCAGTCCGCGCAGCTGGAGGAGTTCGAGGACGGCTCGCCGGAGTTCTTCGGGCGGCCGGATGGTCAGCTTCGGGTCGGCGTGTCGATCCGCTGGCCGATCTTGCTGATCCGTCACCCGATCAGTGTCACATGTGGACGTCCCCTTTTCCGTGCAGGGTGGTACGATAAGTGGACGTCCACATCTTCGGAGTGAGCATGAAAGCTGCAATTCCGATCGGCGATCACGGTCGGCGCCTCGCGGCAAACATCAAGCGCATCCGGGAACAGCAGCGAATCAGCCTGGTCGAACTGTCGGCACTCGTTGCCCGCCACGGCCGCCAGATCGGCCGCATGGCGCTGTCCCGGATCGAGAGCAACGAACGCCACGTCGACCTGGATGACCTGGTCGCCTTGGCTGCGGCACTCGGAGTGCCGGCCGAACGACTTGCGTTCGAAGACGGCCTCACCGTCGAAATCCGACCCGTCGACCCGATACAGGAGGCGACCACATGACCGGCTACATCGACATCCCCGTAGCCGCCTGCGACATCCGCCCCGGCGACCGGTTCGCGCTGCGGTCCGGGGACGGGCGGACCGTCCGGCACGGCACGCTGCTGGAGTGGGTCGAACGGGAGCAGCACTGGTTCCTGCGCATCGACGCCGAACCGCACCCCACCGCCGGGTACGAGATGGGCGGCTTCGAGACCTGGCTCAGGGGAGTCGACATCGTGCCGGTGGATGCCTGAGATGGCCCGCTACGTGATCAACCCGGGCGGCGGCCCGGTCCACATCCCCGACGTGACCGCGTTCCTCACCGAGGCCCGCGAGTCGCACGGTGAGCCGTACATCGACCTCGGCGGCGGCATGATCGTCCGCCTCGCCGACCACATCCAGGAATTCCGCGAGGCCGACGAGGCGGCGCGGTTCGAAAGCCAGGACGGATGACCGTGACCGACTACCCGTACAACCCGCCGATCGACGCGAACCTCAGCTGCCGCAACTGCGCAGACCCGATCATCGCCACCGCCCGCGTCTCGTCCGACGGGCCGACAATCAGCGGTCTGCGCGAATACCGCTGGACGCACGCGCACGGCTCCGACACGTGCCGGCCGAAGACGGTTGCTCAGCCGTTCGACGGGTGGCATGCGACCCGGGCCGTGGAGCGGATCGAGCAGGAGCGCCGCGTCGACGAGGACGCGTTCCTCGACGCGACCGAAGGCATGTTCCCGGTTGGCGCGAAGGTGCTCGCCGACCTGCCGCACCCGAAGTGTCTCAGCGACTGCGTGGTGCTCGGCTACGACATCACCGACGGGGTCGCCCGCTACAAGCTGTCCCGCCGGGTCGGGTCGCCGATGTCCGGCTATGCGTACCGGCCGCTCGCCGACCCGGTCGACGCGGCTCTCGTCCGGCCCCACCCCGCCTGAAGGAGGAAGCCCCATGTCTCTGCCCCCGCACGCCGTCGCCGGAATCGACCAGGATCTCGCCGACCTCGACAGCAAGCTCGATTTCATGATCCGCCGCTTCCGGGAGGCGTCCGCCGAGCGCGGCGAGACGCAGACCCTCGCCGACCTGGCCGTCACCGCCAACGCCACGTTCGAGCCGGAGATCCTCGGGGAGCTCCTCGCCGCGGCGGTCCGCCGGCTGGCGATCGGCGACGCCCGGTGACCGACTACACCGCCCACCTCGCCGACCACCGTGCCGCCCCGGCGCCGTGGTGGCGGTACGAGTTCCCGAATGGTCGCGGTGCCCAGGTGTACCCGGCGAACCACGAGCGGCACCCGTACCGGTTCGACGTCGAGTACGACGGCGAGGACGGCATGTTCGTCGCGCCGGGTCTGTCGACCGCCGAGGTGGAGGCGAAGCTCGCCGAGGTCATGGCACTGCCGGCCGAGGTGGCGGCGTGACCCTGCCGCTACCGGAGGGCTGTGCCGAGTGCGGCTGGCCCCGCCACGGTCACTACCAGCGCTGGACGATGAACGCCGGCTGGCACGCGTACGCGCCGCCGAACACGGACCTGATCCAGGCGCGGATGCGCGCCCGCTCCTCCGCGAAGGAGGGTTCTGCCGATGCTGGAGTGGGAGCCGAAGATCGGTGAGCGCGTCGTCGACGGGCGGCGTGACAGCAGAGGCGCGGCCGGCGTTGTGATCGACTGCGCCCGGTACGGGCACTTCGCCGGCCCGTACTGGCGGGCGTCCGTCCGCTGGGGCGCCGGCTACGTCGAGCACAACATCGAGACGTCGTGGCTGGACCGCGACGAGACGAAGGAGACCACCAGATGATCGACATCTACGGCCGCCCGCTGTTCAGCCAGCTCGAGGCCGAGCAGATCCGCGACATGATGTTCCCGGTCCGCTGCACCTGCGGCCGGATCTACGACCTGGCCAAGGTCGAGGTGACGGCCCGGTATGCGGACTGCACGCTGTGGAAGGCGCCGTGCTGCGGCCGGCAGGCCGACGACCGCGGTGAGACCGGCTGGAAGACCACCCAGGACTACTACCGCATCGACAAGGGGCAGGTGCAGTGGTGACCGACGCCGAGAAGATCGCCGCTGCCCTGACCGCCGCCGGTTTCGACCCGCCGCCGTACGTCGGCGAGGACTGGATCGACCGGTCGGTGACGTGGCTGCCGGACGGCCACCAGCACATCGTGCGGATCACGTCGCTGGGCAACACCGTGTCCGGCTGGCAGGCGCGGGTTCAGCGCCGCCAAGTCGACGCGGACGGGAACACCGTCGAGTCCGGCTGCGGCGCGGGGGTCATCCACGTAGCCACGCTGTTCGGACGCTGGTCCCCGCAGATCAGCTTCGAGCGGGTGCCGGCGTGACCGTCGACAGCCTGCCGTGCGGCCACGGGGTCGAGGAGAACCTGTTCGAGACCGAGGGTGGCCCGCGCGTTCTGATCACGCTCCGGGCGGTGTGGAGCGACGGACGGCGGCTCATGCCGGGCAAGGTGTGGTGCACGCAGGGCCACGGCTGGGTCACGGCCGAGGACGGCGAGTTCGAGCGGCTGGCGGCGGTGAAGGCGTGACCGTGCTGGACATGGACGCCCTGACCTCACGGCAACGCGACACCCTCAGCCGAATTGCCTGCGGACTCGACACCGGCAACCACCCGGCGCCCCTGAAGGTGCTCGCCGAGAAGGGCCTGATCGTCGGCCACCGCCAGCAGCTGCCCGGCGTGCCTCCGGTCGAGGTTGTCCGGTGGGAGGTGCCGCTGGACGTGCACATCCAGTGGGCGGCGTGGTGTGCCGCGCAGCCCGACGAGGAGAACGAATGAGGCTCCATGAGCGCACGATGCTCGTCCAGCAGGCCCGCGCCGAGTTCGGGATGCTCTGCGTCGAATTCCTCCGCGGACACGATCTGACCTGGGGTGAGTGGACGAGCATCCTCGGCGGCGAACTGGCGCAGCAGGCGAAGTACCAGATCCGCGACGAGCGGCACCCGGACGACCCTGATGCGAGAGGCGACGAGGCGTGAACGACGAGGTTGAGGTCATTTTCGACGACGAGGAGTACGGGCGATGAGCAACATGGTGAAGGTGACGTCCGGCGAGGACACGGTCCTGACGACGTTCGTTCACGAGGTGTCGGGGCCGGCCGACAGCTACCAGGAGCTGCCGTCCGGCCTGTGGGAGCAGTATCAGGCGCACCTCGGCGCCGCCGAGGAGTCGCTGCGGGACGTGCTCGCCTACCTGCGGACGGCGCCGGTCGTGAATCCGATGGACGTGTACGGCCGGTGAAGGTTCACGAGTTGCACGCTCGCCTCGGCGAGCTGATCGAGCAGGGGCACGGCGACTTGCTCGTCATCGACAACAGCGGCAACGACGTGTGCGGTGCCGAACCACCGTGGGAGCCAGGCGACGAGGGCGTGATGCTGGACTGCCACGTCGACCAGGAGTTGCGCCGTGGCTGACCGCTCCCCGCTGTGGCCGTGCGGCTGCCTGCGCAACGACGCCGGCGCGCACCGCGGCGACTGCCCCGAGTTTGAGACGGTGTACCCGGCGGACGGAAGCCGGCGGCTCGAGGATCTGGCGTGGCGGCCGAGAGGGGCGCGCGGATGACGTCCGTGACCGAAGTGCCATACGACGCCGACGGGAACCTGCTGCATTTCGCTGACCGGTGGGCAAAACCGGACCGCTGGGTGCCCAACGAACCGTTCAAGGCGACGCTGGAGGTCGAAGGTACGGTGTCTGGCCGCAGCGCCAAGTACCTGATCTGGCGGGCAGTCGACGGCCGCAGGTTCCCGATGTTCGTGACCGACTGCGTCGACCTGCTGCGGCGCGCTGACGTGGCGATGGGCGTGGTCGAGGCCACGTGGATCGTGCGGAAGCGCGGGCAGAACTACGGGGTCGCGTTGGCGCCGGAGGGACGGGCGACGTGACCGATCTCGTCCCGAGCCCCGTGGTGCTTGAGGGCGCCATCGGCTTCCTCGTCACCGGCCACTGGTGCGACCGGTGCGGGGACACCAACTACGATCCGGCGACGCGGGAGTGCCTGACCTGCACCTTCCCCGACGATCCGTGCAGCCGGACCTACCTTGAGGGTCGAGCGGAGTGAACAACCCACTGGCGTTCGACTTCGCCCGCAGGCTGCGTGACCCGGCGTTCCGGCGGCGGCTCCACGACGTCGGCTGGGCGTCCGGGACGACCGTCTATACGCCGCAGGTCGGCGAGACCGGGGCGGAGGTGCGGGCGCGGATGGAGCCGGGCCGGCATCTGCTGGTGATGCCGGACCTGGGCGCGCCGTTCGGGCTGCGGATGATGATGTGTGAGATCGATTAGCAGACACGACGAAGCCCCGTCCGCGAGATGCGGCACGGGGCTTCATGTGTAAGCGCTACTGACCGGACGCGAACCTGGCCAGCATCACGTCGTATTCGGCCTCGGTGATGACGGTTGAGGTTGCGCGCCCGCCGCCGGTGCGATTGCCTTCGTTGGCGTGGGCCTCGGCGCCTTCCTTGCTCATGGGGCTGCTGACGTGTTCGGTCGTGCTGCCGTCGTGGAGGCGAACGACGGTGAGGATGCGGTACTGGTTCATCGTTCTGCTCCCTCGGCTCACTGGCTTGACCATCTCATCTTGAGACGCCAGCGGCATGTTGTCAAGGGCTCTTAGCCAAGTTGCTCGGGGGCGGCGACTCCGCTCGCCGGGAATCGCTTGCCAAGCTCGCGGTACAGGGTGGCGCGGGATGTGAGCGCCTTCTCGGCGACGAAGTTGGCTTCAATGCCCAGCTTGCGCGCCTGCTGGGCGGCTTGCCAGAGTCGGTCTTCTGCCACCTTGTGCTCCTCGGCAGCAATCTCAAGCCGGGCGATTGCCTGTCGTTCTTCGTCGGTTCTGAAGGTCCAGGAGGGTCGAATCATGTCGCCAGGGTAACAGTTACCGTCTCATGTTGACATAATCGTCTCAGGCTGAGACGCTTTGAGCATGACGCAGACGACGACCGCCGCGAAGATCTACGAGATCCCCGCCGAGGGCCTCACCGCCCAGGTCGGCGACGTCACGGTGAAGGCGTTCTGGGTCAACGGCGCCGGCTTCAAGGTCGAAGCCCGCCGCGGTCGCGACCTGATCGCGTCGTCGCTGCACACCTTCGACACCCACGCGATCCCCGTCTACGAGGCCCTCGTCGCCGAGCACACCCCGGCCCCCGTCGAGCCCGCCCCCGCCGCCGAGGTCATCCCGGCCGCGCCGGTCGTGCGGCTCGCCGCCGCCGCCAAGGGCACCGCCACCAAGGTCACCGACCCGCAGCACACCGCCCTGGTCATCGCCCTGATGAACGGGCGGGTCGAGCGCGGCGGCAAGGAGGGCCAATTCAACGTCCGCGTCCTCACCGCCCTGGCCAAGCGCGGATACCTCGACCTCACCTACCAGGCCGGCCGCCGCGACGCCCGCAAGGTCGTCACCGGCGGCACCATCACCCCCGCCGGGCGCACCCGCCTCGACCAGCTCACCGCCGCCGAGCGCCAGGCCGCCGAACGCGCCGCCCGGCTCGCGACCGCCCTCACCATCAACCTCGCCGCCTGAAGGAGACACATCATGCGCCGCACCATCCTCGACAAGCCCCGCGCTCGCGTCTTCCTGCCGCTCACCTGGGGCTGGGGATGGGCCTGGGCGTGCGACACCTGCCAGGAGGGCGTCGACCACTACTCGCCCGCGCGCGCGTTCGCGCCCAACCGGGACGGCGCCCAGCTCATGGCCGACATGCACCGCTGCGACCGCTAAGGAGGCGGCACAGTGACCGACCCCAACGAGATGACCGCCGACGAGCGGGCCGCGGTGCTCGCCGCCGTCGAAGTCCAGCAGCCGGTTCGCATGATCCGGCCCCGCGACGGGCGGACCGTAACCGTCGCCGCCGACCGCATCGCCGAGCGGCTCGCCGCCGGCTACACCATCGCCCCGATCGACTGAAGGAGCAGCCCATGTCCAACATGCCCGAACGCCTCCGCGACCTGTACGAGCGCGCCGGCCGCGGCGTCGTCGACTACAGCCTCATCCGGGAAGCCGCCGCCCACATCGAGCGCCTCGAACAGGAGCGCGCCGACACCGACGAGTTCCTCCGCTCCAACCACCCTGAGTACTACAGCTGACGAGGATGGAGAATCGCTGCATGTCCCACGACCCGATGGACGTCCACGTCGACAAGGCTGCGTTCTGGGCGGCGTACAAGTCGCTGCAGGCCGACGGTGTGTCCCTGGCCCAGGTGCGCGGGGAGATGGCCAACCGGATTGCCGTCGCCGTGCTGCGTGAGCGCACCTCCGGCGGGGTTGAGCGCCTGCAAGCGCTCGCTGCCGACCCGGCCGAGCGGCAGGCCGTCGTTGACGGCCTCCTGGACGAGATTTTCACCTCGGCGACGAGGTCCGCAATTCACTCCGCTGTCGTGGCCGCCGCGAACGCGCTGACGGGCGAGGGGTGACGCCGTGGGCGAGCAGTACAGGTGGGACATCATCGGCGGCTGGGGCGGCTCGTACCAGTACACGCGGCCCGGCTACGGCCACTTCATCGTCCGCCGTGTCGACAGCGACCCGGACCGCTTCGAACTCGTCGACGAGCGCAACAGCACCACGTCGCGGCTCAGCTTCAGCGACCTGTACTCGGCGCTCGACGAGGCGTTGGACCTCGTCGAGGCGCAGGTCGTCGACGACTGACGTTCCAGCATCTTCCAGCAAAACAGAAGCCCCGGCCGCGTGGCCGGGGCTTCTCGTGTGTGCAATCAGAACAGCGCGGACGGCTTCAACGACTCCACACACGAGCAGCCCGGCCCGTGCACCTGCAGCCGCTCGAGGTCGAAGTGGATGACCGGCAGCACGCTGGCGGCCCGCTTGACCGCGTCGAACGTGCCACCGTCGCGCCGGCGCGGGTCCCAGATCGCCACCATGACCCCGCCCCGTTCGGCGGCGAAGTCGACCAGGCCCTGGTTGCGGGCGAAGAACCAGCGCGGATCGTAGGTCGGCCCGTACGCGGTCTTGGACGTGCAGCGGTCGAGCATCCGCCGGTAGATCTCCCGGTCCGGGTACGGCCAGCGATCGGGCTGCTGCGGGAACGGAATGTGCGCGTGCAGCTGAAGGTTGGCGTGCAGTGCCGCCCAGCCGAACTCGATGTCGGAGCCGAGCGCCACACCCGTAGCCGCGTCCGTCGTGCCGTGCTCGTCGCGGAGCTTGGCCAGGACCCGGTCGAGCTCGGGCCGCAGCCACGCCAGCTGGGCATCGGTGAGATCACGGTGCCCGGTGACGCTGACTGCGGTCCAATTCGTCATGACGCCGAACCCTCCAGAAGCGCCCGCGCGGCAGCCACCACGGCAGCGCCCGCCGCCTCGCGCCGCTTGTAGATCGACACGCACAGCGGCACATCGTGGAACAGGTCCCCGGCGAGGCCTCCGTCGTGGCCGAGCTCAACCACGTTCGGCAGCATGCCGGTCGGCACATTGGCCACCGTGGCGGCGACCTTCGCGGCGAACTCGCGCCGCTCGGCGGCCGGGATGCGGAACACAGCGAGCGCCCGGTAGGCGGCGTCCTCGGCGGTCATCGCCCCTCCTCGCCGCTTTCGTACCGCGACGAGAACGGCCCCACCTCGCCCTTGTGGTCAGCGTGCCACCTGCGGCGGGCCGCCGTCGACGGCAGCACCTCCGACAAGGAGCCGCACTCGCACTTCCCCCGGCCGGGACCGGAGCGGACGACGGCACCGTGCGGCAGGTGGCCGTTCTCGTCGTAGATGGCGCCCTCACGAAGCAGGCCGTGGCCAGCAACCCGGGTCACGCGAACACCTCCGGGTGCGCGGCCTTCCAGTCAAGCCAACGCTGCATCGGCTTGCTGTCGCCGATCGTGTGGATCAGGTCCATCAGCTCGACCAGCGAGTACGGGCCGACATACTTACCCGGCTCCTTGCCGGCGCGCTGCGACGGCCAGACGATCGAGAACAGGTAGCCGTACTCGAACGAGTGCCGGCGGAAACCCCAGTCGTCCTCGCCCCACTTGTGGAAGATGACCCCGTTGGCGCCGCCGTCCACGTCCAGGTCTCGCTGCTCCATCTTCTGCCGGAAGCCGCTGTTCCCGTACCAGTGCTCCTTGTACTCATCCAGGAACGACGCGAGCATCGCCGTCTCGGCATCGGTGGGCCGAGCCTCGGACTCGCAGTCGAACGCGACAAGGTAGAACCAGCGCGGGTGAGAGCTGGTGACCGCGATGCGGTGGGCGGTCAGCGGGTCGTCGCGGTCGGCGTCGGTCTCGAACGGCCATGTGGTGGTACGGGTCATGGTGCTCCTCTCGTCGGACTGAACGGCCACGGCCAGCGTCCGGATGTGCCGGGCGCCGCCGTGTCCCACTCAGGCCGGGACGGGGTGCTGGGCGGCGATCAGGTCGTACAGGTGATGGTCAGCGACGGTGGCGTGCCAGTCGTCGCCGTGGGCGCGTCGCAGGTGGTCGCCACGCCAGCCGCCCGGGTACTCGACCAGGGCGGTGATCTCGTGGACGGTGCAGCCATCCACCGGGTCGACGATGCGGTCGCCGACGTGCAGCGCGGCGCCGAGGACGCGGGTCACGACTGCCACCCGTCCACGCCGACCCGCACCACGCGGCCGTCCCGCTGCAGGTAGTCGTCGATCACGCAGTCGGCGTGCAGGCCGCCCCGGGTGCCCCGCCACGGCCACTCCCGGTCGCCGTTCTTGATGAACACGATGTCGCGGGCGGCGACGATCGAACCGTCGGGCAGGTCGGCGGCGTTCACGGCTTGCTCACCTCCCTGACGATCTGGTCGAAGAACTCGACCGCCTCCTGCTCGGTATCGCAGGTGTAGCTCGACGGTTCGGCGTCGTAGCCGATGTAGGCGTCGATGGTCGCGTCGGTACGGACGATGACGTACGGCTCGCCGTCGTCGGTGACGCCCTCGTGGCGCTGGTCGGCCATCAGGACTCCTTCGCGGCGACGTTGAAGCAAACGTTGACGCCGCGCCGCAGGTGCGGCCCGAGCACCGGCGTCAGGCCCGCCCCGTGCAGGGCGGCCGCGATCCGCGGCCAGAACGTGGCGTCGCCGTCCTCGGTGGACTCCGGGACCGGCAGGGCGCCGGGCAGGCCGTCGACCGTGACCAGGCTGTAGGCGTTGAGGTCGCCCTGGGGGTCAACCGTCGCGAACGCGTTGTAGGGCATCAGCAAGTTCCCTTCTGTCCGCTGTGAATTACCTCCTGAGCATGTCTTTTGGGTTGACAATTGTCAACCGCGATAGAGATACGTTCACTCTGCCGAACAGGTGGTTTTGGTTGACGTTCGTGAACCGTGATCGCTACGCTGCCGCAGTGGACGATCCGCCCCGCGATCCGCCGTATGACCGGCGCATCCCCGACCTCGTCGGCCTCCAAGAGGCTGCCGAGATCATGGGCGTGTCCAAGCAGGCGGCACTGAAGATGGTCCGGAAGTCGCAGCTCAAAGGCAGACGCCTCGGCCGCTCCACAACGTGGGTCTTCCTCAGGAGTGAGGTCAATTCGATGCCGAAGCACCAGAAGACCGCCGAGTAGCTCAGCCCGTCTGCTGCTCCGCGTCCGCCATGTCCGCCATCCGCACCAGCGCCTCCCCCAGCCTGCGCGCCACATGCGGGTCCCACGACTGCGTGCGCGAAAACATCGCCACCATCAGCCGTCCGAACGCGGCCTGCTGCAACACCACCGACGCCCGCGCCCGGCCCTCATCGTCGTGCACCCGCACCTCACGCGACTGATGCCGGCCACCAACCGCCATCAACTCCAGCGGGCAGTTCTCCGCGTCGCACCACGGAGGATGCTCGAGCTCGGCACGGCCCACCGGCCGCGGCGGCGTCACCGCCGTACCCCCGCCGCCCGACGCAGCTCCGCCTCCGCATCGCCCAGGCCGCCCGCCTCGACCAGCGGCACCACAAAGCGGCACCCCTCCCGCGACAGCTCCACCGACGGCAGCGAGGCGCCAGGCGACTGCACCAACGCCAGCTCGGTGAGACCGGACGCTGACGGCGCCGAACGATGCAAGCCGACCCGGTGCCCGTGGATCGGCGGCGCGCCCGCGGTGCAGCGCTCCCGCGAACACCAGACGGGGTGGGCGAGCTCAGGCATGGCACCTCCAACACGAGGTGCGGCGGTCGCCCGGCCGGGCCTGGGAAGTGCAACGGGCAGACCGCCACACGATCGGGGGTCGGGCCGGCGCGGCGACTATCCGAGCAAGACGGTGCCGCGCCGGCCCTTGGGCTCACCCCCTGCTGCCAAGCTGAAGGCGGCGCCCACCAGCCAACATAGCCGCCTAAGGCGGCTTAGGCCAGACAGCTACAGCTTTGTCGACTTAGCCGCCCATGTTGTTGAGAACCGCGCAAGGAAGTGATCAGATGGACGGGCTGCCAAGCTGAAGGACTCAACTCCATGCCCGCCGAAGACATCGGCGACGACCGCCCTGTCTGGGAGCAGGTCGTTGCTGGCCTACGTGTACGCATTGCCGCCGGTAAGCCCGGCGATCGCCTGCCGTCCATTTCCGAGCTCGCCGAGGAGTATGGCGTCGGTGCCACGACGGTGAAGATGGCTTTGTCGGCGCTGCGGCTGTCAGGGGAGATCCGCACGAAGCGCGGCCAGGGCACGTACATTGCGGGCGGGGACGGCCGGACGGGCGAGTCGGTTACCGACTGACAACTTTCGGGTGATCAGCCCCAGGGGTGAATTGCCGAAAGCGGCAAAGTCGCATCAATCTGGGCGGATTGCTTCCATGATCCGACAAACGTCGCTGCTGGTCGGCCGTTCTACTGATCAACATTCGACCGTTCGTCTCCGAACGATCGACACGTCGGCGCGCCACGCGGCGCACACCAGGTGTGCGACAGGTGCACAATCGTGGACGACTGTCCGAGCACTGGGGCTCGGGTCCTACCTCCGGTTGGCCCGAGGGCGCCCCACCCGCAAACCCCTTGGCTGACCCCCGAGGCGAGCGGGTGGGGCGTTCTGCTTTGCGCCGCGTGCACCTGCACGATAGACCCATCCGTGCTGGTCGTGATGCCCGCTGAAGTGAATGAATGGCAAACCACGCAGCGCTATTTGATGTTTGCCAACATTCACCATGGTCACCATGGTCTCGAACACCTGCTTCTCCCTCCACTGCTCGGGTTCGCTCGCCTCGAAGCCTGCGCGAAACGGCGCCCCCGCCGCTCGGCCCGACCCCCGAACCTGTGGATAACTCGGTGCTTGTGGACGGGGTCGCGCGGACCCCGACGATCTGCTATGCCCAAGCCGGTGGCCTGCGACAACGCAAAAGCCCGCCGCGGGCGGAAAGCAAGATCAAGTTCAAAAATTTCCGAGCTACCGCGATGTCCGCCGGGGTACGGACCGTAACTCCCGTGGCCTCGCCCTCCGCTTGTAGTCGCGGTCCGCCTGGCGGGGAGCCCTACTCGCGACGACGGTCGAGCAGGCCGGGTGTTGCTCGCGGCAACGCCTATCGGGCCGGGTTGAGCAGGGACGGCAGGCCGCCCGGGATCTGCAGGAGGGGGAGGGCGGCGTCCAGCCAGGCCGGCTCCTCGGCGCAGAGATGGTGGATCAGCTCGAAGCGGGGCTCCGGCAGGGCCGGGCGGTGGGCTACGACGGTGTGGCGGTGGCGGGCGTCCGGCAGGCGTCTCGTGTAGGAGACGCCGCGCTCGAACAGTTCGGTGGCGTCGGGGGTCTGCGGGGTCAGGGTCGACAGCACCACGCCCAGCAGGTGCGGCCAGGCAGTGAAGACCCGGTCCAGGTCCTCGGCCAGGGTGTCGACCCGAGGGAATTCGGGCAGGGCGCCGGCGTCCTCGATCCAGACCCATACCGCGGTGGAGTCGCGCGTCTGCTTGGCCTTCAGCTCCACGGCGCGGATCAGG
Organism: Dactylosporangium salmoneum; assembly: GCF_039532525.1. Taxonomy (NCBI): domain Bacteria; kingdom Bacillati; phylum Actinomycetota; class Actinomycetes; order Micromonosporales; family Micromonosporaceae; genus Dactylosporangium; species Dactylosporangium salmoneum. The sequence continues at coordinate 324,300 of NZ_BAAARV010000025.1, forward strand.
CGGCGGGTGGTCGCCGGGCCGGCCGGGTTCAGGCCTCGCAGCTCCAGCAGGAGGTCGTTCAGGCGGATGTCGCCGATCGGCGGCTCCAGGATCGGGCGGGTCCCGGCCAGCAGCGCCTGGGTGGCCAGGCGGGCTTGGAGAGTGCCATGGCGGTACTCGTCGCGGGTCGCGTTGCGGGACAGGTTGGCCCGCAGCTTCGAGATGCCCTGGACCTCTTGCTGAATCAGGATGCGCAGGCTGGCCCACAGCGTGACCAGCCCGACGAACGTCGCCGGCCAGGCCGGGCGCTCGGCCGCCGGGCGCGCCTCGGCGCGGGCCCGCCAGCCCGGGCCGAAGAAGGCTTCCAGGTCGGCGTTGGCTCGGGCGGCCACGTCGCGGCCCTCGACGGTCAGCACCCATCCAGCATTCATGAAAGGTTCGCGGCTGACACATCGACAAACACCGACAAGACGGGCGCGGCCTTGCCCTGGCGGCGGGCGGGATCGAGCGTCGAAGCGTTTCCGCATCCCGAGTCGAGAGGTCCGCCATGACCCAGGGTTCAGTGCGCCGCGCCGGGTGGGCGCTCGCGCTGCTGCTCACCGCCGGGGCGCTCGGTAGCGCGCCCGCCTCCGGCACCGCCTTCGCCGACGCCGTGCCGGCCAACGTCACCGTCAACGCACGCGCCGGGCTGGCCACCGTGGCCGACACCGCGCTCGGTGTCAACGATGCCATCTGGGACTCCGAGCTGGGCAGCACCGCCGTGTCGGACCTGCTCAGGGCGGCCGGGGCCGGGATGGTGCGCTACCCCGGCGGCTCGTACGCCGACATCTACCACTGGCAGACGCACACCGCGCCGGGTGGCTACGTCGCACCCGGGACCGACTTCGACACGTTCATGGCCTCGATGCAGCGGATCGGCGCGCAGCCGATGATCATCGCGAACTACGGGACAGGGACGGCGCAGGAGGCGGCCGACTGGGTGCGGTACGCCAACGTGACCAAGGGCTACCACGCGCAGTACTGGACGATCGGCAACGAGAACTACGGCAACGGGCACTACGGGACGGCCTGGGAGGCCGACGACCACGCCGACAAGAGCCCCAAGGCGTATGCCGAAGGGGTCGTCGCCTTCTCACAGGCGATGAAGGCGGTCGACCCGACGGTGAAGATCGGCGCGGTGCTCACCACGCCGGCCAACTGGCCCGACGGGCTGGTCGGGGGCGGGGACGCCGGGACGTGGAACCAGGTCGTGCTGTCGATCGCGGGGCCGTCCATCGACTTCGTCGACCTGCACTGGTACCCGGGCGGCGGCAGCGAGGCCGAGGCGCTGGCCAAGCCTTCGCAGATCGACGACATGATGTACCTGGCCAAGGCGCAGATCGCGCGGTACGCGGGGGCGAACGCCGGCCGGATCGGGATCAGCCTCACCGAGACGAACGTCGGGGTCGGGCAGAACACCCAGCCGGGGGCGCTGTTCCTGGCCCAGACGTACAGCGGCATGCTGGAGAACGGCGTCTTCACCGTCGACTGGTGGGACGTGCACAACGGCATCGGCACCGTGTCCACCGTCGCCGGGCAGACCGACTACGGCGACTTCGGCATGCTGTCCAGCGGCGGGTGCGCCAACAACGTCTGCGAGCCGGCGATGAACACGCCCTTCGCGCCGTACCACGCGCTGAAGCTCATGCACTCCTTCGCCCGCCCCGGCGACCAGCTGATCCGGGCCGGCACCGACAACCCGCTGGTCGCCGCGCACGCCGCGCGCCGGGCCAACGGCGACCTGACCGTGCTGCTGGTCAACCTGGACCCGGCCAACCCGCACGCCGTGAAGATCGGCTACGACGGCTACACGCCGTCCTCCGCCGCGCCTCAGGTCGAGTCGTACCTCAACGGGGCCACCGGCATCGCGTCGTCCTCGACGGGCTCGGCGACGGCGCAGACCCTGGCGCCGTACTCGCTCACGGTCCTGACGCTGCACCCGGCGTCGGCGCCCGGCGTGCTCCCGGCCACCCCGGCGCGGCCGTCCGCCTCAGCGGTGACCGACCGCAGCGCCACGCTCACCTGGCCGGCGACGCAGGCCGGGGTGAAGTACGAGGTGTACCGGCAGTACGGGGCGCGCAGCGAGCAGCTCGGGGAGACCACCTCGACGAGCTTCACCGCGACGAACCTCACGCCCGGCACCCGGTACACCGTGAACGTCCTGGCCCGCGACGGCGCCGGGCGGGTGAGCTGGTCCTCGCCGCCGCTGACCTTCACCACCGGCGCCCCGGCCACCAGTACGTGCAGCGTGCACTTCAGCGACGACAACGACTGGGGCAACGGGTACGTCGGCACGATCACCGTCACCAACACCGGGACGGCGCCGCTCAACGGCTGGACCCTCGCGTTCACCTGGCCCACCGGCTGGCAGAACGTGAGCAGCGGGTGGAACGGCACCTGGAGCCAGAGCGGCACCACGGTCCGCGTCACGCCGGCCGACTTCAACACCAACCTGGTCGCCGGCGGCAGCACGAGCGTCGGCTTCGTGGGCGCGTACAGCGGGCCGAACGTCCTGCCGTCCGCCTTCACGCTCAACGGGACGGTGTGCTCCGCCGCGTAGTGCGGCAACCGCCAGGGGGACCGTGACTACCCGCGGAGGGTGAGGCCACGGGAGTTACGGTCCGTACCCCGGCGGACATCGCGGTAGCTCTGCAATGCATCCAACGGCCGGCGCTCGCCACCATGGTCGGGCGCCGGCCCTGCGATCGCGGTCACGCCTTCGGCTTGGAGCTCTTGCCGTCGAGCCAGAGCGTGTCGGACTCGTCGCGGTGGGTACCGGTCGCGCCGACGTGCTTGGTGGAGATCGTCGCGCCGCGCTTGATGACGTGCAGCAGCGCCATCGCGTGGCCGCGGCCGACGCCGTAGTCGTCGCGCAGCCAGTCCACCACCGGGGCGGCCTTGGTCGCGGGGCCCTCGAGCCCGCGCTCGGCGGCGAGGGCGAGCAGCTCACGGGGGGTCTTGCCGGTCTTGGTCTCCAGCGCGTCGAGGTAGGCCTGGAACGACATCGCGGTGTCTCCTTCGTCGAGGGTGTGCTTGCGCCTTCACCCCTGCGTCGGACGAGCCTCCGCCGTTTCGACAGCGCCGCCGAAAAAGTCTTCGACGACCGCCCGCTCGATCTCCATCGCCAGCGCCTCGGTGTCGGCGGGCGCGAGCCGGTGGGTGTCGGCGCAGATCGCGACGTCGAACGCGTCGGGTCCGGCGTCGAAGCTGATGTCGGCGTCGAGGACGTCGAGCTTGCGCGGAGGCGGTGAACGCGCGCCCGATGACGTCGTCCGGCGCCGCTTCCGCGTCCCCGGTCGGTGACGTCGATCGCGCATAGGCTGAGCTGGGCGAGCTGGCTGACCGAGTCGGCGCACCCGGGGCAGGAAGCGGTTGCCGACGACGAGCTGGGCGACGCTGGGATTGTGGCCGGTGCGGCGGTACAGGGCGACCGCGTACGCGGCGAGGATGACGTGTCCGGTGCCCGCGCCGGTGCGCTTGGCGACGGCGGGGATGGCGCTGCGCATGGCGGGGGAGTGGAGGGTGAGCTCCGAGTTTCGGGCTTCGACCCTCGGGCTTTGGGCGTCGGGCTTTGGGTGGGCTGCTACTCGACCAGCGCGGAGAGGCTGCGCGCGATCCATGGCGTGGCGCAGACGGCGAGGAACGCGACGACGCCGACCACGACCCAGCCGACGCCGCCGCGGCCCGCCGCCCGCGAGACAGCGGCCGCTCCCGTGCAGACGAGGGCCAGCGGCACCGCCGCGAGCATCGTCACCCCGCCGGCGAACGCAGCCAGGCCCTCCTGCGTGTTGGCGTCGGGCGCCATCAGGTACACCGAGAACGCCACGACCAGCCAGAGCGCGACGGCGAGCGTGCTGAACACCGCGAAACAGACGTCCGCCACCCGTGAGTTCCGGCCGTCGACCGGACCTTCGTCGATCGTCATGCCGTGCACGATAGGAGGTTGATGCTATTCCTTGGGGTTATGGATACGCGTCGCCGCGAGGACACCCGCAACGCCATCGGTGTGCTGACCCTGCTGTTCCAGTCGCCGCAGGACGCGGGGACGCGCAGCGGGTACCTGCAGCAGATGATCGGCGAGGAGGACACGGTCGCGGACGTGGGCCGGGCCTTCACCGGGATGACGAACCTGGCCGCCCTCATCCTGCTCGACCACACCCGCACCACCGGCGAACCGGCCACTGAAGTGCTGCAGCGGATCGCGGCCGAGCTGGCAGGCGATTGATCGGTACTGCCTGCGTACGCGCCTGCTGCCCGCCGCCCGACGACCGGCGCGCCGGGCGGGACCCGATTTCGTGTGTGGCCGGCAGCGGCTCTGGTCCTGGCCGTTGTAGGCATCCTCGTGTAAATCGCCGACGTTGCGGATGACCAGCACCACCGCGACCTGGGCAGGCCTTGTGGGCTGCGGTGGTGCGGCGGCTCCGTGGTGGGGCGGCTCTGGCGGTGCCGCCGCCCGGCGGTGCCGCCGCCCGGCGGTGTGGCGGCTCTGGCGGTGCGGCGCGCTTCCGTGGTGCGGGGCGGTGGTGCGGCGGGTTCGGTGGTGCGGCGGGGCTTCGGCTACTTGGTGGTGAGCCCGGCTCGGATGGCGAAGACCGCGAGCTGGGCCCTGTCCCGGGCGTTGAGCTTGAGCATCGCCCGGCCGACGTGGGTGCGGATCGTCGCCGGGCTGACCGCCAGCTCGGCGGCGATCTCGTCGTTGGACCGCCCGGTGGCGACCCAGGCGGCCACCTCCCGTTCCCGTTCGGTGAGCTGATCGACGGCGACCGGCGCGCCGCTGCCCCCGCCGAACCGCGCGATGACCCGCCGGGTCACGGACGGGGACAGCAGTGCCTCGCCGCCCGCCACGACCCGGATGGCCCGGATCAGCTCGGCCGGCTCGGCGTCCTTGAGTACGAACCCGGCGGCGCCGGCCTGCAGCGCCGCGAACACGTTCTCGTCGGTCTCGAACGTGGTGACGACTACGACCTTCGTCCTGGGCGCCGCCGAGCCCATCCCGGGCCGAGCGTTGTCTGCTACAGGCTGGGCGGGGTCTGCTCCGGAAGGCGCGGAGGCTGCCTCACGCTCTGCCGGGTCTGCTCCGGGCCGTGCTGGGGCTGTCTTGCGCTGCGCCGCGTCTCGTCCAGGCGGCGCGGGGGCTGTATCGGGCGGTTTGGGGTCCTGGTTGATTGCCCGGAGGGCGGCGAGCCCGTCGACGCCCGGCATCCGGATGTCGATGAGCGCCACGTCGGGACGGAGCCGGCGGATGAGCTCGATCGCCCCGGCCCCGTCGGCGGCCTCGCCGACCAGCTCGAGGTCGGGCTCCCGCTCGATGAGCATCCGGAGCCCGCTGCGGATGAGCGCCTCGTCGTCAACGACCACGACCCGGATGCGTTCGCTCATCGGGGGATTCTCGCGTGGATCTCGAATCGCCGGCCGGTCCGCACCTCGAACGTACCCCCGGCCTCCTCGACGCGCTCGCGCATGCCCTCGATTCCCCGCCCGATCCCGCTGCCCTTCTTGGCGCGCCCGTCCCCGTCGTTGGTGACCACGACTAGGACGCTGCCGTCGTCCTTGCGGACGGAGACGGCCGCCGAGGTGCCGCCGCCGTGGCGCAGGACGTTGGTGAGGGACTCGCGGACCACCTCGTACGCGATCCGCCGCTGCCGCTCGCTGGCGCCCCACAGCTCGTCGTGCTCCAGTGCCACCTCGACCCCGGCCGCGCGCACCTGTTCGACCAGGCCGCCGATGTCGGCCGGTGAGTCGATGTTCTCGATGACGGCCCGCAGCTCGTCGAGCGCGGCGCGGCTCGTCGCCCGGATCGCCTGCAGCGCCTCCCGGGCCTGCTCGGGTCGCTCGTCGAGCACCACGAGCGCCACCCCGGCCTGCATGGCCACCACCGCGAAGCCGTGCCCCGCCACGTCGTGCACCTCCCGCGAGACCCGGATCCGCTCCTCGAGGACCGCCCGCCGCACGATCTCGATCTCCTTCTGTGCCCGGGCCTGGCGCTGCATGGACACGAGGGCCCCGAGCGACCAGGGCACGGCCAGCCAGCAGGCCCCCCACAGCAGCAGCCCGACGGCGGGCAGGTCGAGGTGCTGCGACATCCGCGGCAGCACGGCCGCGACGGAGACCCCGGCCGCCACCCCCGCCGCTAGCGCCGACTCGCGCAGCGGCCGCCGGCGCGCGTACTCGAACATCGCCCACACGACGGCCAGCAGGATCGGCCCGAACGGGTAGCCCGCCAGCAGGTACACGGAGCTGATCCCGACGGCACCGACCACCGGCACGAGCGGCGACCGCCGTCGCCACGCAAGCCCGAACGCCGCCCCCGCGGCGAGCGTGTACCCCAGGAGATCCAGCTCCCGAGGCGGCTCCTGCAAGAGCCCGGCCCGCCAAGCGCCCAGGACCACAAACCCCGCAAACCCCAGGGCGAGTAGGACATCCCGTCGCATGCCATCGATTTTATGGCCAATCCGGGAACTATCCGGCCGGGCGGGGGCCCTTGTCCATTCTTTGGCCCGGGACCTCGCGCGGCGCTGCGGCTGGCTTGCCTCCAGGTCGCCGGCCGCGGTCTGCCCGCTTGTCCACGTCGTTCCTTCCGCAGGGTGGGCGGCCGGGAACGCCGGCTTGGCGCTCGAGTTTCGGCGCCGAGTCAACGGTCCCGTGCACCGGTCGCCGTGTGTTGGGCAGCCCCGGCGTGGTGGCGGCGGTGGGGTCGAACCGGCGCTCGTAGGGGGTGTCGATGGTGCTGGCGTAAGCCTCGTTGGCGGGCGCCGTTTCCGGGGCGCGGGCCAGCTGAGTTGGGTGCGGGTCGGTGCCGAGGCTGCCGGCGTGGGCCCAGTCGGTGGTCCTGCCGGAGGGGCGGCCCGAGGGCGGCGGGCGGCGCTTGGGCGCGCGCCCGCCCGGCTGCTCAGCTGGGCGGGCGGACCGGTGGGGCGTCGGTCAGAACGCGGCCTCGGGGGTGCGGGCCTGTGCCGCCGCGAACGGCTCCCAGATGCCTCGGCGCCGCACGAGCAGCTTCCGCGACAGCAGGTGCCGGTCGCCGGCGAAGAAGATCCGGTCCACGGCGCGCCTAATCTTGGCGAGGCCGGGCGGGGAGTGGGAGCCGGTGACGATGACGACGTCCCGCGCCGGGACGCCGACGACGAGCTCGCCGGGTACGGAGCGCTCCAGGCCGGCCCAGAGGCTCTCCGCCAGGAGGAGGGTGGAGGCGATTCCTTCGAAGGTGAGCATGAGCGCCGGTGGCTGTCCGTGGACGCCAACGGCACCGAGTCGTGCGTCGAGGTTGTGGGCGGCCTGTCGGCGCAGCATGCGACGGGGAAGCTCCATGCGTTGCAGGTCGGCCCAGGTGACGAGCCGCTGCCCGAACGGTGGTCCGTAGCTGTAGCCGACTCCCAGCCCACCCATGAACTCATCGAGCACAGGCGAATGCACATCGTCGCGACGGAACTCGCGAAGCGGTGCCAGAACGGGGAGGAGCGCGAGCTGCACGACAGCAAACTAAGTCTGCGACGGATACGAGACAAGCTCTTGTTTTTGCGCCATCTGCTTGCTAGGCGGCGCCAAAGGCCGTCGATGGTTCTGCCCTCCCTTCCTGCAGATTCATCCCGTCGATGGGCTGGTTACTCGGCGTGGTGAAGGCGCGCGTCCGGGGCCTACCGTTTCCGGCGCCGCCGGGCGATGAGGAGGCGGGCGCCGGCGGCCAGCACCGCCGCGGCGGTGCCGACCGCGAGCGAGAGCGTGGCGGCGCGGCGCACGTCGGCAGGGGCCGGCGGGCCGCCGTCGCCCAGGTGCGGACGCTCCTCGACGCGCGAGCCGTAGACATTGCGGCCGCCAAGCCTGATGCCCAGCGCGCCGGCCGCGGCCGCCTCGCACTGGCCCGAGTTCGGGCTCGGGTGCCGGGAACCGTCGCGCAGCCAGATCCGTAGCGCCTCGGACGGGCGGCCGCCGACGAGCGGGGCCGCGGCGACCGTCAGCGCGGCGGTGAGCCGCGACGGGGCAAGATTGGCCGCGTCGTCGAGGCGGGCGCTGGCCGTGCCGAACCTGCGGTACCGATCCGATCTGTGTCCGACCATGGCGTCGAGCGTGTTGATTGCGCGGTATCCGACGATGCCGGGCACGCCCGCCACGGCCGCCCAGAACAGCGGGGCGACCACGGCGTCGGAGGTGTTCTCGGCCAGCGACTCCACGGTGGCACGGGCCAGCTCGGGAGCGTCCAGTGCGGCCGGGTCGCGGCCGCACAGGTTGGGCAGCTGGTCGCGGGCCCCGGGCAGGTCGTTCGCGGCCAAGCGGCCGGCCATGACGCGTCCCTCGCGGGCGAGGCTCGCGCCGCCGAGCGCGGACCAGGTCGCGGCGGCCATCAGGGCGGTGCGGGCCACGGGGTGACGCCGGGTGAGCCACGCGCCGGCGACCGCGGCGGCCACGGGCGCCCCGACGGCGACCGCGGCGAACCGGGCGCCGGCCCGGCGGTCGTCGGCATACAGGCGCCGTTCCAGGGCGCCGGCGAACTGGCCGAAGCCGGCCACCGGGTGCCACCTGCGCGGATCGCCGAAGATCGCGTCGAGCGCGGCACCCAGCAGGATGCCGGCGGCGTCCGCTCGCCTGCCAGCCGAGAGATTCATGCCGCGAACGTACCGGGGGGTTGTGACAGTTTCCGGGTGGGTGGCGATGAGGTTGCGGAACGTAGTTCGGCGAGCACGTTTCGTGGTCGGGCGAAATTCGTGTCGTACCCCCACGGCAGAATGGGCGGCGTGAGAGGCAAGGGTGGTTTGCTCGTCGCGGGAACCACGTCGGACGCGGGCAAGAGTCTGCTGACGGCGGGGATCTGCCGGTGGCTGCACCGGCAAGGAGTCAACGTCGCGCCGTTCAAGGCGCAGAACATGTCGAACAACTCGGCCGTCGCGATCGAGCCGGACGGCACCGGGGGCGAGATCGGGCGCGCGCAGGCCCTGCAGGCGGTCGCGTGCGGGCTGGCGCCGAGCGTTCGCTTCAACCCGGTGCTGCTGAAGCCCGGCTCGGACCGCCGCAGCCAGGTCATCGTTCTCGGGCAGGCGGTCGGGCACATCGGCGCGGCGAACTACGCCGAGATCAAGGACCGGCTCCGGACGACGGTGCTGGACACGCTCGAAGAGCTGCGGGGCCGCCACGACGTGGTGATCTGCGAGGGGGCGGGCAGCCCGGCGGAGATCAACCTGCGGGCGATGGACCTGGCCAACATGGGGCTGGCGCGGGCCGCCGACCTTCCGGTGATCGTGGTGGGGGACATCGACCGGGGCGGGGTGTTCGCGGCGCTGTTCGGCACGCTGGCGCTGCTCGACGCCGAGGACCAGGCGCTGGTCAGCGGGTTCGTCATCAACAAGTTCCGGGGCGACGCGGGGCTGCTGCAGCCGGGGGTGGATTCGCTCACGCAGCTGACGGGGAGGCCCACGTTCGGGGTGCTGCCGTGGTCGTACGACCTGTGGCTGGACGCCGAAGACTCGCTCGCCTACGACGGGCGGGTGCTGGGGCGGCCGGCGCCGGCGCGGGGCAGTCAATGGCTGCGGGTGGCCGTGATCCGGCTGCCGCGGCTGTCCAACGCCACCGACGCCGAGGCGCTCGCGTGCGAGCCCGGCGTGCAGGTGCGGCTCACGGTCGAGCCCGCCGATCTGGCCGACGTCGACCTCGTGGTGGTGCCCGGCAGCAAGTCCACTGTGGACGACCTGGGTTGGCTGCGCGTGCGCGGCCTGGCCGACGCGATCGTCCGGCACGCGAAGGCGGGGCGGCCGCTGCTGGGGATCTGCGGGGGGTTCCAGATGCTGGCCGAGCGCATCGACGACGAGGTGGAGAGCGGGCGCGGCACGGTCTCGGGGCTGGGGCTGCTGCCGGTGGACATCGCGTTCGCGGCGCGCAAGACGCTGGCCCTGCCGAAGGGGACGGCGTTCGACGGGGTGCCCGTCCAGGGGTACGAGATCCATCACGGCCGGGTCGTCCGCGGCGCCGAACGGCCGCTGATCAGGCTGCCGGACGGGACCGGGGAGGGTGCGGTGGTGGGCAACGTCTTCGGCACGCACTGGCACGGGGCCTTCGAGTCGGACCGGTTCCGGCGGGCGTTCCTGACCGAGGCGGCCCGGCTCGCCGGGCGCACGGGCTTCGAGGTGGCGCCGGACACCTCGTTCGCGGCACTGCGGGAGCGGACTGTCGACGTGCTCGGGGACCTGGTGGAGGAGCACCTCGACACCGACGCCCTGTGGCGGCTCATCGAGGGGGGCGCGCCGGAAGGGCTGCCGACGATCACGGCCAGGAGGGGATGAAGAGCATGATGAGCCGTTCGTACTGCGGGTGAGTTCGGCAACGCCGATAGGCCCGCGGGTACGACGTGGGCCGAGACGGTCGCCGTGCAGCGATGGTGCGCGTGTAGAGACGGGGGAGCGGTGAAAGGGACGTATCGAGAGCTCGCCGACCTGGTGCTGGCGCGGCCGGCGCGGCTGGGCGCAGTGCGGCTCATCGGGGTCGACGGGCGGGCCGGATCGGGGAAGACGACGTTCGCCCGGCGGCTGGCGGCGGAGCTGGGCACGCGCCGGCGGGTGACCGTGCTGCACACGGACGACTACCTCGACGGGTGGTCGAAGCTGCTCATCTGGCAGCAGCGGCTGCGGGAGTGGGTGTTCGAGCCGTTCCGGCGCGGGGAGGCGGGGGCATATCGGCAGTACGACTGGGAGCGGGAACGGCTCGGCGACGAATGGACGAGCATCGAGCCGCCGGACGTGCTGGTCGTCGAGGGCGTTGGCAGCGCCTCGGTGGGGATGCGGCCGGACCTGACGCTCGGCGTGCTGGTCCACGCGCCTCGCGAGCTGCGGATTCGGCGCGGAATCGAGCGGGACGGCGAGGCGCTGCGCGACGAGTGGATGCGCTGGATGGCGTCCGAGGACGGGCACTTCGCCGAGGACAAGCCCTCCGCCGCCGCCGATGTGCTGGTGGACGGGGATCCGGTGGAGCCGCACGACCCGGAAATTGAGTACATCATCGGCCCGAGCGGGTGGACGGCCGGCGCAACACTGGAGGACGATCCGGATAAGGGGCCGGACGGGGAGGAGCGGAGCGGATGACCACTGACGAGGCGCAGAGCGGGAATCCTCCGGCGCGGCGACGGGTCGTGCTGACGGGGATCAGTTCGCGGGCCTGGGAGCATCCGGCCGACCGGGGAGCACTGGTCGCACTGCGGGAGCTGCGCGGCTTCGACGACGTGCTGAAGTCGCTGCACGCGCTCTGGAACGAGCGTGCCTGGCGGCTGCAGTTCCTCGGCAACGCGATTCGTGTCGACCACCGGCAGTACCCGCGGGTCCATCGGCTGCTGGCGGAGGCCGGCGCTTCGCTGGACGTCGCCGAGTTGCCCGAGCTGTTCGTGCAGCAGGACCGGTCGATCAACGGCATGTGCATCGGCATGTCGAAGCCGTTCATCGTGGTCAACTCCGGTGCGGTGGAGCTGCTCGACGACGAGGAGCTGCGGTGCCTGCTCGGGCACGAGCTCGGGCACCTGGTCAGCGGGCACGCGGTGTACCGGACGATGGTCATGATCCTGACCGACTGGGCGGTGCGGCTGGCCTGGCTGCCGGTCGGCTCGATGGTCCTGCGGGCGATCGTCGCGGCGCTGATGGAGTGGTGGCGCAAGGCCGAGCTGTCGGCGGACCGGGCCGGGCTGCTCGCCTGCCAGGATCCGGCGGCGTCGCTGCGGCTCGCGATGAAGCTGGCCGGCGGCGGCGACCTGTCTGAGGTCGACACCACCGCGTTCCTGGAGCAGGCGGCCGAGTTCGACCGGGCCGGGGACCTGCGCGACAGCCTGATCAAGATCCGGATGGTGACGGCCCGCTCGCACCCGATGCCCGTGGCGCGGGCGGCCGAGGTGCGGGCCTGGATCGATAGCGGGGAGTACCAGCGGATCCTCTCCGGCGACTACCCGCGGCGCGACGACGACGGCAACGCGTCGGTGAGCGAGGAGATCAAGGCGGCGGCGGCCTCGTACCGGGAGGCGTTCAGCCGGTCGCAGGACCCGCTGGTGTCGCTGCTGCGCAAGCTCGGCGACGGTGCTGTGGACGTCGGTGGCTGGGTCGGCGCCGGGGCCGGTCGAATGCGTGGCTGGATGCGCGGCAACGGATCGGACGAGGGCGGGGAAGGCCGGACCGCGGAGGCCTAGGAGAGCGGCTCGCCCTCAGAGGACCGGGATTGCGGGCCCGTCGTTGGGCCCGCCCGGTGACGGGCACCGCGGCCGCCGGGCGGCCCGGCACCGACGGTCGGGCGGGGCGCCCGTCGACGGTCGGGCGGGCCGGCGTCGCGGCCGTCGGGCGGGCCGGCGTCGCGGCCGTCGGGCGGGCCGGCGTCGCGGCCGTCGGGCGGGCCGGCGTCGCGACCGTCGGATGATCGGCGCCTCGGCCGCCGGGTGACCGGCCGTGGGGAGGCGCAGGGCGTCGGCTGTCGTTGGGCGATGTGGCTGCGCCGGGGATCGATGTGGCTGCGCCGGGGATCGTGGGTGGATGTAGCCGAGAGAGGCCCGGCGTGGACGTCGGCGCGGAACGTGGGCGGACTGAGGCCGAGGGGGACTCCGCTTCCCGGCGGCCGTGGTCGTGGCGAAGGGCCTGGGGCTGCGGTCCGGGAGCAGGCGCCCCCTGGGCAGAGGGGGCGAACCGAGCGACCTGGGGGTGCTTTGGATTGATGCGTGGACCGGGCGAGCCCGGCCGGGGCAGGGGGCCTTGGGTCGGAGCGGGCGAGGCCGGCGTGGATGACCCGGGGCGGGAGGCCTTGGACTGGTGGGTTGAAGCGGGCGAGCACGGGGGTAGACGGACCGCGCGAAGGGGGTAGCGGGGGCCTGTTGCTCGTGGTGGCTGGAAATGGGGCGGAGAGCACGCTCGAGAGGGCTGCGCAGTAAGTTCTGCGTATGACAGTACGAACCGAGGAAGAACTTCGCGCCGCGATCCGGCGGGAGATGCCGGGCGTGCGCGCGGATCTGGAACGGCTGGTTCAGATCCCGGGGATCGCGTTCGCCGGGTTTGATCACAGTCACGTGGAGCGGTCGGCCGAGGCCGTGGCGGAGCTGCTGCGCGGGGCTGGGGTGCCGGACGTGCGGATCGTGCGTCAGGGTGGGCAGCCCGCGGTCATCGGGCGTCGGCCCGCGCCGCCCGGGGCGCCTACCGTGCTGTTGTACGCGCATCATGACGTACAGCCGGTTGGGGATCTTCAGCAGTGGCGGAGTGACCCCTTCGTGGCCGTCGAGCGGGACGGGCGGCTGTACGGGCGTGGCGTGGCCGATGACAAGGCCGGGGTCATGGCGCACATCGCGGCGCTCCGGGCCTTCGGGGACGACCTGCCGGTCGGGGTGGTCGTCTTCATCGAGGGCGAAGAGGAGTACGGGTCGGAGTCGCTCGAGGATCTGTTGCGGGAGTACCGCGACGACCTCGCGGCCGACGTGATCGTCATCGCGGACTCCGGGAACTGGGACATCGGGCAGCCGGCGCTCACCACCGGGCTGCGCGGGATCGTGAACGGGTTCGTCGAGGTGCGGGTGCTGGAGCAGGCCGTGCACAGCGGGATGTTCGGCGGGGCGGTCCCCGACGCGCTGATCACGCTCTCGCGGCTCATCGCCAGCCTGCACGACGACAACGGGGACGTTGCCGTGGAGGGGCTGCTCCGCACGCCCTCGGCGCCGCTGGACTATCCCGAGGAGCGGTTCCGGGAAGAGGCCGGGATGCTCGACGGGGTGCAGTTCATCGGCAGCGGGCGGCTGGTCGAGCGGCTGTGGACGCGGCCCGCGATCTCGATTCTCGGCATCGACGCGCCGCCGACGTCCGGGGCGCCCAATGCGCTGGTGCCGGTGGCGAAGGCGAAGTTCAGCGTGCGGATCGCGCCCGGGGACTCGGCGCAGCAGGTGTACGACGCGATGGTCGAGCACCTGAACCGGCGCGCGCCCTGGGGGGCCAAGGTGACCATCGAGCTCGAGCAGCTCGGGGAGCCCTGTCAGATCGATGCCACCGGGCCCGCGTACGACGCGGCGCGGGAGGCCTTCGCGGCGGCCTGGGACGGTGCCGCTCCGGTAGACATGGGAATCGGCGGTTCGATTCCCTTCATCGCCACGTTCCAGGACCTGTTCCCGAAGGCGGCGATCCTCGTCACCGGGGTCGAGGACCCGGAGACCGGGGCGCACGGGCCGAACGAGAGCCTGCACCTCGGCGAGTTCGAGCGGGTGTGCACGGCCGAGGCGCTGCTGCTGGCGAAGGTCGCGCAGCTCCCCGCCTAGCGGTGATACGTCGGATGAGTCCGGACATCGAGGATGTCCGGACTCATCCGCTACAAGGGTCAGCTACGCGGCGGCAGCTTGACGACGCTCACGAAGAACTCGTCGATCTGGCGCACCACGGCGATGAAGCTGTCGAAGTCGACCGGCTTGGTCACGTAGGCGTTCGCGTGCAGCGAGTAGCTGCGCAGGATGTCCTCGTCCGCCTGCGAGGTGGTCAGCACGACCACCGGGATCCGGCGCAGGTCCTGGTCCTCCTTGATGACCTGCAGCACCTCCCGGCCGTCGACGCGTGGCAGGTTGAGGTCCAGCAGGATGAGGTCCGGCCGGGTGGCGTCGGCGAACCGGCCCTCGCGCCGCAGGTAGGCCAGGGCCTCCTCGCCGTCCTGCACCACATTGAGCTTGTTGCGGACCTTGTGCTCCTCGAACGCCTCCTGCGTCATGAGCACGTCGCCCGGGTCGTCCTCGACGAGAAGCACCTCGATCGGCAGGGATGCTTCCACGGGTGCGCTCATGAAGCGGACTCCTCTAACACGACGGCTGGAACGGGGAGCGTGAACCGGAACAGCGTACCTTCGCGGTGCGCGGGGTCGATCCAGATCCGGCCGCCATGGTATTCGACGATCTTCTTCGCGATGGCCAGGCCGATGCCGGTGCCGGGGTACGTCTCCTTGGCGTGGAGCCGCTGGAAGATCACGAAGACCTTGTCGGCGAACTCGGGCTCGATGCCGATGCCGTTGTCCTCGACGCTGATCTCGTACTCGCCGGTTTCCGTGGGGTGGCCGTCGATGATGATCCGCGGGGGGACGTCGGGGCGGCGGAACTTGATGGCGTTGCCGATGAGGTTGCTGAAGAGGGCGCCGAGGAGCGGTTCCTCGCCGCGCACGGCGGGGAGGTCGGTGAAGATGATCTCGGCGTTGGTGGCCTCGCGCTGGGCGTCGAACTGCGCGGCGGCGTCGAGGACCACCTTGTTGAGGTCGACCTCGGTGAAGCCGTTGGTCAGCCGGCCGATGCGGGAGAACGCGAGCAGGTCGTTGATGAGCCGCTGCATGCGCTGGGCCCCGTCGACGGCGAAGCCGATGTACTGGTCCGCGCGCTCGTCGAGCTGCCCGGAGTACCGCCGCTGCAGGAGCTGGCAGAAGCTGGCGACCTTGCGAAGCGGCTCCTGCAGGTCGTGGCTGGCCACGTAGGCGAACTGCTCGAGGTCCCGGTTGGAGCGGGTCAGCTCCGCCGCCTGCTGCTCGAGCATCCGGTTGGCCTCCTCCACCTGGCGGCGGGCCTCCTGGACGTCGGTGAGGTCGGCGTTGATCCGGCGGCGCATGGTGTCGACGTCGCCGGCGAGGTCGGCCAGCTCCGGTGGGCCGAGGCTGTGGATCTCGTAGTCGTAGTCGCCCGCCGCCACCCGCCGCACCTCGGCCGCCAGGTTGGTCACCGGCCGGGTGACGAGGCGGCGCAGGAGCAGCGCGAGCATTGCGCCGGCCACCACCACGACCACGGCGGCGAAGATCAGCAGGAGGACGAGCACGTTGCCGGTCTGGCGCACCTCGACGGAGACCGCGTCCCGGCGGGCGATGAGCTGCTGCGACAGCTTGGTGATGCGGCCGGCGGCGTCGTTGTAAATGGCGCGCGAGCTGTCCGTGGGCGCGGCCCGCTCCGGGTCCACGCCGCTGGACTTCGTCTGCTGGATCACTGGTTCCGTGACCTGGCTGCGGTACGCCGCCGTGCCCGCCGCCACCTGGCGCAGCGTTTCCGCGAGGACCGGGTCGTCCCCGACGAGCCGCTGGGTCTCCGCCAGGATCTGCGCCTCCTGTGCCTGGCTGTCGCGGTAGTTGTCGAGATCGGAGTCCTTGCCGGTCAACGCGTACGTCCGGACGCTGGACTGCTGGCGCAGCAACTGGGAGTACAGCCGCTCGGCATTGACGAGGGCCGGCGTGAGGTGGTCCATCACCTGGTTGGTGTCGGTGCGGTTGGCTGTGGCGGTGATCGCGGCGCTCACCGCGATGAGGCCGAGGAGGCCCGCGACGACCGCGCACAGGGCGATGATGCGCCGCCACAGCGACCAGGAGGCTGGGGGGTTCATGACGTCCTCGATGGGGTCAGCAGGAGCACGGCGATGTCGTCGGGCACCGGGCCGCCGTTGTGCGCCTCGGCCTGCAGTGCCAGCCAGCCGGGCAGGTCCCGCGGGGCGGCCCGGTTGGGCTCCCGCAGCACCTGGCACAGCCCGTCGACGCCGAGGCGCTCACCGGCCCCGGCGTCGGCGCCGGCCGCGCCCTCGATGAGCCCGTCGGTGTACAGCAGCAGCGCCCAGTCGTCGTTGGTGCCCAGCCCGATCTCGGCCGCCGGTCGCGGCATGCCCGGCACGACGCCCAGCACCAGCCCTGGGTCCACGTCGCACGGCTCGGCCCGGCCGTCGCGGATCAGGATCGGCGGCGGGTGCCCGGCCAGGCGGATGCGGGCGGTGCCGGTGGTCAGGTCGACGGTGGCCACCGCGACGGTCGCGAAGAGCTCGTCGGTGCGCCGCTCGGCGACGAGCACCTGCTCCAGGGAGTCCAGCATCTGCTCCTCGGGCACGCCGGCCAGCACCAGGGCCCGCCAGGCCACGCGCAGGGCCACGCCCAGCGGCGCCTCGTCCACGCCGTGGCCGCAGACGTCGCCGATGAGCAGGTGCAGGCGGGCGCCGCCGTCGACCCCGATGGCGTCGAAGAAGTCCCCGCCGAGCAGGGCGCGGTCGCGGCCGGGGCGGTAGATGGAGTACAGCTCGGCGGCCACGTCGCGCATCAGCGGCTGGGGGAGCAGGCCGCGCTCCAGGCGGGACGACTCGGCCTGGCGCAGTTCGGACTCGCGCAGCAGGCGGGCCTGCTCGTCGGCGCGCCGGCGCTCGACCGCGTACCGCACCGCGCGCGACAGCCCGGCCCCGTCCACGGTGCCCTTGACCAGGTAGTCCTGCGCGCCCTCGGCCACCGCGGCGGTGCCCAGGTGCTCGTCCTCCAGCCCGGTGAGCACGCAGACGGCGGCGCCGGCCGCGTGCTGCAGGACCTGACGCAGGCCGTCGAGGCCGCTGGCGTCGGGCAGGCCCAGGTCGAGCAGGATGCAGTGCACGTCGCGGAAGCGCGGCCGGGCCTCCCGCATCGTCTGCGCGATGTCCACGTCGAATGGGGCGTCGGCCTCCGCGAGCAGCTCGCGGACCAGGAACGCGTCGCCCGGATCGTCCTCGACCAGCAGCACGCGGATCCGCTCGCCGGCGAATGGTCCGATCCGTCGGCTGCGCAGATCCACGGTCGTGCTGAAGTCAGCCATGCCTAGACCCGCCCAAGGGGCACAGGTATTTGCCGTGCAGCACACATGAGGACGATCCTCCCCTACGTGACGGCTCTGCGCATGTGCGGGTGCAGTCTCTCAGGCTCGGCCCGTCTTGCGCACGCGCCGGTCACTCGGGCGGAGCGGGCCGTCCACCAGCAGGCCGCGCGCGATCGAAACATGGCGTGGATAAGCTTCGCGCGTGCACGGGCTCGATAACATCGTCGGACTGATCGCGGTCGTGGTCGCCACCTCGGTGGTCGCGCGCCGCATCGGGGTGCTGTCGCCGATCCTGCTGGTCGTCGTCGGCATCGTCGTGTCGTTCGTGCCCGGGCTGCTGGAGATCGAGCTCGAACCCGAGGTGGTGCTCACCGGCATCCTGCCGCCGATCCTCTACGTCGCGGCGCTGGAGACCTCGGTGCCCGCGTTCAAGTTCAACCTGCGTCCGATCCTGCTCCTGGCGATCGGGCTGGTGCTGTTCACCACAGCGGCCGTGGGGTTCACGCTGCACGCATTGCTTCCGGCGGTACCGCTGGCCGCCTGCCTGGCGTTGGGCGCGGTCGTCGCCCCGCCCGACGCGGTGGCGGCCACGGCG
This sequence comes from Dactylosporangium salmoneum, assembly GCF_039532525.1. Lineage (NCBI taxonomy): Bacteria > Bacillati > Actinomycetota > Actinomycetes > Micromonosporales > Micromonosporaceae > Dactylosporangium > Dactylosporangium salmoneum. The sequence continues at coordinate 342,449 of NZ_BAAARV010000025.1, forward strand.
GTCGCCCGCCGCATCGGCCTGCCGCGCCGCGTGGTCACCGTGCTGGAGGGCGAGAGCCTCATCAACGACGCGAGCGCCCTGGTCACGCTCCGGGTCGCGGTGGCCGCGGCGGTCGGCGAGGCGGTCGACGGCTGGTCGATCGCCAGTGAGGCGTCGATCGCGGTCGTCGGCGGCGTCGCCTTCGGCGTGGCCGGCGGCCTGCTCATCGGCTTCGTGCACAAGCGGATCCGCAACCCGCTCATCGACAACGCCGTGTCGCTGCTCACGCCGTGGTTGGTGTTCCTGCCGGCCGAGGCGGTGCACGCCTCCGGGGTCGTCGCGGTCGTGGTCTGCGGCCTGTCGCTCGGGCACCGGATGCCGACCCTGATGTCCGCCGCCTCCCGGCTGCAGATGGACGCCTTCTGGCGGATGGTGAAGTTCCTGCTGGAGGGCGTGGTCTTCCTCCTCGTGGGCCTGCAGCTGCGCAGCCTCATCGCCAACGTGGAGCGCTCGTTCGCGTTCACCATGGGCGCCCTGGCCGCGGTGGTCGGCGTGGTGATCGTGGCGCGGATCGTGTGGCTGTTCCCCACGACGTACTTCACCCGGCTCGTGCCGCGGATCCGCCGCCGCGACCCGTCCCCGCCGCTGGCCGCCCCGGCGGTGATCTCGTGGGCCGGCATGCGCGGCGCGGTCACCCTGGCCGCCGCGCTCTCGCTGCCCGTGCACCTCGCCGACGGCGAGTCGTATCCGCGAGGCCTGTTCGTGATCCTGGCATTCGGGGTCATTGTGGCCACATTGGTACTGCAAGGAGCAACCCTCCCCACCGTCGCCCGCTGGCTGAAGGTCCCGCCGGACGACGAGAAGGAGGACGCGCTGGCCGAGGCCTCGGTGCAGCACGAGGCGTCCCGGGCCGGCAAGGAGCGTCTGGAGGAGATGGCCGGCGACGCCCCCGAGGGCGTGGTCGAGCGGCTGCGGCAGGTGGCGCAGAGCCGCTCCAACCTGGCGTGGGAGCGGCTGGGAAGGGCGGACCGGGAAACGCCGTCCGCCGCCTACGCCCGGCTGCGCCGCGAGATGCTGAACGCCGAGCGTGAGGTGTTCCGCACGGCGCGCGACACCGGGCGCATCCCGGAGGAGACGCTGCGGCAGGCGCAGCGCGACATGGACCTGGAAGAGTCACTGCTCGAGCGGGGGGATCTGTGACCTGCACGCATCTGGAAGCGGCCGAGAAGCGGGAGCCGCCGGTGGTGGAAGGCTGCCCGGAGTGCGTGGAGGGCGGGTTCACCGACTGGGTGCACCTACGGCAGTGCCTGGCCTGCGGCCATGTGGCCTGTTGTGACTCGTCGCCGCGCCGGCACGCCACCCAGCACTTCCTGGTGACTCACCATCCGGTGATGCAGTCGATCGAGCCGGGTGAGGTCTGGCGCTGGTGTTACATCCACGAGACCGTCGGGTGACCTTCACCTGCTAACCCCTGCGTTTCTCAGGTATTTCGAAGGAGATGCGGGACACAATCGTGTCGAGTTGGGCATGCGATTCGGTGCGACCGTGTTGCCATGGTCAACGGGGGAAAGCCGATTCGCAGGGTTGGGGGCCGGACCATGGCGTGTCCGAGATGGTGAGCGCAGTACTGGACCTCGTGTCCGCGCCCGTTGTGCTCTACGCCACGGTGCTCGTGCTGCTCACCGTCGACGCCTTCATCCCGGTCGTTCCCGCGCAGGCCCTCATGATCGGCGGCGGCATCCTCTCCGCCTCGGGCCACGCCCAGCTGTTCCTCCTCGTGCTCTCGGGCGCCGCCGGTGTGGTCGCCGGCGACCTGCTCGCCTTCCTCGTCGGCCGGCGGCTCGCCCGCCGCAACCGGGCCCAGCGGGCGCTGCCCCGCCGGGCCGCGAAGGTGGCCGCCAAGCTCAGCGAGGCGATGCAGCGGCACATCTTCCTGGCCGTGCTGTTCTGCCGGTTCGTCCCGGCCGGCCGGATGATCACCGCGGTGTACGCGGGCCGCAACGGCATCTCGACCCGCCGCTTCGCCACCTACGACGTGCTCGCGGCGACGCTGTGGGCCTCCTACGGGGCGCTGCTGGGCCACTTCGGCGGCGAGGCGATCGCCGACTCGGCCTGGCTGCCGCTGGCCCTGGTCGGCGCCGGCGCGCTGCTCTTCGTGGCCGGGGCGCCCCTGCTCGGCCTGGTGAACAAGCGCAAGCCCGTCCGGATCTGCCGGCGCAGCGCCATGGAGACCCTCGCTGCGGCCGAGCCCCTGGCCGCGATCGAGGTCATGGTCGCGGCCGAGGCGGTGGCCGCCGCCGAGCACGTCGTCGTGCAGGTCAACGGCCTGGAGTCGGCCGCCCAGTAACCAGTTAGAGGCCGCCCGCAAAAGGCGGTGAGGGTTAGAGGCCGCCCGCAAGAGGGCGGTGAGGGGTAAGCGGCCGCCCGCAAAAGAGCGGTACCAGGGCGGTAGGGAGGTAGGGGGCTAGCCCCGGAAGGGGTCGTGCTCGGTCAGGATGCGGTCCAGGCGGGCCTGGTCGACGCGCTGCACGACCGTCGCCGAGTCCTGCTGGTCGCGGATGACCTTGGCCAGCGTGAACGCCGACGTCACGGTGTAGAGCAGGCCCAGCCCCAGGAACGCCCGCATCCAGGCGTCGACGGGCAGGTAGGCGATGCCCACCCCGACGCCGACGATCGAGATGCCGAACGACAGGGCGGACTGGATGAAGAAGGCCGCGGTGGTCTTCTGCGGCACGGGTGCGGTCATGAGATGAGTCTCGGGCGGCCGGGGCCCGGCCGCCTGAGTACCGTTACTCACTACTGACCGGCACGCACCTCAGACGGGCTGTGCAGCTCGGTGTTGTGGACCCGCTCCCACGCCCCGATCACCCTGGGGGTCACGTGGGCCCGGAAGTAGTCGTTGGCGCTGGACCGGTTGGTGACCGGCTCCTCGTTCTCCGCGAGCAGCAGGCCCGGGACGAGGTGCAGGCCGTTCTGCACGGCCGCGCTCAGCCGGCGGTGGCCGTCGATCACGTAGTAGTCCTGGCCGCTGTGGCCGATGGTGAGCGGCTCCAGGTCCGCGGGGCCCGCCCCGGCCAGCTCCTGGGCGAGCGTCTCGTCGGCGAAGTCGATCTCGCGGGTCGGGTAGATCCGCATCGGGTCGAGCAGCAGCAGCGGCGCCCGCTCGCGCAGGATCTCGGCCCCGAGGCGGCCTTCGAAGGCGGCCTGGACGGCGTCGACCACCTGGGTCGGGTTGGCCCGGGTGCTGTCGGCGACGAGGTCGTAGTTGCGCAGCCGGTACTTGTCCGCGCCGTAGCGGGTCAGGAACCGCATCCGCTCGCTCTCGCTGCGGCTGTGCAGGTTCTTCTTCGCCTCTTCCAGCGAGGCGTAGTTCTCCACCTCGCTGTGCGGGCGGGACAGCACCCGGCGGGCGGCCTCGTTCGGCTCGGTGATGAGGTGGACCTTGAACGCCTCGTGGAAGAAGAACCAGGCGAGGCGGCTGTCGACGATGAGCTGCTCGCCGGAGCTCGCGATCTCGCTCTGCAGGTTGTCCACCGCGCTGTCGATCGCGTCGTCGAGCTCCGCGTGCAGGTTGAGCTGCAGCGCCGTCATGCCGCGGCGCTGGGCCATCTCCCGGTACATGTCGCCGACGCTGATGCGGCGCAGGTTGAGCCGGCTCGCCAGCTCGACGGAGACCGTCGACTTGCCGCTGCCGAGGTCCCCGTTGATGACGACGGACCGGTGATTGCTCATGCGCAACTCTCCAGGTAGTGGGCGTCGCGAGCCTAACACGGGCGTGTTGCGGGCCGATCCGGCCGCGCTCCGGCGCCGATCCGGCCGCGCAGCGAGGTAATCGGAGTGAAACATCCAGGTGGCAGAGTGCGCCTCCACCGTCCCCCGATGAGGTGACCCTTGTTTCTCACCCGCCACGAGCAGGAGCGCCTGCTGATCCACGTCGCGGCCGACGTGGCGCAACGCCGCAAGGACCGCGGGCTCAAGCTCAACTATCCGGAGGCCGTCGCGATCATCACCGCCTTCCTGCTGGAGGGCGCGCGCGACGGGCGGACCGTGGTGGACCTGATGGAGGCCGGGCGCCACGTGCTCGGCCGCGACGACGTCCTGGAGGGCGTCCCCGAGATGCTGGCGGAGGTGCAGGTGGAGGCGACGTTCCCGGACGGCACCAAGCTCGTGACCGTTCACCACCCGATCCCGTGATCCCCGGCGAGATCGTCCCCGGCGACGGGCCGGTGCTCATCAACGCCGGCCGCCCGGAGCTGGTGCTGACCGTGCGCAACACCGGCGACCGGCCGGTGCAGGTCGGCTCCCACTACCACTTCGCCGAGGCCAACGAGGCCCTCGACTTCGACCGCGAGGCCGCCTGGGGCCACCGGCTGGGCGTGCCCGCGGGCACGTCCGTGCGGTTCGAGCCCGGCGTGGCCCGCGAGGTAGCCCTGGTGCCCCTGGCGGGCAACCGCATCGTGCCGGGGCTGCGCGGCAAGGCGGGAGGGCGGTTGTGAGCGAGCTCGACCGGCGGCGGTACGCCAACCTCTACGGCCCCACCACCGGAGACCGGGTCCGGCTGGCCGACACCGACCTGTTCATCGAGGTCGAGCGGGACCACTGCGCGGGCGGCGACGAGGCCGTCTTCGGCGGCGGCAAGGTGATCCGCGAGTCGATGGGCCAGTCGAGGGCCACCCGCGCCGAGGGCACCCCGGACACGGTCATCACCGGCGCGATCATCCTGGACCACTGGGGCGTGGTGAAGGCCGACGTCGGCATCCGCGACGGGCGGATCGTGGGCATCGGCCGGGCCGGCAACCCCGACATCATGGACGGCGTCGACCCGGCGCTGGTCATCGGCCTGGGCACGGAGATCATCGCCGGCAACGGCCGGATCCTCACCGCCGGCGCCATCGACTGCCACGTGCACCTCATCGCCCCGTTGATCCTGGAAGAGGCTCTGGCCAGCGGCATCACCACGATCGTCGGCGGCGGCACCGGGCCGGCCGAGGGCAGCAAGGCGACCACCGTCACGCCGGGCGCCTGGCACCTGGCCCGCATGCTCGAGGCGCTCGACCCGTGGCCGCTCAACGTGCTGCTGCTGGGCAAGGGCAACACCGTCTCCGAGGAGGCGATGTGGGAGCAGCTGCGCGGGGGCGCCGGGGGCTTCAAGCTGCACGAGGACTGGGGGACCACCCCGGCGGCGATCGACGCCTGCCTGCGGGTCGCCGACGCCTCGGGGGTGCAGGTGAACATCCACACCGACACGCTCAACGAGGCCGGCTTCGTCGAGGAGACCCTGCGCGCCATCGCCGGGCGGTCCATCCACGCGTACCACACCGAGGGCGCCGGCGGCGGTCACGCCCCCGACATCATCACCGTGGCCTCGCACCCGAACGTGCTGCCGTCCTCGACCAACCCGACCCGGCCGTACACCCGCAACACGCTCAGCGAGCACCTCGACATGCTCATCGTGTGCCACCACCTCAACCCGAGCGTGCCCGAGGACCTGGCCTTCGCGGAGAGCCGGATCCGGCCGTCCACGATGGCCGCGGAGGACCTCCTGCACGACCTCGGCGCGATCTCGATCATCGGCTCGGACTCCCAGGCGATGGGCCGGGTGGGCGAGGTCGTGCTGCGCACCTGGCAGACCGCGCACGTCATGAAGCGGCGGCGGGGCCCGCTGCCCGGCGACGGGCGGGCGGACAACGAGCGGGCGAAGCGCTACGTCGCGAAGTACACCATCTGCCCGGCCGTGGCTTCCGGCATCGACCACGAGGTCGGCTCGGTCGCCGTCGGCAAGCTGGCCGACCTGGTGCTGTGGGACCCGGCGTTCTTCGGGGTGCGGCCGCACGTCGTGGTCAAGGGCGGCGCGATCGCGTGGGGCGCGATGGGCGACGCCAACGCGTCCATCCCCACGCCGCAGCCGATCCTGTCCCGTCCGATGTTCGGCGCGTACGGCAGGACCGCCCCGGCCACCAGCCTCGCCTTCGTCGCCCGGGCCGCCATCGACGACGGGCTGGCGGACCGGCTCGGCCTGCACCGGCGCCTCGCCGCGGTGGCCGACACCCGCTCCCGCGGCAAGGCCGACCTGCCCGGCAACGACGCCCTGCCGCGCATCGAGGTCGAGCCCGACACGTTCACGGTCCGCGTCGACGGCGAGGTGGTCGAGCCCGACCCGGTCACCGAGCTGCCGATGGCCCAGCGGTACTTCCTGTTCTAGATGCGCGCGTTCACCCAACTCCTGCTGCTGGCCGACGGCCGGTTCCCGTCCGGCGGCCACGCGCACTCGTCCGGGCTGGAGGCGGCCGTCGCCCGCGGAAGGGTGCGGGACCTGGGCGGGCTGCGCGCGTTCCTGCGCGGCCGGCTGCGCACCGGCGGCCTGGTGGCGGCGGCGTTCGCGGCCGCCGCCTGTGCCCGGCCAGAGGCGATCGAGGAGCTGGATGAGGAGCTCGACGCCCGCACCCCCTCGCCGGCGCTGCGCCTGGCCGCCCGCCGGCAGGGCCGCTCGCTGTGCCGGGCCGCGCAGGTGGTCTGGCCGGGCGAGCACGTGACCCGGGCCGCCCGCGCCCGGGTCTGCCAGCCCATCGCGCTCGGCGTCGCCGCCGGGGCGGCCGGGCTGACCCCGGACGAGGCGGCGCTGCTGGCCGCGTACCACGCGATCTCCGGCCCGGCGAGCGCGGCGGTCCGCCTGCTGGGCCTCGACCCGTACCACGTCCACGCCCTCCTCGCCGAGCTCGGCGACGAGTGCGACGAGGTGGCCCGGGAAGCCGCGACACACGCCCGTGGGCCCGCGGCGGACCTGCCGGCGGCATCGGCGCCGCTGCTCGACGTCTCCGCCGAGGACCACGCCGCATGGGAGGTAAGACTCTTTGCCAGCTGAGGACGAACACACGCATCCCCACCCGCACGACGACCCCCACAACCCGTTGCCGGACACCCGGCGGGCGGTGCGGATCGGCATCGGCGGCCCGGTCGGGTCGGGCAAGACCGCGCTCGTCGCGGCGCTGTGCCGGGCCATGTCCGAGGACCTGCGGGTGGCCGTGGTGACCAACGACATCTACACCACCGAGGACGCCGACTTCCTGCTGCGCAACGGCGTCCTGCCGGCCGAGCGCATCCGCGCGGTGGAGACCGGCTGCTGCCCGCACACCGCCATCCGCGACGACATCTCGGCCAACCTCGACGCGATCGAGGAGCTGGAGGAGAGCCTCGGCCCGCTCGACGTGATCCTGGTCGAGAGCGGCGGCGACAACCTCACCGCCACGTTCAGCCGCGGGCTGGTCGACCGGCAGATCTTCGTGGTCGACGTGGCCGGCGGCGACAAGGTGCCGCGCAAGGGCGGCCCCGGCGTCACCAGCGCCGACCTGCTCGTGATCAACAAGACCGACCTGGCCCCGCTGGTCGGCGCCGACCTCGGCGTCATGCAGCGCGACGCCGCGGCCCGCCGCGGTGACCTGCCGACGGTGTTCCTGTCGCTGGTCGAGGACCGCGCGGCCAAGCCGGTCCAGGAGTGGATCCGCGGCCTGGTCCCGTGAGGGCGGCCGCCCGGATCGTCGCCGAGCGGGAGGGGCACCGCTCGGTGCTGCGCGTGCTCAAGGGCGAGGCGCCGCTGCTGCCGCGGCGCACCGGCCCGTGCGCCGTGCACATCGTCGGCGGGGCGGCCGGCCCGCTCGGCGGCGACGACCTGAGCCTGGAGATCGAGGTCGGGCCGGGGGCCGAGCTGTGGGTGCGCACGGTCGCGGCGAGCATCGCCCTGCCGGGCCGCGACGGGGCGGAGTCGCGCCTGGCCGTGCACGCCACGGTGGCCGAGGGCGGGTTCCTGGCGTTCCTGCCCGAGCCGATCGTGGCGGCCGCGCGCTGCCGGCACCACAACGCGGCCACGGTCGCGCTCGCCGGCGGCGCGGCGCTCGTGTGGCGCGAGGAGGCGGTCTTCGGCCGCCACGGCGAGCCCGGCGGCGACCTGCGCCTCTCGGCGAGCATCGTGCGAAACGCCCGGCCCTGGTATCGCTCCGAGGTCGCCGTCGGCCCGTCGCACCCGGACGGACCCGCGATCCTGCACGGCGCTCGCGTGCTGTCCACACTGATCACGACGGCCGACCTGCCCGGCTTGCCGGGGCGGTCGGACACGTGGGCGGCGATGCCGCTGTCCCGCGGCGGGACCGTCGTCCAGGCGCTCGGGGACGAGGTCGAGCAGACCAGGAAGGTCACCGCCGGGATCGAGGAGCTCGCCCGGTCACTTCAGGAACAGCGCGGCGATCTTCGGTAGGTGCTGGCGCACGGCCTGGTCGTCATCGTCGTCCCAGTCGTCCTCGACCAGCGGGGCGACCTGGCCGGTCCGCGCGCGCAGCAGCATCGGATAGTCGTCGGTCTCGCCGTACAACTCCTCGGCCAGGTCCTCGACCTCCCGCGGGGCGAGCTCGTGCGCGGCCAGCTCGCCCGCGGCCACGGCCCGCACCACCGGGTCGTCGGCCAGGTCGTCCGGGCTCAGCACCGCCCGCTCGTAGTGCTCCCGGCCCCGCGCGATCAGCCCGTCGACGAACGCGTCGGCGTAGCGGGCCACCACCCGGCCCGTCGCCCACATCGCCGAGGAGTTGGCCCGCGCCTGCAGCCGGGTGCGGTGCGCGTCGAAGTCCAGCAGCTCGCTCCTGTCGAGCGTGGCCAGCCGCATCCGCAGCGCGGCGGTGAACCGCTCGGCGAAGCCCGGCGTGACTTTCTCCCCGGCAGCGGCCCGGGACCCGTCGATGATCGACCAGAAGGTATCGCTGTCCACGGCAAGGAAGTCTTTCATCCCCGCGCACCCTCCGGCCAGAAGTGCCCCATCGCCGCGTGGCACGTTTCCGGGATTCGGGGGGTCGGGCGCGCCCGTAACGTTTGATGCATCGCAAGGCCACACACCAGATCCCACCGAAGGAGAGCACCATGAGCGACATGGACACCGGCTACGACGGCGGCCACGGCGACGTCGACTACGGCCACTACGAGGCCGGTCAGGAGCACGGCGCCCTGGACCAGCTGCACCAGGCCCACGGCTCGGAGGCCGACTACAACAACCAGTACGGCGTGTACGAGGCCGACCACCACGCGAACGAGGCGACCGCCTTCCAGCACGGCACCCACGTCGAGTTCGACCAGGGGCCGGCCGTGCACTACGAGGCCGACGAGTACACCAACTACAGCCACGACGCGAACGTCGACGACCACGTCTTCGCGGCCGAGGGCAGCGAGAACGCGCACCAGGCCGAGTTCGGCGAGATGGACGCCCTGCAGGCGCGCTTCGACTCCGCGTTCATGAACGGCACCGAGTTCCACGGCGGCGAGGCGGAGATCGCGTCCAAGTAAGCCCGGCCGTTCATGGTGTGGCTCGCGCGACGGCCGGCGGTTCAGCCCCGCCGGCCGGTTCGGCCACCGACGGCCCTGCTCAGCACGGTCATGGCAACGCACTCGTTTGTTCGACTTCGTGCGGGTGTCCGGGAGCGTCCGGACGTTCCCGGCCGCCCGCACGAAGTCGGCCATTCGGGTGCGTTTTTGTCGTGACCGGCCGCCGGCACGAAGTCGGCCTCGGGTGCGTTCTGTTGTGACCGGGCGCCGGCACGAAGCCGGTGCCGGCCGTCGGAACCATGACCGAATCCTTGATCACCGCGAGGCCCGGCGTCGACAATTCCGCCATGCGAATCGGTAAAAAACAGGCGAACCGGCAGGCCCGCCGGGATCGCCGCCGCCGCGACAACGACTGCGGCCCGGACTGGGACTGCGGCGCGTGCGACTGCGGCCCGTTCATGATCGCCCCGCTGCTGTCCCTGATGGCCCTGTCGGCCCCGAGCCGCCCGCCGAGGCGCGCCGCGTCGGGCCCGGGCCGGGCCGGCATGGTGGCGATCCGCGGCTACCAGCGCTGGCTCTCCCCGCACCTGCCCACCAGGTGCCGCCAGGTGCCGTCGTGCAGCAACTACGGCCTGCAGGCGGTCCAGCGCTACGGCCTGGTCGAGGGCTCCCGCCTGACCGCCGCCCGCATCCGCCGCTGCAACCCGTCCACGCCCCGCGGGACCGTCGACCAGGTGCCCTGAGGCCCGGTCACGCGGCCGCCGCGCGCACGCAGCGCAGCCCCGACACCGTCATCCACACCGGCAGGGTCATGGTCGCCGCCGAGGCGGCCGCGTTCCAGGCCGAGATGCCGGTGCCCGAGTGGGAGGTCCACGCCGGGCTGAAGGCGGACAACAGGATGCCGCCGGCGATGAAGAACGCCACGACGACGATGGCCGCGATGCCCGTCGCCCGGGCGAAGGAGCGGCCCACCGTCACGTAGCGGGCGCCGATGCCGCAGGCCAGGGCGGCCAGCAGGGCGGCCGCCACCACCGCGTACGCCGCGTAGTCCACCGTGTTGGCCAGCAGCGCGTACAGGTTGTTCGGCTGCCAGGTCCACGACGTCGACTCGTGGCGCCACGCCAGCTCCGAGACCAGGGACTGGGCGGCGACCGCGGCGCCCACCAGGGCGGCGGTGCGGCGGGCCTGGGTCAGGGCCAGCTCGCGCTGGTACTCCGGGGCGATGTCGGCCACCGGGCCGAAGTCCGCGACCGCCAGCCGTTCGGCGGCCAGGCGGGGCAGGCCCGTGGACTCGTAGTGCTCCGCGGCGTCGGTCAGGCCGTCGCGGGCCTCGGTCAGCAGGTCGGCCTTGGCGGACCGGGGGCCGCGCAGGGCGCCGCGCAGCGAGGTGACGTAGGCGTCGATCGGGCCGGCGATTACCACCAACCCAGTATCGGCGGGCCCGGCGGGCGCGGGGGTCCGGGGAGACCCTGAGGTTTCCCCCGGTTCGACGGCCGGGTCTGGCGCGGCCGACGCGGCGGCAGCGAGCCTACATGTAGCTGAACTACATGTAGGAGGGTCGGGGCGTGCGTAAGTGGCTGCTCGGCGGGCTGGTGCTGCTGGTGCTGTGCTGCGGGGGAGGGGCGGCGACGCTCGTGTGGTTCCTCGCGCGGCCGCCGCTGGACAAGAAGGCGGACTTCCGGCACGCGTTGCGGGTGCCGCCGCTGGCGGCGTCGACGGTCCGGGACGGCAAGCGGGTGTTCGAGCTGCAGGCGCGGCCGGGGGACAGCGATCTCGGGCACGGGACGGCGACCCGCACGTGGGGGTACAACGGGGCGTACCTCGGGCCGACGCTGCGGGCCGCGCGCGGCGAGCAGGTCGTCGTCGACGTACGCAACGCGCTGCCCGAGCCGACGACCGTGCACTGGCACGGGATGCACCTGCCGGCCGCGGTCGACGGCGGGCCGCACCGCCCGATCCCGGTAGGCGGGTCCTACCGGGCCGCGTGGACGGTCGACCAGCCGGCGGCGACGCTGTGGTACCACCCCCACCCGGGCGAACGCACGGAGACGCAGGTCTACCGGGGGCTGGCCGGGATGTTCATCGTCGACGACGACGAGCCGGCGCAGCGGGCCCTGCCGCACGACTACGGCGTCGACGACGTGCCCGTCATGGTGCAGGACAGGGTGTTCGACGGCGACCAGCTCAGCATGTCCGACCGGTTCGGCTCCAGCATCGGGGTGCTGGGGGACGAGCTGCTGGTGAACGGCACGCCCGGGCCGTACCTCGACGTGCGCTCCGAGCTGGTCCGCCTGCGCCTGCTGAACGCCTCGACGGCGCGCATCTACAACTTCCAGTTCGCCGACAAGCGGCAGTTCGCACTGGTCGGGACCGACGGCGGGCTGCTCGAGCGGCCGTACGCGACCGACCACATCCGGCTGTCGGTCGGGGAGCGGGCCGAGGTGGTGGTCTCGGTGCGGCCGGGCGAGCGGGCCACGCTGCGCAGTGTCAAATCGCTCGGCGGGGACCTCGACGCCAAGCTCAACGGCGGGCAGGACGCGTTCGACGTGCTGCAGCTGCGGGCGGCGGCGAGCCTGACCCCGGCCACGCTGCCCGGGACGCTGGTCGCCACGCCGCGGCTGGACCCCGCGAGCGCCGCGCAGACCCGGTCGTTCACCTTCCAGGGGCGCGAGATCAACGGGCGGAAGATGGACATGCACCGCAACGACGCCGTCGTCGTCAAGGACACCGTCGAGGTGTGGGACGTCGCCAACGGGCACGACACCCCGCACAGCTTCCACATCCACGACGTGCAGTTCCAGGTGCTGGCCGTGGACGGGGGCGCGCCGCCGCCGGAGCTGGGCGGGTGGAAGGACACGCTGTTCATGGCCCCGAAGCAGCGGTACCGGATCATCGCCCGGTTCGCCGACTACGCCGACCCGGACACGCCCTACATGTTCCACTGCCACGTGCTCAGGCACGAGGACGAGGGCATGATGGGCCAGTTCATCGTGGTGGAGAAGCCGTGAAAAGGCCATGAGAGGGTGCCGGGCCCCCCGTGGCGGCGCGGGGCCCGGCACGTCTCGCAAGCGTTTCGTCGTCCCCGTGTTGTGCACCGTCTGCCGGCCGCAACCCAACGAGAACCGCTCCGTGACCGGCATGACACATCGATCGACGCTGTCGTGTCAAGGGAAGGGTGTCGGGGATCACCGGGGGGTGCCGAGATGCGCGCGGAGCGCGACGGGGACGTCTCCCTCGGTGCCCGTCCAGGCGGTGTGACCGTCGGGCCGGACCAGGACGCAACGCTCGAACGGGGCGCACACCAGCCGGTCCGCGTACCCTTCCGGCGCTCCCGGCCCGAGCAGCACGTGCCGCCCGGCCCGCAGTAGCTCGTACAGGCGCGTCCCGCCCAGGTCGACGTCCTGCTGGCGGGGCGCGTGCGGGTAGTCGATGCCGAGGCCGGAGACCGTGCCGGTGGCCTTGTGTGCCACCGCCGGGAGGTGCATCGCCAGGCCGGCCAGGACGTCGCGGCCCAGCCGCGCGGCGCGGGAGTGCAGTAGGGCCAGCCGGATGATGCCGCCGCTGGTGCGCAGGACGAGCCGGCCGACCGCGTGCCGCTCGTCCTGGTAGGAGTCGAGCAGGCCGGCGGGCGCCCAGCCGGCGCCCGCGGCGGCGAGCTTCCAGCCCAGGTTGGCCGCGTCCTGCAGGCCCGTGTTCATGCCCTGGCCGCCGGCCGGCGAGTGCACGTGGGCGGCGTCGCCGGCCAGGAAGACGCGGCCGGTGCGGTACCGCTCGACCTGGCGCTCGTCGCTGTGGAAGCGCGACATCCACCGGCACTCGCCCATGCCGAAGTCGGTGCCGAAGGCCCGGCGGACCGTCTCGCGGACCTCGTCGAGCGTCAGCGGGGCGTCGTCCGGGACCTGGTGCTCGCGGTTCCAGGCGAAGACGCGGTGCCACCCGTCGCCGAACGGCGCCACGAAGCCGAACGCCGAGCCGACCGCGGCGACCGTGATCGCCTCCTCCGGCGGCTCGGCCAGCCGCACGTCGGCCAGCATGAGGGAGCGGACCACGGCCTTGCCGGGGAAGCCGAGGCCGAGCGCCCGGCGCACGCCGCTGTGCGCCCCGTCGGCGCCCACGGCGAAGTCGGCCTCGTGCCGCCCGCCGTCCTCGGTGACGACCTCGACGCCGCCGTCGTCCTGGCGCACGCCGGTCACCTCGGCCCCGCGCACGATCCGCACGCCCGCGCCCAGGGCCCGCTCCTCCAGGACCCGTTCCACGTTGTACTGCGGCGTGATGAGCACGAACGGGAAGCGCGACGGCAGGGAGCCCAGGTCGAGCGCGATCCGGTTGAACAGCCGCAGCGCGGACACCTTCGTGCCGGTGGCGATGACCTCTTCGGCGATCCCGCGCGCGTCGAACTGCTCCAGGGTGCGCGCGTGCACCGCGAAGGCCCGGGTGAGATTCGACTCCTCGCGCCGGCGCTCCAGCACGGTCACGTCGGCCCCGGCGGCGGCGAGGTCCCCGGCCAGTAGCAGGCCGGTCGGGCCGGCCCCGGCGATGACGGTCTTCATGACTACCAATACAACGGGCCGCCGCGGCGAATGTCAACGACTGTTGAAATATTCGCCGGGCTTGACCTGAAGCCTTGTTGAGGTGCGATGGTTCGGCCGGTGGAGAACAGACGCGCGCTCACGTTCGGCATGGTCACCCTGGTCACACTGGTCGCCTTCGAGGCGGTCGCCATCACCTCGGCGATGCCCGCCGTGGCCCGCGCCCTGGACGGCCTGGCCCTCTACGGGTTCGCGTTCGGCGGCGCCCTGGCCACCGGCATCGTCGGCATGGTGCTGGCCGGCGCGTGGTGCGACCGCGCGGGTCCGGCGGGCCCGGCCGCCGCCGGCGTCGCGCTGTTCGGCGCCGGGCTGCTGCTGGCCGGCCTGGCCCCGGCGATGTGGGTGCTGGTGGCCGGGCGGCTGGTCCAGGGGTTCGGCGGCGGCCTGGTGAACTTGGCGCTGTTCGTGGTCGTGGGCCGCGCCTACCCCGCCGAACAGCACGCCCGGGTGTTCTCGGCGCTGTCGGCCGCCTGGGTGCTGCCGGCCATCGTGGGCCCGGCGGCCGCGGGGGTGATCGTGCAGTACCTCGGCTGGCGGTGGGTCTTCCTGCTGGTGGTCATCGCCGCGGCGCCGGCGATGCTGCTCATCTGGCCGCGGATCAGGGCGATCCGGGGCGGCGCGTCCGGCACCTCCGCGAAGATCCGGATCGCCCCGGCCCTGGGCGCCGCGACCGGCGCCGCCCTGCTCTACACGGGCACCCCGGTGATCAAGCTCGTCGGGGCGGCGATCACGGCGGTGTCCGCCGTGCTGCTGCTGCCGAAGGGCACGTTCACGGCGGCGAGAGGCCTGCCAAGCGTGGTGCTCCTCAGGGGCCTGGCCGGCGCCGCGTTCATGCAGACCGACGTGTTCATCCCGCTCATGCTCACCCGCGAGCGGGGGTTCAGTCCGGCGATGGCCGGGCTCACGGTGACCCTCGGCGCGCTGGGATGGTCGGCCGGCAGCTGGGTCCAGGCCCGGCAGGGCCAGCGCCTGTCCGACCGGGCCAGGCTGCGGCTCGGCCTGACCGGCATCACCGCGGGGGTGCTGTCCGCGCTGGCCCTGACGATTCCGGCGGTACCGGTGGCCGTCGTCGTCGCCGGCTGGTGCCTCGGCGGCTTCGGCATGGGCCTGGCCTCCCCGGCGTCGGCCGCGCTCGTGCTGCGCTACTCCACCCCGGCCGACCAGGGCGCCAACAGCTCAGCCCTGCAGGTGTCCGACGCGCTGCTCACCACCACCGCGCTGGCCGTCGGCGGCTCCCTGTTCGCCGCGCTGGTCGACGCGGGCCCGGTCGCCTACGCCGCCGCGTTCGGCGTCGCCCTGCTGCCCGCGCTCGCCGGCATCCTCGTCGCCGGCCGGGTCGCGGGTCGGGTCGCCGGTCGTACTTTCGGCGGATCTGACGGTACGGGGACGCCAATAGCATTGGCCGGTGAGCGTGCGGGTGCTGGTCGCGGATGATCAGGAGATCGTCCGCACCGGGCTGACGATGATCCTCAACGCCCAGCCGGACATCGAGGTCGTGGGGGAGGCCCCCGACGGGCGCCGGGCGGTGGAGCTGGCCCGGCGGCTGCGCCCCGACGTGTGCCTGCTCGACGTGCGCATGCCGGTCATGGACGGGCTGGAGGCGACCCGGCAGCTGGCCGGGCCGGCCGTCGAGGACCCGCTCGCGGTCGTCGTCATCACCACCTTCGACCTCGACGAGTACGTCTACGCCGCCCTGCGGGCCGGCGCCCGCGGCTTCCTGCTCAAGGACGCCGGCCCCGCCCTGCTGGCCCAGGCCGTGCACGCCGCGGCGGCCGGCGACGCGCTCATCGCGCCCAGCGTCACCACCCGGCTGCTGCGCGCCTTCGCCGACACCGGCCCGAAGGCGCCGCCCCGCCAGCCGATCGAGCCGCTCACCGACCGGGAGGAGCAGGTCCTGGCCCGGGTGGCGCGGGGCCGGACCAACAATGAGATCGCCGACGAGCTGTTCATCACGCTGAGCACCGTCAAGTCGCACGTGACCGCGCTGATGCTCAAGCTCGGCGTGCGCAACCGGGTGGAGATCGCGATGTGGGCGTACGAGACGGGAAGAATCAGACCCGGCGGCTGAACTTTGGTCGGATGAGCCGGCCGGGCCCGATGCCCACCATCGGTGGACATGAGAACGCGAGACTGGCCGATCGTCACCGGCCTGCTCCTGCTGGCCTTCGTCCCCTCGGTGGCCGGCGCGGTGCGCGTGGCCACGCTGGCCGGCGGCGCCGCCCGCACCCCGGACAACGCCCGCTTCGTCGACGCCCCGGTCCCGGTGCTGGTGCACGTGCTCGGCGCGGTGCTCTTCGCCGTGCTCGGCGCCTTCCAGCTGGCGCCGGGGGTGCGGGCCCGGCACCGCCGCTGGCACCGCCTCGCCGGCCGGGTGGTCTTCGGGGCCGGCGCCGCGGTCGCCCTCTCCGGGCTGTGGATGACGGCGACGTACGCGCTGCCGGACAGCGACAACGCGGCGTTCAACGCCCAGCGGTACGTCTTCGGCAGCCTCATGCTCGTCGCGCTCGTCCTGGGCCTGCGGGCGGCGCTGCGGCGCGACATCCGCACCCACCGGGCCTGGATGCTGCGCGCCTACGCGATCGGCCTGGGCGCCGGCACGCAGGCGCTCACGAGCATCCCGCTGGCGATCGCGCTGAGCTCCTCCGACCCCCGCTACCCGGCCTGGCGGGCCGTGGCCATGGGGGCCGCCTGGGTGATCAACCTGGGGGTGGCCGAGTGGGTGATCCGCCGCGGGCGGCTCAGGCCCAGCGCCGCAGCTCGTCCGCGCCGTCCATGAGCTCCCGGCGCAGCCGGGGGTCCAGGTCCGCGTGGGCCAGCAGGTCCGCCGTCAGTTCCACCGATTTCCGGCTGTACTGCGGGAAGCTCAGCCGCACCACCTGCAGCGCCGCGGGCAGGTAGCGCCCCTCCAGCATGGCCGGCGCGTCGGCGAACCAGCGCTCGACGTAGGCGTCGGTGATCGCCTCCTGCCCCGGCTGCCAGAAGGCGGAGGCGTTGGCGATGGCCAGCCGCGGGTTGGGGTGGTGCACCAGCGTCTCCCAGGCCTCGGCCTTGGTCCCGGGGTCGGGGAGCGCGGCCCGGCAGGCGGCCGCCCGCTCGGCCCCCATGGCGCTCGGGTCGCGCCGCGCCTCGGCCGCGATGTCGTCGGGCCCGGCGGCGCCCAGCCCGGCCAGCCGCAGCAGCACCGCCCAGCGCAGGTCCGGGTCGATCTCCAGCCCCTCGGGGGCGCCCGGGCCGGCCAGCCACGAGCGCAGCAGCGGCGCGTCGCCGGCCACGCTCACCAGGGCCCGAGCCACGGCCAGCTGGCGGCCGCTGCCGGGGGCGGCGCCGGCCAGCGCGGCCGCGCACACCTCGGCCAGCTGGGGCAGCGGCACCAGGCCGCGGCGGCCCAGGGCGTCGCGGGCGAAGGCGAGCACCTCCTCGAAGACGCCCTCCTGGTGCTCGGTCGGCAGCGCGGCCACCACCAGGGCGAGGAACTCGGCCGGGGGCAGCTCGCCGTCGCGCACGGCGTCGATGACCGCGGTCCACACCACGGCCCGCGCGAGGGGCTCATCGAGGTCGGGCAGCACGGCCGGCAGGGCGGCCCGGCTCGACGGGTCGAAGCGGATCTTGGCGTAGGTCTCGTCACCGTCGTTGAGCAGCAGCACCGTGCCGGGGCGGGCGGCCGGCCCGGCCACGACCGCGGTCGCGCCGTCGATGGCGAACGGCATCCGGCGCACCGAGCCGTCGGAGGCGTAGGCGGCGACGGTGAGCCGGTGCGGGCGCAGCGGCCGCCCGGTCTGCTCGATGGTCAGCCCGGCCGGTGCGCCGGTCGCCCGCGAGGGCAGCGGCCGCAGCGTGTTGGCGCCGCTGCTGCGCAGCCACAGCTCGGCCCAGCCGGTCAGGTCCCGCCCGGCCGCGGCGCCGAGCACCGCGAGCAGGTCGGTCAGCTCGGCGTTGGCGAAGCGGTACCGGTGGAAGAACTCCCGCAGGCCGGCCAGGAACACGTCCTCGCCGAGGTGCACCGCGAGCTGGCGCAGCGCGGCCGCACCCTTGGCGTAGGAGATGCCGTCGAAGTTCTGCGTGGCGACCGCGGTGTCGGTGACCCCGTCC
Source organism: Dactylosporangium salmoneum (assembly GCF_039532525.1). Taxonomy (NCBI): domain Bacteria; kingdom Bacillati; phylum Actinomycetota; class Actinomycetes; order Micromonosporales; family Micromonosporaceae; genus Dactylosporangium; species Dactylosporangium salmoneum. The sequence goes on from NZ_BAAARV010000025.1 coordinate 360,406, forward strand.
GGGGCCACCGGGTGGGTGGAGGGCCGCTGGTCGGCGAGGTAGCCCCAGCGCTCGCGCCAGATGGCGAAGTCGGCCGCGGCGGCCGGGTGCCGGCCGGTGTCGGCCGCCACCTGCCAGCCCATCAGCTCGGCGAAGGCCTCGTTGAGCCAGATGTCGTCCCACCAGCGCAGGGTGACGAGGTCGCCGAACCACATGTGGGCCATCTCGTGGGCCATCACGACGAACCGGCGCTGCCGCTCGCTGTCGGTGGCACGGGCCCGGAAGAGGAACTCCTCGCGGTAGTTGACCAGCCCCGGGTTCTCCACCGCGCCGCCGGAGAACTCGGGGACGAACGTCTGGTCGTACTTGCCGAACGGGTACCGCACGCCGAACAGCTCGTGGTAGCGGTCGAAGCTCGCCGCCGTGGCCGCGAACAGCGCGTCGGCGTCGGCGTCGAGGGCGGCCGCCAGGCTGCGCCGGCACGCGAGACCCAGCGGGATCCCGTCGTGCTCGCGCGACAGGACGTGCCACGGGCCGGCGATCAGGCTGAAGAGGTACGTCGACAGCGGCGGCGTCGCCTCGAACTCCCACCTGCCGTCGAGCCGCGCGCGGAGCGGGGCGTTGGCGCGCACGGTCCACGCCGGCGGGGCGAGCACGGTGAGCGCGATCGGCGCCTTGAGGTCGGGCTGGTCGAAGCAGGCGAACATGCGCGGGGCGTCGTCGATGGGGGCCTGGCCGTACAGGTAGACCTCGCCGTCCTCCGGGTCGGCGAAGCGGTGCAGGCCCTCCCCGGTGCCCGAGTAGGGCGCCGAGAACTCCACCTCCAGCCGGTTGCTGGCCTCCAGCGGGGCCAGCGGGAGCCGGTCGCCGGCCGGGCCGGCCGCGAGGTCCAGCGGCCGGCCGTTCAGCCGCGCGCGCACCGTCTCCGCGCCCTTGACCTCGGCGAAGGTGGCCGCGCCCGGGTCCGTGCAGGCGAAGTCCACGACCGTGCGGGAGGTGAACCGCTCGGTGCCGGTGAGGTCGAGTTCGACGGTGTACGAGTGCACGCGCAGCAATCGGGCGCGCTGGACCGCCTCGGCGCGGGTCAGGCTCGGCATGATCCGCACGCTACCCGCCCGCGCCGGGACGCGCGTCAGCGAAGGCCGGCCAGGCTCGCCACGAGCTCCTCCGGGGCCGGCATGGCGGCCACCTCCGTCCGCAGCGCCTCGGCCGCGGCCCGGTAGGAGTCCTCGGTGAGCACCGCGCGCAGCGCCTCGGCGGCATCGGCCGGGGTGGCGTCGGTGGCGTCGAGGACCACGCCGGCGCCCAGGGCCACGGCCCGATCGGCGTTGTCGGGCTGGTCGGCGCCCATCGGCACCAGGACCATCGGCAGGCCGTGGGCCAGCGCGCCGACGACGGTGCCGGAGCCGGCGTGCGAGACGACGGCCGAGCAGCGGGGGAGCAGCTCGGCCTGGGGGATGTACCGCGCGACGCGCACGTTGCCCGGCTGCGGCCCGAGCTCGGCCGGGTCGATGGCCGCCCCGACGGTCACCACGAGCTCGACCGGCAGCTCCCGCAGGCCGGCGAGGAGGCGGGTGAAGAGGTCGCCCGACTCGGTGTTGAAGATCGTGCCCAGGGTGACGTACACCTGCGGCGGTTGTGTCGGCGCCGGCGGGACGAGCGGCATCGGCCGCATGAACCGCGCGCCGCCGCGGGCCCGGAAGCTCGGCGGCACGGGCGAGATCACCAGGTGCCGCTCGAGCATGGCCAGGTCCGGGTCGGCGGGCAGGCCGTGCGCGGCCCGGGCCTCGTCCAGCAGCGCGGCCAGTCCGTCGGGGCGGCCGAAGGTGCCGGCGGCGAGCACCACCACGACGGCGTGCGGGATGCCCAGCGCCTCGGCCGCGATCATGCTTCCGAAGTCGGCCTCGTCGCAGACGACGACGTCCGGCCGCCACCGCTCGGCGACCGCCTTCGTGGTGGCGGCCCGCTCGCGGGCGATCCAGCCGCCGAAGCCGTCGCGGAACTCCCGGGCCTCCCGGTCCCGGTCCAGGCGCAGCAGCGGGCGGCGCTCGCCGGGCGGCTCGTCGGCGCCGGCGGGGAAGCCCTCGAAGTCCTTGGGCAGCGCGCCGGGGCGCCCGGTCACCGCCACGGCGTGGCCGGCCGCGGCGGCGGCCCGGGCCAGCGGCAGCATCGGCTGGAGGTGGCCGGCACCGCCGGCGAACGCGAACAGGATGCGCATCGCAATCTCCTTGGAAAAAAAATCCGGCGCGGCTGTCGAAGAGGCCGGGCGCCGCTCGACGCGGTGGTAGAGGCTGGGCAACGGCCAGCCACCCTACCGAGGAGGAAACCGCGATGCGGTACATGCTGATGCACAAGCTCGACGACTCGAACCCGGCGCTGTGGGAGGCCGACCCGGAGTTCATCGCCAAGTTCGGCGAGTACATGGAGGAGGTCAACAAGGCCGGCGTGCTGCTGGCCGCCGAGGGCCTGCGGCCCAGCTCCGCCGGTGCGGCCATCATCCGGGTCACCGACGGCCAGGCCACGGTCACCGACGGGCCGTTCGCCGAGGCCAAGGAGGTCATCGGCGGCTTCGGCATCCTGCAGGTGCGCGACCACGCCGAGGCGGTCGAGTGGGCCAAGCGCTTCGCCGCGCTCTTCGACAACGTCGAGATCGAGGTGCGCAGGGTCTCCGAGTTCGAGTAGGCCGCTATGTTGGGTCGGTGACCACGGTTACCGACGCCGGCAAGGCCATCGAGGCGGTTTGGCGGATCGAGGCGGCGCGGGTCATCGCCGGCGTCGCCCGGCTCGTCGGCGACGTCGGCCTGGCCGAGGAACTGGCGCAGGACGCCCTGGTGGCGGCGCTGGAGCAGTGGCCGGCCGAGGGCGTCCCGCGTAACCCCGGGGCGTGGCTCATGACCACGGCCAAGCGCCGCGCCATCGACACCATCCGGCGCCAGCAGGTGCTGCAGAAGCACCTGCCCGCCCTGGCGATCGACGAGCGCACCGACGAGGCCGGCTTCGAGGCGGTGCTGGAGCAGGACGCGATCGAGGACGACCTGCTGCGGCTGATCTTCACCGCCTGCCACCCGGTGCTCAAGCCCGAGGCCCGGGTGGCGCTCACCCTGCGCCTGCTCGGCGGCCTGTCCACCGACGAGATCGCCCGCGCCTTCCTGGTGCCGTCGGCCACCGTCGGGCAGCGCATCAGCCGGGCCAAGAAGGCCCTTGCCGACGCCAAGGTCCCCTTCGAGCTGCCCGCCGGGCCCGACCGGGCGGCCCGGCTGACCTCGGTGCTCGAGGTCATCTACCTGATCTTCAACGAGGGGTACTCCGCCACCGCCGGCGACGACTGGATGCGCCCGGCCCTGTGCGAGGAGGCGATGCGCCTCGGCCGCGTCCTGTCCGGCCTCACCCCGGGCGAGGCGGAGGTGCACGGCCTGGTCGCGCTGCTGGAGATCCAGGCCTCCCGCTCGGCCGCCCGCACCGGACCGGACGGCGCCGCGATCACCCTGCTGGAGCAGGACCGCCGCCGCTGGGACCGGCTGCTCATCGACCGGGGCCTGGCGGCGCTGGCCCGCGCCGAGGAGCTCGGCGGCGGCACCTACACGCTCCAGGCCGCGATCGCCGCCTGCCACGCCCGGGCCCGCACGGCCGCGGAGACCGACTGGGCGCGAATCGCCGGGCTGTACGCGCGCCTGGCCGAGCTGGCCCCGTCGCCGATCGTGGAGCTCAACCGGGCCGTGGCGGTGTCGATGGCCGACGGGCCGCAGGCCGGCCTGGCCGTGCTCGACGCGCTGCTCGAGGAGCCGTCGCTGCGGGAGTACCACCTGCTGCCCTCCGTGCGCGGGGACTTCCTGTTCCGGCTCGGGCGCACCGGGGAGGCGCGGGCGGAGTTCGAGCGGGCGGCCGCGATGACCCGCAACGAGAAGGAGCGCGAGCTGCTGCTGGGCCGGGCCGCCGCCTGCGGGTGACGAGCCGTTCAGCGGCCGGACACGTGGGCGGGCTAGCGTCGCCGCGATGGACGGCTACTGCGAGCGCCTCGGGCCGGGCCTGTGGGCCGAGCCGCTGAACGCGGTCTCCAACGCGGCGTTCCTGATCGCGGCGGCCTGGCTGCTGGTGCGCGGCGGCCCGCGGACGCTGCCGATCCTGCTGGGCGTGGTGGGGCTGTGCAGCCTGTCGTTCCACACGTTCGCCACCGGCCCGACCGCGGCCCTGGACTCGCTGTCCATCCTCGTCTTCGTGCTCGTCGCCGTGGTCCTGCTGGCCCGCGACGGGCTCGGGGTGCGCCCGGGCCGGGCCTGGCTGGCCGCGCCCGCGTTCGTGGCGTTCGCCGCGCTCGTCGACGTGCTGCTGGCGGTCGCGGGGCGGCAGTACACCCTGGGCGGCTATCTCCCGGCCCTGCTCGGGCTGGCCGGCTTCGCGATCGCGCTGCGGTCGCGGCCGCTGATCGTCGCCGCCGCGGTGTTCACGGTCTCGCTCACCCTGCGCACGCTGGACGAACCGCTGTGCGACCGGATTCCCATCGGCCTGCACTGGGGCTGGCACTGCCTCAACGCGGTGGTGCTCGCGCTGGTCGCCCTCGATGTCTCGCGACGGTACCGGCGTGTTTCGCTGGGCGGCACCTGACGGTCAGTTCCGGACAAGAGGCCGGAACATGACTCGCATCTCCACCCTGGGCAAGCCGTTCGTCATCGGCGCCACCCAGTTCGCCGAGCAGTTCGGCCAGGGCTTCTACGGCTGGATCGGCGACGTGCGCATCACCGCGGCCGCGCTCGCGACCCGGGACTTCCTCACCTCCTTCTGAGCGCCAGCCGGGCGGCCCCGAGCGCGGGGTCGCCCGCCGTGCCGAGGGCCGTGCCGCGCGCCTGCAGGCCGGCCGCGACGGCCCGGCGGATCGGGGTGTCGGCGGTCAGCAGGCCGCCGGCCAGCACCACCGGGGCGTCCGGGGCCTCCAGCTCGTCGAGGGTGGCGACCAGGCGCGCGGCGCCGTCGGACACGATGGCGGCCGCGTCCGGGTCACCGCCGCCGGCCAGCTCGCAGACCAGCGGGGCCAGGGTGCCGAAGGGCGGCAGGGCCTGGGCCCAGTGCACCAGGTCGTCGGGGGTGGCGGCGCCCGCGTGGGCGGCCACCTCGCGGGCCAGCGGCGTGTGCCAGGCCCGCGCGGCCCGGCGGACCGCCTGCAGGCCCAGCCACAGGCCCGAGCCCTCGTCGCCGAGCAGCCAGCCCAGCCCGTCGGCCACCCGCGTGACCTCCAGGTCGTCGACCAGCGCGGCCACCGCGCCCGTGCCGCTGATGAGCACCGCGCCCGCGGTCCAGTCCCCGCCCGCCGCGAAGGCGGTCACCGCGTCCCCGACGATCGGGATCTCGCAGGTCAGGCCCAGCGCGGCCCACTCCTCGTCGAACGCGGACCGGATCGCCGGGTCGGCCACCGCGCTCGCGCCGGCCACGCCGACGACGCCCGCGGTCACCGACGCCGGGTCGATGGTGCCGAGCGCCGACCGCAGCGCCGACCCGATGGCGCGTGCGGCCGGCGCTCCAGTGGCCGAGGGGTTGCCAGGGCCGGCCGAGCCGCGGCCCAGCACGGTGCCGTCCAGGTCCGTGACCACGGCCTTCGACGCGGTACCGCCGGCATCAACACCTACCACCACAGCCATGGCGTCGATGGAAACATAGAAAGTTCTTATTGACTAGAAGTTGAAGTGGTCGTAATTTTCATCGCCAAGGCGGGACGATGAAAAGGATGACTACGGTGTTAGGTGGCTCGGCGTGACGGGTGAGAGTGGTGGGCTGCTCGGGCGGCTGCGCATAGAGGCGCCGACGATGCCGGACGCCCTGGCGAAGATCGCCGAGACGATCCTGGGCGACCCGGAGACGGCCGCGCACGCCAGCATCGTCGACCTCGCCGAGCGCTCCGGCACGTCGACGGCGACCGTCACCCGGTTCAGCCGCACGCTCGGCTTCAAGGGGTACGCGAACCTGCGGGTGGCGATCGCGACCGAGACCGGCCGGGCCGAGCAGGCCCGCTGGGAGACCGACATCAGCGGTGACATCGCGCCGGGAGACCCCCTGGGCGACGTCCTCGGGGTGATCACCGCGGCCGACACCCGGGCGATCCAGGCGACCGCGGCCGGGCTCGACGTCGCCGCGGTCGAGCGGGTCGCCGAGGCGATCGCCGGGGCCGGGCGGGTGGAGATCTTCGGGCTGGGCTCCAGTGGCACCGCCGGCCGGGAGATGGCGTTCCGGCTGGAGCGCATCCGCGTCCCGGTCTGGTACCGCTCGGACAGCCACACCGCGCTCACCAACGCCGCGCTGCTGGGCCCCGGGGACGTCGCCATCGGCCTGTCGCACTCCGGCCGCACGCGGGAGGTCCTGGAGACCCTCGCCGAGGCGGCCGACCACGGGGCGACGACCGTCGCGGTGACGTCGTTCGGGCGCTCGCCGCTGGCCGAGGTGGCCGACGTCGTGTTCACCACGTCGGTGCACGAGACCACCTTCCGGGTCGCGGCCCTCTCCGCGCTGCACTCGCAGCTGCTGGTCCTGGACCTCATCTACGTCGCGGTGGCGCAGCGCACCTACGAGCGCACCGCCGAGGCCCTCGAGCTCACCGTGCGCGCGGTGGACGCGCACCGGGTGCCCGACACGACCAACATCCGCAAGCGACCACGGAGGGAAAAGCCGCTGTGACCATCAGAAGTGCCGACTACGTCGAGGTGATCCGCGCCGCCATCGACCGGGTCGGGACCACCCAGGGCGACAAGGTGGCGCACGCCGCCGACCTGATGACCGCGACGGTCCAGGCGGGCGGGGTGATCCAGGCGTTCGGCTGCGGGCACTCCGAGGCGCTCGCCATGGAGATCGCCGGCCGGGCCGGCGGCCTGGTCCCGACCAGCCGCATCGCCCTTCGCGACATCGTGCTCTACGGCGGCGAGCCGCTCAGCGCCCTGGCCGACCCGCAGCTGGAGCGCACCGCGAGCGTCGCGCACCGCCTCTATGACCTGGCCCCCGTCAAGCCGGACGACACGTTCGTCATCGCCTCCAACTCCGGCGTCAACGGCGCCGTGGTGGAGATGGCGCAGCTGGTGAAGCAGCGGGGGCACGCGCTCATCGCGATCACGTCGCTGGAGCACTCCTCCCGCGTCGACTCGCGCCACCCCAGCGGCATGAAGCTCGGCGACTTCGCCGACGTGGTGCTCGACAACGGGGCCCCTTACGGCGACGCGTCGCTGCCGTTGCCCGGCGGCGGCGCCGTCGGGGCAGTCTCCTCGATCACCGCGGCCCTGCTGGCCCAGCAGATCGTCACCGAGGTGGTGGCGCGCCTGCTGGCGCTCGGCGTCACGCCGCCGGTCTACCTGTCCGACAACGTGCCTGGCGGGCGGGAGCACAACGCAGCACTCGAGGCGCGGTACGCCGGGCGCATCCGGCGTACCGCATAAAGAGAGAAGGCCCGATATGAACCCCTCACCTTCCACTTCAACGTACCCCAACCGTAGAACGATCTTGAAGACCGCGCTCGGGGCGGCGGCCGCGGTGCCGCTGCTCAGCGCCTGCGTGACGAGCGGCAAGGACGACGGCAAGCCGGCCGCGAACGCCGGGGCGAAGAGCGCCGACAACCCGCTCGGGGTCAAGGACGACGCCCCGCTCGAGGTCGTGATCTTCAAGGGCGGTTACGGCGACGACTACGCCAAGCACGCCGAGGACCTCTACAAGGGCAAGTACGCGAAGGCGACGATCGACCACAAGGGCATCCAGAAGGTCGGCGAGGCGCTGCAGCCCCGGTTCGTGGCCAACACCCCGCCGGACGTGGTCGACAACACCGGCGCCGGCCGGCTGGACATCTCCGCCCTGGTCGGGACCAAGCAGCTGACCGACCTCTCGGAGCTGCTCGACGCGCCCTCGTTCGACGACCCGAACACCAAGTTCCGCGACACGCTGCTGCCGGGCGTGGTCGACGACGGCACCTTCGACAAGGCGCCCCTGGTGCTGAACTTCACCTACACCGCCTGGGGCCTGTGGTACTCCAAGCCGCTCTTCGCCAGCAAGGGCTGGGCCTACCCGAAGACCTGGGACGAGATGCTCGCGCTGTGCGAGACCATCAAGGCCTCGGGCATCGCGCCCTGGACCTACCAGGGGAAGTACCCGGAGTACATCAACGACCCGATGCTGTCGATGGCCGCCAAGATCGGCGGGGTCGACCTGATCAAGGCCGTCGACAACCTGGAGCCCAACGCCTGGAAGGCCGACGGGCTCAAGTCCGCCGCCGAGGCGTTCGCGGAGCTGGCCGCCAAGGGCTACATCATGAGCGGCTCCGAGGCGCTGTCGCACACCGAGGCGCAGGCCGCCTGGTGCCAGGGCAAGGCCGCGTTCATCCCGTCCGGCTCGTGGCTGGAGGCGGAGCAGAAGGACGTCGCCCCCAAGGGCTTCGACATGGTCATGGGGGCCGTGCCCTCGCGCACCTCCGGTGACAAGATGGCCCAGACCGCGGTCCAGGCCGCCAGCTCCGAGTCGTTCCTGGTGCCGTCGAAGGCCAAGAACGCCGCGGGCGGGCTGGAGTACCTGCGCATCCTGTTCTCCAAGCAGTCGGCGAAGGCCTTCGCGCAGAGCGCGGGCACGCTGCCGGCGGTGGCCGGGGCGACGGACGGCCTGACCCTGTCCAGCGGCCTGGGCTCGACCCGCGACGCGGTCACCGCGGCCGGCAAGGAGACCTTCACGTACCGCTTCCGCACCTGGTACGCGCCGCTGGCCAAGGCCGTCGACGACGCGACCGGGGAGCTGGTCAACAAGCGCGCCACGCCCGCCGAGTGGGCCGACCGCGTGCAGAAGGCGGCGGACGCGCTCGCCAAGGACTCCAGCGTCAAGAAGTACACCCGCTGATGAAGCACGGTCGGCTCCGGTTCCTGTTGGGTGCGCTCGTGCCGGCCCTGGTGCTGCACGTCGTGTTCGTGCTGTCGCCGTACGCGCAGGCGTTCTACCTCTCGCTCACCGACTGGACCGGCGTGGCCGGCGAGGCGCACTACGTCGGGGCGGGCAACTACGCCCGCCTCGGCGGCGACTCCCTCTTCCTCGACGCGGTGCGCAACAACGCCGTCATGCTCGTGGTGGTACCGATCGTCACCATCGCGCTGGGCCTGTTCCTGGCGAGCATGCTGCACCTGGGCGGGCGCGACGGCCGCTCCGGCATCGCGGGCTCGAAGGTGTACCAGATCGTCTACTTCTTCCCGCAGCTGCTGTCGCTGGTCATCATCGCGGTGCTGTGGTCGTTCATCTACAACCCGAACACCGGTCTGCTCAACGGGGTGCTGCGCGGGGTCGGGCTGGGCTCGCTCGCGCGCAGCTGGCTGGGCGATCCGGACCTCGCGCTGCCGGCCGTGATGGCCGTGCTCGTGTGGTCCTCGGCCGGGTTCTACATGGTGCTGTTCAGTGCGGCGATCGACGCGATCCCCAAGGAGCTCTTCGAGGCCGCGCTGCTGGACGGGGCGAGCGGGTGGGCCACCTTCCGGCGGGTGACGCTGCCGCTGGTGCGCGACACCGTGCAGGTCGGGTTCGTCTACCTCGGCATCACCGCCCTGGACGGCTTCGCGGTCGTGCAGGTCATGACGGCGGGGCCGGGCGGTCCGGACGGGGCCACCGAGGTGATCGGGCTGTCGCTGTACCGCAACGCCTTCACCTACGGCAAGTTCGGCTACGCCTCGGCGATGGGGGTCGCGCTGTTCTTCGCGACGCTGACGCTGGCCGTGCTCGCCCTGCGGGCGGGCCGCAAGGAGAGGGTCGAACTCGCGTGAAGCGCGTCCTGCCGCACGTGGCGATGCTCTGCTGGGGCGTGGTCACCGCGCTGCCCCTGCTGTGGGCGGTGCTGAGCTCCTTCAAGACCGACCAGCAGATCCTCACCGACCCGTGGTCGCTGCCCACCACCCCGCACGTGGAGAACTGGTCGCGGGCCTGGACCCAGGCCGACATCGGCCGGTACTTCCTCAACAGCCTCATCGTGGTCGGGGGCGGGCTGATCCTGACCATGCTGCTGGGCGCGCTGGTGGCGTATGCGCTGGCGCGGTACGACTTCCGCGGCAACCGGATCATCTACTACACGTTCGTCGCGGCCATGTTCTTCCCCGTGTTCCTGGCGCTGGTGCCGCTGTTCTTCGTGGTGCAGCAGCTGGGCCTGCTCGGCACGTACCCGGGCCTGATCCTGGTCTACGCCGCCTACGCGGTGCCGTTCACGGTGTTCTTCCTGCACTCGTTCTTCCGCACGCTGCCCGGCGAGGTGGCCGAGGCCGCGTTCATGGACGGGTGCTCGCACGCGGGCGTGTTCTTCCGCGTGATGCTGCCGATGGCCCGCCCAGGCCTGGTCGCCGTCGGCATCTTCAATTTCCTCGGGCTCTGGAACCAGTACCTGCTCCCGCTGGTTCTCAACCCCGACCCGGACCGGTACGTCCTGGCGCAGGGCCTGGCCTCCCTGTCGGTCAGCCAGGGGTATCGCAGCGACTGGAGCGGACTGTTCGCCGGCCTGACGATCGCCATGCTGCCGGTGCTCATCGCCTATGTCGCGTTCCAACGGCACATCCGAGCCGGTATGACCGCCGGCGCGGTCAAGTAAGAGGTCCATGCGCTCCTGATCCCCCTCAAGGAGGACCCTGCTCATGTCCATCGGTAAACGTCGATCTATCGGCATCGCGTCCGCCGTCGCGTTGGCCGGCGCGGTCGGGGCGGTCGCCATCACCGCGGCCACCGTCGGCACCGCCAGTGCCGCCGCCAACAACTGCGGGTACCTGTTCGACGACTTCAACTACAGCTCGTCCGCCGACGCGTCGCTGACCTCGCACGGGTGGGTGCCGCGCACCTACTCCGGCGGCCCGGGCGTGCCCGGCGCCACCTGGTCGGCCAACAGCATCTCCTTCCCGACCAACGGCGGTCAGAAGGTCATGCAGCTCACCGCGTCCACCGACGGCACCAGCGGGGGAACGAACCAGGCCGAGCTCTACACGAGCCAGAAGCGGTACCTCGAGGGCACCTACGCCAGCCGGATCCGCTTCACCGACGCGCCGCAGAGCGGCAACGACGGCGACCACATCAACGAGACGTTCTTCACCATCAGCCCGCTCAACGGGGACCTCGATCCGACGTACAGCGAGCTGGACTTCTCGGAGTACCTGCCCAACGGCGGGTGGGGTGAGACGGGCCCGATCAACTACCAGACCACCTGGTACACCTACCGCAACGACCCGTGGTACGCCGACAACGTGCACTCCGAGGAGCGCCAGAGCTTCGACGGCTGGCACGACCTGGTCATCACCGTCTCCGGCGGGCACGTCATCTACTACATCGACGGCCAGCAGGTCGGCGACCACTCCGGCAAGTTCTACCCGCGCCAGACGATGACCATCAACTGGAACCTGTGGTTCATCGACACCGCGGCCCACTCCGGCGGCCTGAGCACGTACATCGAGCAGGTCGACTGGGTGCTGTACGCGAAGAACCAGGTCCTGACCCCGAGCCAGGCGACGGCACAGGCGGCCGCCTACCGCAGCGCGGGCAACGCGTTCACCGACACGGTGGACTCGTCCGGCCCGTGCGTGACGCCGACCGGCTCCGCGACCCCGACCACCTCGGCGTCGCCGTCCAAGTCCCCGACCGCGTCGCCGACGCCGTCGACGTCCACCCCGCCGGCCACCAACTGCGCCCAGGCCCCCGAGTGGTCCATCAGCGCGGTCTACACGACCGGCCAGACGGTCAAGCACGAGAAGAGCGCCAACGGCGACCCCAACGGCCCGGCGTCGGGCCAGGGCAAGCACCTGTGGCGCGCGAAGTGGTGGACCCAGGGCTCCGAGCCCGGCTGGACCGCCAACTGGGAAGACCTCGGCCACTGCTGAGTCGCTTTCGCAAACCGGGCCGGCGTCCTTTCGGGGCGCCGGCCCTTTGCGGACCGTTTCTGACCGCAACTCGCCGTACCGTCGCGGCGTGAACATCTCCGCGAGGACCCTGAACCGGACGTACCTGCGCCGGCAACTGCTGCTCGACGACGTCGCCCTGACCGTTCCGGAGGCGGTGGGGCACCTGGTGGCGGTGCAGGCGCAGGAGGTGGACGCGCCGTACGTGGGGCTGTGGACGCGGCTGCCCGGGTTCACGCACGAGCGGCTCACGGCCGCGCTCGAGGACCGCTCGGTGGTGCGGGGCGGACTGCTGCGCGGCACCCAGCACCTGACCACCGGCGCCGACTACCGGTGGCTGCGGCCGCTGCTGCGGGCCGGCATGGGCGCCGCCGGGCTGTCGGCGTTCCGCAAGCAGATCGCGGGGCTGGAGCTGGACGACATCGCCGCCGCGGCCGCCGCCGCGCTGGCCGGGCGCACGATGACGCGGCCGCAGCTGGCCAAGGCGCTCGGCGAGCGGTTCCCCGGGCGGGAGTCGATCGCGCTGGCGTGGGCCGCGCAGCACCAGCTCTCGCTCATCCATCCGCCGCCGTCCGGGATCTGGCGGCGGCGCGGGCACGTCCACGTCGCGCTGGCCACGGACTGGCTCGGCGGGCCGCTGTCCTCGTCGCCCTCGCCGGAAGAGCTGGTGCGGCGGTACCTCGCGTCGTGCGGGCCGGCCACCGCCGCCGATCTGCAGGCGTGGTCGGGGCTTCGCCGCCAGCGGCCGGTGCTCGACTCGATGCGGCTGCGGGTGTACCGCGACGCGACCGGCCGTGAGCTCTACGACCTGCCGGAGCTCGAGCTGGCCGACCCGGACCTCCCCGCGCCGGTGCGCTTCCTGCCGGACTTCGACAACGCCGTGCTCAGCCACGCGGACCGCGGCCGGATCATCCTGTCCGACGCCGACCGCGCGGTGGTCTGCCCCGGCTACTCGATCGTGCGGCCCACGTTCCTCGTCGACGGCTTCGTGGCCGGCACCTGGTCGATCCGGCCCGGGGCCCTGGAGGTCGTGGCGTTTCGCGACCTGCCCGACGCCGCGGCGGTGCACGCCGAGGCCCTGCGGCTGCTCGCGTTCCTGCAGCTGCCGGACGGGACCGAGGTGCGGGTCAGAACAGCGTGAGGGGCTCCGGGTCCGGCAGCGGGGGCAGGTCCGGGACCTCGCGCCGCACGGCGGCGTGGAACTCGCGGGCCAGCCTCGGGGCGTCCGCGTTGTCCGGGGTGTGCACGAAGACGGTGGGGGAGCGGCCCTCGAGCAGCCAGGCCTTGGTGACGGCGATCCAGCGCTGCCAGCCCTGGACCGTCTCGGCTGGGTCGTCGCGGCCGATGTACCGCACGATCGGGAACTCGGTGAGGGCCTCGGTGCGCAGCGGGTTGCGCGGCTTCTTGGCCCAGGCGTCGCGCTCGGCCTCGCTGGTCGGCGGGCTGCTGAACAGGGTCGTGGTGTCGAACGGGATCCACTCGGCGCCGTGGCGGGCCAGCACGCCGCTGAGCTCGTCCGGGCGCTCGAAGAACCGGGGATGGCGGACCTCTACGGCGTAGCGGTGCCGCGCCGGGAGGCCGCGCAGGAAGTCGTCGAGGGCGGGGACGTCCGGCGGCCCGAACGAGGCCGGGAGCTGGATCCACAGGGCGTGCACCCGCGGGCCCAGCGGCTCGATCGTGCGCAGGAAGGCGAGCGTCTCGCCGCCGTCGCGCAGGCGCTGCTCGTGCGTGACGGCCCGGGGCAGCTTGAGCACCATGCGGAAGTCCGGGCCGGTCTGCCTCGCCCAGGACGCCACCGTGTCGTGGGACGGGGTGGCGTAGAACGTGGTGTTGCCCTCGACGGCGTCGCAGTGCTCGGCGTACGCGCGCAGCCGATCGCCGGAGCGCCACGGCCAGGCCGGGTGGGTCCACATGGCGCAGCCGACGTGCAGCGGTGGGATCGTGGTCATCGTCGGACACGGTACCGAGGCCGTGCGGCGGTCGGGTGCGCGCTGCCCGGTTCGCGCCAGTCAGGGTTCGCGGGTCGCGTCGGGCAGGGTTCGCGGGTAGCGCCGGCCAGGGCTCGCGGGTAGCGCCGGCCAGGGCTCGCGGGTCGCGTCGGTCAGGCGAGCAGGGACGCGAACTCCGCGCGGCCGAAAGCGGTGCCGGCGATGCCCCAGCCGCCCTCGGCGGCCTCGGTCAGCAGGACCCAGGTGCGGGCGGACTGCGTCGGGTCGCCGCTGACCTCCGTGACGATCCGGGTCGCCTCGGCGACGAGCTCCCGCTGGCCCTCGCGGGTCAGCACTCCGGGTGGGGTCAGGACCTGGACGCGCACCGTGCGGGCGGCGTCCGTCGCGGCCGTGTGGACGGCGCCGGCGGGGAGGCGGTGGATGTACGCGCCGGTGTTGCCGGTGTGGGCCGGGCCCGGCTCGGCCACGCCCTCGGCCCGCAGCAGGGCCGCGGTCAGGCGGGCGGCCAGTTCGCGGTCGGAGCCGGCGGGGAAGAGGTCGGCGGGCGCGTAGACGTCGATCATGGGCATGGCGGCAGGCTCCGTTCGCGGGAACTATGCTGGTCGTCATAGAACGTAGATTATGCTGACCGTCATAGTCAAGGAGCCGCAGATGGCGGGCGAAGTGCGGGGCAAGATGGTGGAGGGCGCGGCGCTGCTGCTGGCCAAGCAGGGGCTGCAGGCGACGTCGTTCTCGGAGGTGCTCAAGGCGACCGGGGCGCCCCGCGGGTCGATCTACCATCACTTCCCGGAGGGCAAGGACCAGCTGGTCGACGCGGCGCTCGAGCTCGTGGCCGGGCGCATGCTCGCCGGGCTCGGGGAGCTGGACGGGCGCGGGGCGGTGGAGATCACGCGGTACGTCATCGGGGCCTGGCGATTCGTGCTCGACCGCTCGCGGCTGCGCGCCGGATGTGCCGTGCTCGCGGTGACCGTGGCGGCCGACTCCGAGCCGCTGCTCGACCGGGCGGCGGCGATCTTCCGGGCCTGGCGGGCGCGCCTCACCGAGCTCTACGCCGCGGCGGGGGTGGAGCCGGCGGCCGCGGCGCGGTTCGCGACCTCGGTCATCGCGGCGACCGAGGGCGCCGTCGTGCTGTGCCGGGCCGAGCGCAGCCTGGAGCCGCTCGAGCTGGTCGGCGAGGAGCTGCTGGAGCGGGCCGCGGGGCTGTGAACGAGCACGGCGTCTGTCCACATGGGACAGACGCCGTGTTCGTCGTGGTTCGGTCACTCAGCGGTTCGGTCACTCAGCGGTTCGGTGACCCGGCGGTTCGGTGACCTGGCGGTGAAGGCCGCTCGGCGGTTCGGTCACCTGGCGGTTCGGTGACCTGGCGGTGAAGGCCGCTCGGCGGTTCGGTCACCTGGCGGTTAGGGTCACTCGGCGGTGAAGGTCACCCGGCGACGGCGGCGCAGGGTCACGACCAGCACGGCACCGGCGGCGACGAGGGCGGCGCCCGTGCCCACCGTCGGCCACGTGGTGTCGGAGCCGGTCACCGGCAGGCCCGGGGTCGGCGAGGAGGCCTCCGGCGTCGGCGTGCGGGTCGCCGGCGGCGTGGTCGCGGGCGGCGTGGTCGGCGGCGGGGTGGTCGGCGGCGGGGTCTCCGGCTTGCACTTGCCGTCCAGGTGGACCTTGCTGCTGACGAAGGTGTGCGGCTTGCCGTCCTCCGGCCACGTCTTGTGCGGGCCGTCCTGCCACAGGCCGTCGACGCTCAGCTGGAGGTCGGTCGCCTTGTCGGTGGTGTACTCGGTGGTGAAGGTCTGCTTGGAGGGCTCGTTGTCGCGGCTGCCCTTGCCGCCCAGCACGATGTCGTCGTGCTTGCCGCCGTCGGGAATGATGTGGATGTTCGACAGCGTGACCTTGGTGCCGTAGTCGTTCTCGACCGTCCAGGTGATGACGTACTTGCCGTTGCGACAATCCGCGACACCCGCCGGGTTCGCACTGTGGGCGCTGGCGGCGTCAGCGAAGAGGGTCGATAGGCCGACGGCGGCCACGGTGGCGAACGTGCCGACCGCGACCCTCCTGAGCAGCGTGTTTTTCACGTCGTCTCCTACGGGGGTGGAACTAAGCGACGACACAACATAGAGCCGATCGCCAGGTGTGCAACAGCCATCCGGCCATCGAGATATCGCGAGACATCCGGATATGACCGAATCATCCGAAAAAATAATGAAGATCGATGCTTTCGCCTGTCACCGACTGCAGCGACACCGTTACGTAGCAACGCTTGCGACGGCGGACACAGCCGATGGAGACCCCGGAGCGGTAGATTCGCGCCGGTGGAGTCGCCCCAGATTTTGCAGGCCGCGTCGCTGCTGACGCTGCCGCAGCTACAGGTCGCCGAGGTCCTGTCGCTGCGCGCCGCGGGCACGCGCCTGCGGGACCTGGCGCGGGCGATCGGGGTCGGCGTGGAGGACCGCCGGCTCACCGCGGCGCTGCGCGCGCTGCACGAGGCCGGGCTGGCCCAGCCCGACGAGGACGACCCGGAGTGGATCCGCACGGTCGCGCTGCATCAGGTGCTGGCCAACAGCTACGGCTTCGGCCGGGCCGCCGAGCACGAGCTGCAGTACCTGCCGGTGGAGCACCTGCAGCGCATCGCCTACGGGCTCGGCGCGCCGGTCGGGCGGGAGCACCGGCGGCTGCTCGGGGCGATCGGCGCGGCGCTGGCCGACCCCGACCGGGTGCGCGACCTCTTCCGGTCGGCGCCGCGGGCGGCCCGGGACATCATGCTGGACATGGCGGTGGGCGAGCCGTTCTACGCCGACCCGCACGCGATGATGGCGCTGCGCACCGGGAACAAGTCCTCGCCGCTGCGCTGGGCCGTCGACCACGGGCTGCTCGTCTTCAACGCCTACTACGGCGCCGCGATCTCCATGCCGAGCGAGGTCGGCGTGGCGCTGCGGCCGGACTTCCGGGCCGAGTTCGACCCGTCGCCGCCCGCACCGCCGTCGGTGACGATCAGCGCCGAGACGGTGGACCGGGAGGGCTCGGCCGCGGCCCGGGCCGCGCTGTCGTCGGTCACCGCACTGCTGGAGGAGTGCGGGCGGACCCCGGTGCCGATCCTCAAGGCGGGCGGCATCGGGCTGCGGGAGGTACGCAAGCTGGCTCGGCTCGTCGGCTCGGACGAGGAGGGCGTGCGCTTCTGGCTCACCGTCGCGGGGATGAACGGGCTGATCGGCATCGCCGGCGACAGGGTGGCCCCGTCGGCGGAGTTCGACAACTGGCTCAAGCTGGAGCCGGCCGAGCAGTTCGGCTGGCTCGTCGACGGGTGGTTCCAGATGCCGGCCGCCCCGCTGCTGCTCGACGGCCGCGCGGCCCTCGTCGGCAGCGAGCAGGACGCCGGCAGCGCGCTGCTGCGGGTGACCCTCGCCGGGGTGCTGTCCTCGCTGCGCACCGGCCGGGGCGCGGCCGGCCTCGACGGGCTCGCGGCCATGGTGGCGTACCTGCGCCCGCTCGTGGCCGGCGACGCCGGCGAGGTCATGCCGATGATGGCGGCGCTCTGGCGGGAGTACGAGCTCATGGGCGTGGGCGCGCACCACGCCCCGACGACGCTGTGCCACGCCCTGGCCGCGGCCGATCGCGAGCGATTAGCCGAGGCCCTGCGCGGCTTCCTTCCCCCTGCCGAGGAGACGGTACTGCTCCAGAGCGACCTGACCGCCGTCGCCACCGGAGCCCCCTCGGGCGCCCTGAGCGCCCTGCTGGACCTGGCCGCCGACCGCGAGTCGCGCGGCGGCGGCTACACCTGGCGGTTCACCGAGTCCTCGGTGCGCCGCGCCTTCGACGCCGGCTCGACCGCCGAGGAGCTGCTGGCCCGGGTCCGCGCGGCGGCGGCCGGCGGGCGGGTGCCGCAGGCGCTGGAGTACATGATCGGCGACCTCGGCCGCAAGCACGGCGTCGTGCGGGTCCGCACGGTCGGCTGCGTCCTGCGCAGCGACGACACCGCGCTGCTGGGCGAGATCCGGTCGGTGCGCAGCCTGGCCCGGCTGGAGCTGACCGAGCTCGCCCCGACGGTGCTGTCCAGCGCGCTGTCGCCGGCCGAGACCTTGGCGGCGCTGCGGCACGCCGGGTACGCCCCGGCGGCGGAGAACCCGGACGGCACGCTGGCCGTGGAGCGGCCTACCCGGCACCGCGCGGACCTGCCCGCGCAGTGAGGAGCCGGGTGCCGGCGCGCCTCGGGCGCCTCACGCCAAGCCTCGGCCCAGGGACGAGATCACCTCGCGTGCCGGCGCGCCTCACGCCAAGCCTCGGCCCAGGGACGAGA
This sequence comes from Dactylosporangium salmoneum, assembly GCF_039532525.1. NCBI lineage: Bacteria > Bacillati > Actinomycetota > Actinomycetes > Micromonosporales > Micromonosporaceae > Dactylosporangium > Dactylosporangium salmoneum. The sequence goes on from NZ_BAAARV010000025.1 coordinate 378,483, forward strand.
TCACCTCGCGTGCCGGCGCGCCTCACGCCAAGCCTCGGTCCAGGGACGAGGTCACCTCGCGTGCCGGCGCGCCTCACGCCAAGCTTCGGTCCAGGAATGAGATGACCTCGCGGGTCAGCGCGACCCGCCGGCCCGAGAACGCGTGGTCCGCCGGCAGCGCCAGGTGCGAGAACCGGGGCAGGGCGCCGTACGCCGCGACGACCGGCTCGTGGTGCAGCGCCGGCGGGGCCACGGTGTCATCCGCGGCCGCCACCAGCAGCACCGGCCGCGGGCCGAGCGCGTCGGCCAGCCCGTCCAGCCGCCAGGACGCGCCCGCCGCCAGCATCTCCGCGAACAGGGCGTCGGCCGAGGTGCCGCGCAACGGCAGCAGGTCGGAGCCGAACATGGCGTGGGCTTGGCGCAGTACCGCATCCGGGGCCTGAGAAACGGCGCCGAAGTCGTAGGCGGCGAGGGCGGCCACCGCGCGCACGGAGGGGTCCGCGGCGGCGGTGTGCAGGGCGGTGAACCCGCCCAGGCTGTGGCCCACGAGCGCGAGCCGGTCCGGGTCGAGGTCGTGCGCGGGCGCGAGATCACGGGCGGCCGCGACCGCGCGGGCGGCGTCGGCCAGGACGCCGGTCCACGAGTAGGTGCCGCCGACGCCCCACGACCCGCGGTAGTGGAACACCAGCGCGGCGTAGCCGGCCCGGCGCAGCGCCTGGGCCAGGTCGAAGTTGCGCTCGTTGCCGGGGAAGCCGTGCAGCAGCACGGCGATCGGGTGCGGCCCCGGGCCGGCCGGCACGTGCAGGACGCCGAGCAGCGTCTCCCCGGCGCTGTCGAAGCGCACCTCGGGCGTGCTGGCGGCCGGGCGCAGCGAGAGGTCGGGGTCGAGCAGCCAGCGATCGGTCACCCGCGCGAGGCTACCTGCGAAGTGGGCACCGGGCGAGGATCAGCTTCGTACAAGGCGGACGGCCGCCCGGGCGCGCAGAATCGGCATCATGACTGCGAAGCCCGTGAACCTGACCGAAGCGCTCGCGTCCTTCACCGACGTGTACAGCCCCCGCATCGTGGCGCGCATGAACGACTACGACGTGCGGGTGGCCCACACCCGCGGCGAGCACGTCTGGCACACCCACGCCGACACCGACGAGTTCTTCCTGGTGCTCGACGGGCGCTTCGACATCGCCCTGCGCGACGCCGACGGCCACGAGCACACGGTGGTGCTGTACCGCGGCGACACCTTCGTCGTGCCCCGCGGCACCGAGCACAAGCCGTCCTCGCCCGGCGGCTCCATCCTCATGTTCGAGCCGTCCGGCACCCTGAGCACCGGGGACGTGCCCGACGGCGCCATCCCCGCCCACGTCGACCGCACGGCCGGACACGAGCTGGAATGACGCCGTTCGTCGTTTCGCAAATGCGTTAGTGCGCGACCGGGCAGCCGCCGGTCAGCTTGCCCAGGAAAGCGTTCGGGTCGTAGTAGTGCTCGACCTCGAGCAGCTTCAGGTCGTCGCTCACCTTGGCCACGCTGATGCCGAACATCTCCACGGTTTCGCCGTTCGGCGCGAAACCGTGGTATTCGCCGGTGAAAGCGCCCCAGTGGCGCCACTTGAAGGTGACGACCGGGGGCGGGCTGAGCACCTCCAGGACCTCCCAGTAGAAACCGCCGGGGAAGGCCTTGTGGAAGATGTGGTGGGACGACTCGAACGATTCCTCGCCCGCCTTGTAGAAGGCGCTGTCGCCGATCAGGATGTTGTAGCTGCCGATGTCGGCGATGTCCTGGGCGGTGGCCCACGGGCCGCCGTTGACGTTGGTGCGGAAGTGCTCCGTCACCATGGAGACCCAGGTCGCGGGGTCCTTCTTGTGCGAGACCTCCATCTCGAAGACCTGCACGATGCTCTCGACGATCGCCTCGAGCGAATCCGGCGCGAACTGGTGCGTGCGCTGTCCGGGCATGACGGTGTGGGACAGGTGGTAATCGGGGGTGCCGTCGCGCCAGTCCTGCGGGTCCGCGGCATCCACAACGGCCGAACGGCCCTGCAGCCACAGGGGGGTTTCGGTCACGATACTGACGTCCCTTCGGCAATTCGGGGAAGTGATCGCCTGCGATCTTGCGGGACCGAATGGTTCGCGTCAACCCTCTTGAGTAAGCCTTGTCCGAAGTCGAGTAACATCAACTTACGACAATGTTAACAACGCGTTGCGCGTATCTGCGCAGGCTGGTCTGGGCGATTCCGGACTCGGCCGCGAGCGATCCCCAGGTCCGACCCTGCGCCCGCTCGGCGCGCACATAGTCGCCGACCGAGGCGAACCCGAGCCGCCGCGCGACCGCGCGGTCGCGATCCTCCGACCGGTGCCGCTTGTCGGCGTGTGGCACCGGCTCGATGCCCCGGTGCCGCAGTGCCGCCGCCACCGTCCAGCGCGACACCCCGGCCTCCAGCGCGATCGCGGCCACGCTGCGGTGCTGCTCCACGTGGGTGACGCGCAGGTACTCCCCGGCGTCGCCGAACCCGAGCGCCTGCGCGGCCCGCAGCAGCCGTGCCTCCCCGGGCGGGTGGCGCCGGTCGACGGGGGCGTGGCGGTGCACCCAGTCCTTGTGCAGCCCGGCCTCCCGGCTGATCGCCGCCATGCTGAGGCCGGCCCGCAGGCGCGCGTCGAGGTACTCGTCGAACGTCGCGAACCCGAACTGGGCCGCGACCTGCGCCCCGACCCGGGCCCGTTGCCGCTCCCCGCGCCGCCGGTTGCCCTCGGCCCGCGCGGCGGGGTCGACGACGGCCAGCGCGGCGAGTGTCTTGGCCCGCCGCTCGAGCGGGTGCGGCCGTCCGCGGGCGGCGCGGGCCGCGGCCTCGGCCAGCGTCCCGCGGGCCGTGCGCTCCCGGGCCGCCAGCCGGGCCCGCAGGATGGCCGGCTCGGCCTGCCGCGCGCCCAGCGCATCGGCCCGGCGCCGGCTGGTCGCGGCCCCGCTGAGCGGGTTGCTCAGCTCGAGGCCGAAGGCTTCGATGTAGGCGGCCTTGCTCCAGCCGTGGTACCGCAGATGGCTCGCCACCGACAGGAACCACCGCCCGCACAGGTGGCAGCAGACCCGGTCCCCGTCGGCGAGCAGCGCCCCGACGGGGGCGTAGTGCGGCGTGCCGTCCGGCAGCAGCCCAACGGGTGTCACCGGTGCCCCCTCCGTCGGTAGTCACAGTGAGACTACCGACCGCGAGCCGTCCCCGGAAGCCCCCGGCATAGGCTGCCGATCGTGCCGGTGCCGTCGCTGTCGCTCGCCGAGTGGATCGTGCTGTCCCTCGTCGACGAGGCCCCCGCGCACGGCTTCGCGATCGCCGCGCTCACCGCCGAGGACGGCGACGTGGGCCGGGCCTGGCACGTGCCGAGGCCGATCGTGTACCGCGCGGCCGACCGCCTCACCGCCGCCGGCCTGCTCGTCGTCACCGAGACCACGGCCGGCCACCGCGGCCCGCAGCGCTCGATCCTGACCGCCACCGAGGCCGGCGCCGCGGCGGTCGCCGTCTGGCTCGCCCGCCCGGTCGGCCACGTGCGCGACCTGCGCTCGGAGTTCCTGGTCAAGCTGGCCCTGCTGAGCCGGCGCGGCCGCGCGCTGGACGCCCTGGTCGCCGCCCAGCGCGAGGTCCTCGCCCCCCTGGAGCCGGCCCTGGCCCGCCGCCGCGCGGAGGCGACGGGCTTCGCCGCGATCCTGGCCGCCTGGCGCCACGAGAACGCCCGCGCCGCCCTGAGCTTCCTGGACGGCCTCGCCTGAGGACCCGCTAGTCGGCCAGGTGGTGCTCCACCACGCTCACCTTGGAGTCGAGCCGCCCGACAGGCCCGTCCCGCCAGTCCACCTTGATCACCGTGCTGGTCCGCGGCGCCTGGGCCTGCACCACCTCGACCGCGGCCTGCACCACCGCCATGACCTCCTCCCAGGTCTCCCCTTCGACGGAGGTGAACATGGCATCGGTCCGGTTGGTCAGCCCGGACGCCCGGACCACCCGCACCGCCTCGGCCACGAGGGCCCCGACATCCTCCCCGGTGCCGAGCGGCGTGACGCTGAACGCGACGAGTACAGACATCCCTCGACGCTAACCGCCCCACCCGGCCGACTGCCCCATTCCACCCGGGCGCTATTCGTTGTGGAGGACCTCGGCGATGGGGAGGCGGGCGGCGGCTCGGGACGGGAGCAGGGCGCCCAGGACGGCGATGGCCACGCCGGACAGGGCGGTCGCCAGCAGGGTCGACGGGTGCCACACGTGGAAGAGGGAGGCGGGCAGGTCGATCTTCGCGGCGCGGCCGGCCATCGGCACGATCAGGCGGTGGGCGGCGATGCCGATCGGGATGCCGATCAGCCCGCCGAGCGCGCCCAGGGCGGCCATTGAGGTGAGCGTCATGCCGACGACCTGGCGCGGGGTCATCCCGATCGACTTCAGCATGCCCAGGTCGCGGCGGCGCTCGCGGACGTTGAGCAGGGCCGTGTTGAAGACGCTCAGGGCGGCCACGACGCCGATCATCACCGAGAACGCCACCGAGATGGTGACCACCGAGACGGTGAAGGAGTTGCCCAGGCCCTGCACGGCGTGCCAGGCGTGCAGGCCCGGGTCGGCCGCGCGCACCTCGGCCAGGTAGGCGTCGACCGGCGTGCCCGGCGCGATCCGGACGAAGTACATCACCTCGTGGTTCACCAGGTGGTAGTCCGGGGCCAGGGCGGTGAACGCGGACCAGTCGGCGAACAGGTCGCCGTGGGCGATCCCGGCCTCCATCGCCTTGCCCACGATCGTCACGGGCGCGCGGCGGCCGTCGTACGTCAGCTCCAGCCGGTCGCCGACCCGCGCCCCGAGGTCGTGCAGGGTGGCGGAGGAGGCGACCACCTCGCCCGGGCCGCTCATCCAGCGGCCCTCGGTGAGCAGCTCCCGGTAGCCGATGGTGGTCGCGTCGCCGCGCAGGAAGTCGACCTGGAGCGGGTCGGGGTGGCCGTCGGCGGCGATCTGCAGGGTGAGGTCGGCGGTGACGAAGACGGTGTCCGGCAGGCCGCGCAGCAGCGACTCCACCTGCGGATCGGTGCGCTGCGACGCGCGGTCGCCCCGCGACGGGTTGTTCGGCCGGACCTGCACCTGCACCGCGTCCGCGCGGTCGGTGGCCTCGCCGTAGCGGATCACCGACGTGGCCAGGCCACTGGCGAAGGTCACCGTGACCACGCCGAGCAGCAGGGCGGCCATGGTCAGGCCGGTGCGGCCCGGGCGGGCGAAGGGCAGACCCAGGCCGAGGCTGACCGTGCGGGGCAGCCGGGTGCCGGCCAGCGCCCGCTGGACCCGCAGGCCGCGGCCCGGCTTCGGGGCGGAGCCGGCGCTGATCGCCGCGGCGGCGGAGAGCCGGTGCGCCCGCAGCGCCGGCACCAGGGCGGTGAGCACGACCAGCGCCGGCACGCCGAGGACGCCGGTGAGCGGCACCCAGGCGCCGGTGCGCACGTCGCCGCCGAAGCCGAGGCCCAGGAACGCGTTCTGCAGCAGCGGTTTCGCGGCGATGGTGCCCAGCACGGTGCCGAGCAGGGCGCCGGCCGTCGCCGGCAGGGTCACCATCGCGAGGTACACCAGGACCACCTGGCGCGGCGTGAACCCCAGCGCCTTGAGCACGCCGATGTGGCGGAAGCCGGAGATGACCGCGCCGCTGACCACGTTGGCCACGATCAGCACGGCGACGATCAGCCCGAGCACCCCGAAGACGACGAGGAACGGCAGGATGGTGCCCGGGCCGGCGGCGACGGCGGCCTTCAGCGTGAGGTACGACCGCGTGGCGACGAGCCCGTCGCGTGGCAGGCCGGCGATGGCCGCGTCCACCTGCCCCGGCGTGGCGGCGGCGCGGAAGCGGTAGAGCACCTGCGCGCCGGTCGGGCCGAGGCGCCGCACGGTGGCGGGGGAGGCCCAGAGGTCGGCGGTGCGGCCGACGCTGTACGCCAGCCCCACGATCGTCAGCGCCGGCTTCCCGGGCGCCGTCACCGTCCTGCCGAGGATCTCGTCGGCGAAGAAGTGCTCCTGGCCGCGCGGGGGCGGCTCGTTGGCCAGCACGACCTCGTCCGGACCGCTCGCCCAGCGGCCCGCCCACACCCGGACCTGGTCCACCGGTCCGCCGGGGTCGGCCCGCCCGACCACGGTCAGCGGCCCGGTCGCCCACAGCGGCCCGCCGTCGGCCGGCACGTCGAGGACCAGCTGCTCGAAGGGGCCGGCGACCGCCTCCGCGCCGCTCGCGACGGGCGGGCCGGCCGTCGAGTACGTCGCGACGACGTGCGGCCCGCGCTGCTGCGCGAAGGCCCGGTCGAACGGGGCGCTGGACGCGTCGAGCAGCCCCAGCGCGACCACCACGGTCGCCGTCGAGAACAGCGCCACCACGGCGATGACGAACGTCTGCAGCTTGCGCCGCCGCACGGCCGCGCGGGCCGCCCTCCACACGGCGTTCATGCGGCCCGCTCCAGGGCCCGCTCGCCCGCGACGCGGCCGTCGGCCAGGTCGACGACCCGGGTGGCGCAGCGCTCGGCCATCGCCTTGTCGTGCGTGACCAGCAGCAGCGTCTGCCCGATCTGGTTGAGGTCGAGCAGCAGGTCCATCACCTGCTCGCCGGCGCGGCTGTCCAGCGCGCCGGTCGGCTCGTCGGCCAGCAGCAGCGCCGGGCGGTTCATCAGCGCCCGGGCGACCGCGACCCGCTGCCGCTCCCCGCCGCTGAGCGTGGCCGGGTAGGCGTTGCGCCGCTCGGCGATGCCGAGCTCGTCCAGCAGCTCCAGCGCCCGCTGCCGGGCCGGCCGGGCCCGCACCCCCATGAGCTGGGCGGCCAGCGCCACGTTGTCCAGCGCCGGCAGGTCGTCGAGCAGGTTGAAGAACTGGAAGATCATGCCGATCCGGCGCCGGCGGAACAGGGCCAGGCCGGTCTCGCTCAGCGCGCCGAGGTCCTCGTCGTGCACCTCGACCCGCCCCGCCGTCGGCCGGTCCAGGCCGGCGATGAGGTTGAGCAGCGTCGACTTGCCGCAGCCGGACGGGCCCATGACCGCGACCGCCTCGCCCGCCTCGACCCGCAGGGTCACCCCGTCGAGGGCGGTCGTGCCGGCGTATTCCTTGCGCACGTCGTCCAGGCGCACCACCGTTGTCATGACCCAAACGCTATTGCTCCGGTACCGCGGGTGCTTCCACCAGCGGATGCAGGTCTCCGGCCGCCGTCATCCCGCAGATGTACGGCGGTGGACCCGGGGACCGATGCCGCGCGGCCGGCCGTCTGGCATCGTGGGCGGGGTGACCGTCCTCGTCGCCGGGCTGGCGGCGGCGTGCGCGCTGGCCGCGGCGGCCGCCGTCGCGCTCGGCTG
>NZ_BAAARV010000025.1:385833-395317 GCF_039532525.1 Dactylosporangium salmoneum
CCGCCGGCACCGCCGCGCGCTGGAGGAGCGGGGCTGGCTGCTCGAACGTGAGCGGCAGGTGGCCGCCGCCACGGCGGTGGAGGCCGAGCGGGCCCGCATCGCCCGGGAGCTGCACGACATCGTCAGCCACAACGTGAGCGTCATGGTCGTGCAGGCCGGCGCGGCGCGGGAGGTGCTGGCCGCGACCGGCCACGCCGTGCCGCCCGACGCCGCCGGCGCCCTCGCCGCGGTCGAGGGGGCCGGCCGCGACGCGCTCAAGGAGCTGCGCCACCTGCTCGGGCTGCTCGCGCCCGCGCCCGACGGCTCCCCGGACGCCGAGCCCGCCGAGGACATCGCGCCCCAGCCGGGCCTGTCGGGGCTCTCCCGGCTGGTGGACCGCATCGCCTTCGCCGGGCTGCCGGTGGACGTGCGCATCGGCGGCGAGCCGAGGGCGCTGCCGGCGGGGATCGACGTCACGGCGTACCGGATCATCCAGGAGGCTTTGACCAACGCCCTCAGGCACGGCCGGGCCGACCGGGCCGAGGTCGAGGTCCGCTACGCCGAGCGCCACCTGCGCATCGAGGTCCTCAACACCGGCCCGAGCGTGCTGTCCGGCGGCGATCCGGTCGCCCGGCCGCCCCAGGGCACCGGGCGGGGGCTCGTCGGCCTGCGCGAGCGGGTCGCGGTGTACGGCGGCGACCTCGACGCCCGGCGGCGCCTCGGCGGCGGCTTCCGCGTCCGCGCCCGGATCCCGCTGGACCCGGCGTGACCGGCGAACCGAAGGTGCTGATCGCCGACGACCAGGCGCTCGTGCGCACCGGATTCCGGATGATCCTCAACGCCCGCGGCGTGGAGGTCGTCGGCGAGGCCGCCGACGGCGTGGAGGCGGTCTCCGCGGCCGAGCGGCTGCGCCCCGACGTGATCCTCATGGACATCCGCATGCCGAACCTCGACGGGCTCGCCGCCACCCGGCAGATCGTCGCCCGCCTGCCCGGCTGCCGGGTCATCATGCTCACCACGTTCGACCTGGACCGCTACGTCTACGCGGCGCTGGTCGCCGGGGCGAGCGGCTTCCTGCTCAAGGACGTCACCCCGGAGCATCTGGCGAACGCGGTACGGCTGGTCGGCACCGGCGACGCCCTGCTCGCCCCGTCGATCACCCGCCGGCTGGTGGAGCGGTTCGCCGCGCAGGACGGCCCGGCGCCGCTGCATCGCGACCTCGGCCCGCTGACCCCGCGCGAGCTGGAGGTGCTGACCCTGCTCGGGCACGGGCTGTCCAACGCCGAGCTGGCCCGGGAGCTGACCCTGAGCGAGGCCACGGTGAAGACCCACGTGGCGCGGATCTTCACCAAGCTGCGGCTGCGCGACCGCGCGCAGGCGGTCGTCCTGGCCTACGAAACCGGACTGGTCCGCCCCGGCTCCTGACGGCCCGGTGCCGGCCGGGCCGTCAGGGCTTGCCGTCACGCCCTTTTATGCCAGGGTCTTCGAGTTCACCTGGAACTCCCACAGCGAGTACCCGTACTGGGTGGCCCGCTGGGTGCCGTACATGCGGACGTACCTGCCGGACCCGGCCACGTCGAGCGTCTGCGCGCCGCCGGTCCCGGTCGTGGTGGAGTAGATCGTCGTCCAGTTCGTGCCGTCGGTCGACGCCTGGATCTGGAACGCCTTGGCGTAGGCGGCCTCCCAGTTCAGCCCGACCCGGCAGATGTTCTGGGTCGCGCCCAGGTCGACCTGCAGCCACTGCGGGTCGGACGCCGCGCTCGACCAGCGGGTGCCGGTGTTGCCGTCGACCGCGTTCGCCGGCGGGAAGGCGGCGTTCTGCTGCGACGAGGCGGTCACCGGCCGGCCCAGCGCCGCGTTGGCGGTGCCGCAGCTGCTGACGGTGCCGGTGGCGTACACCTCGAACTCCCACAGCGAATAGCCGTAGCCCGTGGCCCGCTGGGTGCCGTACATCCGGATGTATCTCCCGGACCCGCTCACGTCGAGCGTCTGCACGCCGCCCGTGCCGGTGGCGGTGTTGTAGATCGTCGTCCAGCTGGCGCCGTCGGCGGACGTCTGGATCTGGAACGCCTTGCCGTAGGCGGCCTCCCAGTTGAGCACCACCTTGCAGACCGAATACGTGGCGCCCAGGTCGATGGTGATCCACTGCGGGTCGCTGAACGCGCTCGACCAGCGGGTGTTCGGGTTGCCGTCGATCGCGTTGTCCGGCGGCAGCCCCGCGCCCTCGTTGCCCGACGACGTGGCGTGCCCGTTGCGCGCGATGTTCGTCGTGCCGCACGCCGGACCCTGGCCCGGCGTCACCGTCCAGGTGAACGTCGCGCTGCCCGCCGCCCCCGTGGTGTCGGTCGCGGTGACCGTCACCGTGTACGTGCCCGCCGCGTTCGGCCCGCCCGAGATGATCCCGGTCGCCGGGTCGATGCTCAGCCCCGGCGGCAGCCCGGTGGCGCCGTAGGTCAGCGTCTGCCCGGACGCCGAGTCGGTCGCGGCGATCGGCAGCCGCACCGCGTTGCCGACGGCGTGGGTCTGGTTGCCCGGGTTGGTGACGGTGACCGTGTTGCCCGGCGTGGTGCCGCTCGGCGTCGTCCACGTCTGCTGGGCGGAGCCGTTGCAGGTCTCGATCACCAGCCGCGCGGTGGTGTTCCCGCCCGGGTCGGACAGGCACAGCCCGGAGTTCGGGTTGACCAGGGAGCCGTTGGCCTGGCGGGTCCAGGCCTGCGCGTTGGACTGGTTGCAGGGGTACCAGTCGACGTTGGTGCCGCTGGTCTTCCCGGCCGACACGACGTCGAGGCAGCCGCCCTGGACCCGGACCGTGTTGTCGGAGTAGGTGGTCCACTGCTGGCCCGCCGTACCGTTGCAGGTCGACACGCCCATCGGGTTACCGGCCACGTTCAGCGAGCTCTGGTTGGTCAGGCACAGCCCGTTGATGCCCTTGACCTGCCCGGTCGCGGTCGGGGTGGCCGTGGGCGTCGAGTTGCCGCCCTGCTCGTAGACGGCCACGTAGGCCACGCTCATCGCGCCGCCGGACGTCGTGGCCGCCGTCGGGGTGGTGAACCCGGCGATCCCGTCGGGGTAGTTCCCGCCGATGGCCAGGTCGAAGATGATGAAGAACCCGTGGTCGATCGCCTGCTGCCAGGTCGAGGTGCCGACCTGCGACTGGGTGATCGTGCTCTCCACGACGCCGTCCATGAGGAACTGCAACGACTCGGCGGCGGTGTTCGTGCGGTCGACGATGACGGAGTAGGTGTGGTACCCCGTCTGGCACGACGACCCGGCCGCCGGGCACGCAATCAGCCCGTGCCCCTGGCTCCCCGCCGCGTGGTGCAGGGTCTGGGACGCCTCGTCGAGCGCGTTGACGTTCTCCATCATGTCGATCTCGCCCGACTGCGGCCACCCGCCGCCGGTGCGCATCGGCGCCCCCAGCGCCCAGAACGCGGGCCAGTACCCGAGCCCGCCGGACGGGTTCGGCTGGCGGATCGACGCCGTCATCTGCAGCTTGCCGCCGGGCGGCGCCTGGAAGTCGGAGCGGGTGCTCTCGATGCGGCCTGAGGTCCACGTCCCCCCGTTGTTGATGGCCTGGAGGACCAGGTGGCCGGAGCCGTCGAGGTACACATTCTGCGTCGAGTTGGTGGTGTGCTCCTTCTCGCCGGTGCCGAACCCGGTCCCGATGTCGTAGAACCAGTTCGCCGACGAGGGCGGCGCCCCGGCGGCCCCGGCGAAGTCGTCGCCGAACACGGTCGTCCAGCCGGCGGGCGCCGGTGGCACGGTCTCGGCCTGGGCGGCCCCGGGCGCGACCGCGGCGGCGGTGGCGAGCCCGACGAGGCCCCCGGCGACCAGGGCGAGTGCGGACATGACTCTTGCGGTGGACACGATGCCTCACCTTCAGCGCTTTCGCATCACATGGCGGGGTGGTCAAGAGAGCGCTCTCTCATCGATCGTTGCCATTGCGTCAGGGCGCTGTCAACCCGTTGCCAATGCCATTGCCAACTTCGCGGCGCCGGTTGCGGTCTTCGCGTGCGCTGCGGGTCTTCGCGTGCGCTGCGGGTCTTCGCGTGCGCTGCGGGTCTTCGCGTGCGCTGCGGGTCTTCGCGTGCGCTGCGGGTCTTGCTGTGCCGCGGGTCTTCGCGTGCGCTGCGGGTCTTGCTGTGCTGCGGGTTCGGGATTGTCGTGCGGTCCTCGTTGCGCTGCGGGTTCGGGGGATTGTCGTAGGGTCGGAGGGTGACCGCAGGCTTCGCTCTGGCCGGCCGCACGGCGAGCGAGATCTCGGCCGCCGTGGAGGCCGGCGTACGCTCCGGCGCCCTTTCCGCCGGCGCCGCGCTGCCCCCCATCCGGGCGGCCGCCACCCAGCTGGGGGTGAGCCCGGCCACGGTGGCCGCCGCCTACCAGGCCCTTCGCCAGCGCGGCATCGCCGAGTCGGCCGGCCGCCAGGGTACGAGGGTCCGCCCCCGCCCGGCCCTGGCCGCCGCCCGCGGCCAGTTCCGCCTCGAGGTCCCCGAGGGCACCCTCGACCTGGCCTCCGGCGGCCCCGACCCGCGCCTGCTGCCCGACCTCGGCCCGGCCCTCGCCCGGCTGGCCGCCGCTCCGCCCCCGACCGGGTACGCCGGCGGCACCGGCTACGCTCCGCTGCGCACCGCGGCCCGCGAGGCCCTCGGCCGCGAGGGGGTCGACGCCGCCGAGCTGGCCGTGGTCGGCGGGGCCCTCGACGGCGTCGAGCGCCTGCTCGGCGCCCATCTGCTGCCCGGCGACCGGGTCGCGGTCGAGGACCCCGGCTGGGCCAACCTGCTCGACCTGGTGGCGGCGCTCGGGCTGCGCCCGGTCCCGGTCCGGGTCGACGACGCCGGCCCCGATCCGCAGGGCCTGGCCGACGCCCTGCGTGCGGGCGCGCGTGCCGTGGTCGTGACCAGCCGCGCCCACAACCCGACCGGCGCCAGCGTCACCGCGCCGCGCGCCGCCGACCTGCGCGCGGTGCTGGCGGCGCACCCGGACGCGCTGGTGATCGAGGACGACCACGCCGGCGAGCTCTCGGTCGAGCCGCTGCACCCGCTGGCCGGGGCCACCGGGGCGTGGGGGTTCGTGCGGTCGGTGAGCAAGCCCTTCGGCCCCGACCTGCGCCTGGCCGTCGTGGCCGGGGACGCCGCGACCATCGCCCGGCTCACGGGGCGGCAGCGGCTGGGCACCGGCTGGGTCTCGCTGGTCCTGCAGCGCCTGGTGGCCGACCTGTGGGGCGATCCGGCCACGGCCGCGACGGTGGCGAGGGCGCGGGCCGAGTACGAGGCCCGCCGTGCCGCGCTGGTCGACGCGCTGCGGGCGCGCGGGCTGACGGTCACCGGTCGCACCGGGCTCAACGTCTGGCTGTCGGTGCCGGACGAGACCGCCGCCGTGGCCCGGCTGCGGGAGGCCGGTTATGCGGTGGCCCCCGGGGCGCTTTACCGCATCGCGACCCCGCCCGCAGTGCGCATCACCGTCTCCGCGCTCGACCTGCCCGCGATTCCGGCTCTGGCCGATGCCGCCGCCAAGGCTGCGTCGGGAGCGCTACCGACCCCCACTGCATGACTCGGGCTGGGTGCCGCTCCGCCTAATGACACCCTAACATATTTACACAAACAAGATTACTTAGCGTACCTCAGCGTAGCCGGAAAACTACACGCCGAACTGTCCGTCAGGGTACGGCGTGAAGCAGCCGCCGCTCATGCGGGCCCTCGGCCTGAGCACCCCCGCCGCGCTGGCCCTGGCCGCGGGGCGCATCGCCGACGGCGAGGGCGGGTTCAACCTCGCCGCCGGCGTCACCGTCGGCGTCGTCTCCGTCGGCGCACTCACCCTGCTGCTCAACAGGACCGTGCCGGACGAAGCGAGGACCGTGCCGGACGAAGCGCCCGTCGAGCTCGCGCCGCAGCCCGGGGAGCCCGCGGCCGGCGACCGGGTCGAGGTGCGCACCCACTTCACGGCGGCCGGCGGGTACGTCGCCCACGGCCCCCTCCTGTGCTGGGCCACCGCGCCATCGGGGCAGCACGAGGCGTACACGCCAGGCACCGCGTGCGTCGTCGCCGCGGCCGGCGGGGACGTCCTGGGCGTCGAGAGGGAGGCGGCATGACCGGCCCGTTCCCGGACGTGCAGGGGGCGAAGAGCCGGCTGCTCATCGCCCTCGTCGTCGACAACTCGTCCTCGATGCGCGAGCAGGACGCGATCGGGGAGCTCAACGCGGCGCTCGCCGCATGGCGCGACGAGGTCCGGGCCGATGCCAACCTGTGCCGGATCGGGGAGATCGCGCTGGTCTCGTTCGGGGCCGGCGGCGAGGGCGGGGCGACCGTCGTCGACCCGTCGGGGCGCGGGCGCGACCCGCTGCCGTCGCCGTTCGTGCCGGTCGGGGAGTTCGCGCCGCCGACGCTGGTGGCGTCCGGGTACTCGCCGATGGTGCCCGCGATCCAGCGGGCCCTCGCGCTGGTGGACCGGCGCCGCGAGGAGCTCGCCGAGCAGGGGATCGCGATGGCGTACCGGCCGCTGGTGTACCTGCTGACCGACGGGGCGCCGAGCGACGAGGACGGGCGGCCCAGCGACCGGTGGCGGGACCTGGCCCAGGAGCTGCGCCGGCAGGAGGCGGAGCAGCGGCTGCTGTTCTTCGCCTTCGGGGTGCGCGGGGCCGACCGGCAGGTGCTGGAGGGACTGGCGCCGCAGGCGAACTACCTCATGGAGCGCAACAACTTCAGCCTCGTGCTGCAGGCGGTGCGCCAGAGCATCGACCGGGTCATGAGCAGCGGGCGCAACGCGCCGGCGGAGGTGGTGCAGGCCGGGGTGCAGGACACCGTCGGGGAGCTGCGCGAGCTGCAGGACTGGTTCATCCGCCAGACCGGGCTCTGACGGTGGCGGCGGCGAAGTTCCCGCCCGGGTGGCGGGTGGTGACCGCGGAGGCGGCCGGCCCGCTGCACCTGGCCGGCGGCGGGGAGAACCAGGACGCCCACGCCTACCGGCGGCTCGGGGACGGCTTCGTGCTGGCGGTGGCCGACGGGGCCGGCTCGGCCGCGTGGTCGGCGTGCGGCGCGCGCACGGCCGTGGCCGCGGCCTGCCGGGTCGCCGAGGACCTGGCCGGCGCGCCGCCGCGGGAGCGCTCCGGGTGGTGGGATCTGCGCCGGCGGTACGTCTCCCGGTTCCTGCACACCTTCGACGCCTGGGTCGCCGGGCTGGGCCGTCCGCCCGCCGACCTCGCCACCACGGTGCTCGCCGTCGTCGCGCACCCGCCGGCCTTCCTGTTCGTGGCGGTCGGGGACTGCTTCGCGGTGGTCGAGCACGCCGGCGGCGGGACGCACCTGCTGGTGCCGCCCGACACCGGGCCCGACGACGGCGCCGCGGTGTTCCTCACCTCGCCCGGGCGGGCCGCCTCGCTGCGCGCGGAGCTGCTGTTCGACCCGGCGGTGACCGGGCTCGCGCTGTGCACCGACGGGCTCGTCGAGCCGGCCCTGGCCGCGGGGCGCGGGCCGGCCGGCGGACGGGTGCTGCGGGCGCCGCAGGACTTCGGGCGGTACTTCAGCGCCTTCGCCGGCCCCGAGCACTCCCCGGCGATGCTGACCGACCGCATGCACTCGCCCGAGTTCGCCGCGGCGTCGGCCGACGACAAGACGATGGTCCTCGCGGTCCGCGCATGAGGCTGTACTTCGAGCCGGGCCGCCCGGTCGTGCTCACGGACCCGCAGCCCATCGGCAGCGGCGCCCAGGGCCTGGTCGTGGTCGGCGCCGGCAATCCGCGGTTCTGCTTCAAGGTGTACCGCACCGTCTCCGGGACCAGGGACGAGCGCACGGCCGCGCTGCTGCGCCTGCCCCCGGCCGCGTGGCCGGGCACCCCGGAGCACCACGCCGCCTGGCCGCTGCACCCGCTGACCGACGACACCGGCCACGTGCGCGCGGTCGCGCTGCGCCGGGTGGAGGGCGTCTCGCTGCACGCGCTGTTCGACCCGCAGCAGCGCCAGGCCGCGCTGGAGCGGCCGAACTGGGCGACGCTGCTGCGGGTCGCGCGCAACCTGACCCGGCTGTTCGGCCGGCTGCACCGCGCCGGCGTGGTGGTCGGCGACGTGAGCCCGGGCAACGTGCTGGTCGAGCCGGACGGCCGGGTCGTGCTCATCGACTGCGACAGCGTCCAGTTCACCGACCCGGCGACCGGGCGGGCGTTCCCGGCCGAGCACGTCACCCCGGAGTACGCGCCGGGGCAGGCCCTCGCGCACGGCGACGTGAGCCACGACCTGTTCGGCCTGGCGGTGCTGATCTGCCAGCTGCTCATGGAGGGCGACCACCCGTTCGAGGGCATCCCGCGCGAGGGCGCCGACCGCGGCATCGAGGGCAACATCGGCGCCGGCGCCAGCCCGCTGCTGGAGCCGCACCGGTTCGTGCCCGTGCCGGGCCGGCTCACCGCCGAGCTGCTGCCGGAGCCGGTCGTCGCGCTGGCCCGGCGGGCGTTCAGCGGGGACCCGACCGCGCGCCCGGGCACGGCGGAGTGGGACGCGGCGCTGGGGGAGGCGCAGCGCGAGCTCATCGGCTGCCGGTACGACGCCGCCCACTTCCACCGCCAGGGCCTGTCCGCCTGCGTCTGGTGCCACCGCCGTCACCACGGCTTGGGCGAGCACTACCCGGCGGCGGGCGGCGCCGCGACCGCGCCGACGGCGGCCGCCCTGGCCCGGCGCTCGCGCCCGGCCGCGCGGAGGTGGGCATGACGGCGCTGCTGCGGGTCGCCGAGACCCACCCCGCCTGCCACGTGCTGGGGCCCGGAAGCCGCTTCGTCGTGTGGGTCCAGGGCTGCGGCATCGGCTGCCGGGAGTGCGTCAGTCCACAGTGGATCCCGTTCGAGGGCGGCCGCGACGTGCCCGTGGCCGAGCTGGCCGAGCAGGTCGCGCGCGAGGCCGCGGACGGGCTCACCATCTCCGGCGGCGAGCCCTTCGCCCAGGCCGGCGCCGTGGCCGAGCTCGTCGCGCGGGTGCGCGCCCGCCGCGACCTGTCGGTGCTCGCCTACACCGGCTACACGATCGAGCACCTGCGCCGACACGGCAGCGCGGACCAGCGCCGCCTGCTGGCCGCGCTGGACGTGCTCGTGGACGGGCCCTATCTGGTCGGCCGGCAGGCCGCCGTGCGCTGGCGCGGCTCGGCCAACCAGCGCATCCACCTGCTCACCGACCGGCACGCGGGGCTCGCCGCCGAGCCGGACGAGAGCGCGGGGCTGCAGTTCGAGGTGGCCGCCGACGCCACGGTGCGCTGGCTCGGCGTCCCGCCGGTGGCCGGACTGCGCCCGCGCCTCGAGGAGCGCCTGGGACTCATCGCTAGGGAGGCTGGATTTTGAGCGGATCGCCGAAGTACCACGAAATCCGCGGCGGCGAGCTGCGCCGGCAGCGGGCCGAGCAGGAGCGGCGGGAGCGGGAGCGGCGCCGCCGCGAGGAGGAGCGCAAGCGGCGCGAGGAGGCGCTGCGCCGATCCGTCGCCGCGGCCGTCGCGCGGGCCGACGAGATCGCCGCCCGGCTGGCCGCGGCCGCCGA